>JAVHVD010000085.1:0-5134 GCA_032160745.1 Pseudonocardiales bacterium
GCCGACCGTGACCGACGTCCGCCCGTTCCGCTTCGGCGTAGTCGGCACGCCGCAGTCCGGTGGCGCCGCCTGGCGTGCCCTCGCTGTCCGCGTCGCCGGACTCGGCTACTCGACGCTGCTCATGCCCGACGGCCTGCAACTCCTGTCGCCGGTCCCGGCCCTGGCCATGGCGGCGGCGTCGTCGCCCGAGTTGCGGATCGGGACCTTCGTGTTCGCCGCGCCGCTGCGGCCGGCCGGTCTGGCCGCGTGGGACGCGCACAGCCTCTCCGCGCTGACCGGCGGACGGTTCGAGCTGGGCATCGGCACCGGCCGTCCGATCGTCGCGGAGTGGGCGAAGGGCCTCGGCCTGCCGTTCGGTTCACCCGACGAGCGGCTGGCCCAGGTGGCCGACACGATCGACCGGTTGCGCGCGCTGGATGGCGATGCCCTGCACACGCCGGTGTTGATGGCCGCCGGCGGCCCCAAGGCGCGGGCACTCGCTGCGGCGAAGGCCGACATCGTCACCATCGCCGCGGGCGCGCTCGTCAGCCGAGAGTCGGTCGCCGCGCAGGTTGCCGAGTTGCGGACGCGGGCCGGTGACCGGGCCGCACGGATCGAGCTCGCGATGAACCTCTTCGTCGTCGGCGTGGACGTGCCACCCCACGCCCAGCGCTACATCGGTGCTGACGCCGCAACATTGATCGCCACCAATTCGCTGGTGATGCTGCGCGGGTCGACCCAGGAAATGGTCGACGAATTGCAGCGCCGCCGCGAGGAGTTCGGCACCTCATACATCACCGTCAACGCCGAATACGCCGAAGCACTCGCTCCAGTCGTCGAGCTGCTCACCGGCCGGTAGCGCGTCTCGCCGCTGCGCGGTGCCGGGCACAGTGACGCGCTGCGCACCTCCGATCCGGCTGGCTGCGGTCGCGGCCCAACCGCGCAACCCGCCGCTGACCGCGTGACCGCGTGACCGCGTGACCGCTGGCGTCATGGCCTGCTCGCCCCCGAAATGACACAGTGAGCGCATGACCACTGCATTCGTCACCTGCCCGCTGTGCGAAGCGACGTGCGGGCTCAAGATCACCCTGAACGGCGACCAGATCACCGACGTACGAGGCGATCCCGACGACGTGTTCTCGGCGGGCTACATCTGCCCGAAGGGAGCGTCGCTGGCGAGCCTGCACGACGACCCCGACCGGCTGCGCGAGCCGCTGATCAAGCGCGCCGGCGAGTTCGTCCCAGCGACGTGGGACGAGGCGTTCGCAGCCATCGACGCCGGCCTCTCGCGCGTCCTGACCGCGCACGGCCGCGACGCGGTGGCTTTCTATCTGGGCAATCCGTCGGCGCACAACGTCTCGGCACTGCTGTACAACCGGGTCCTGATCAAGGCGCTCGGATCGCACAACGTCTTCTCGGCCAGCACCGTCGACCAGATGCCCAAGCACTTCTCGGCCGGCTACATGTTCGGCGACCCGCTCACAGTGCCGGTCCCCGACCTTGACCGCACGCAGTACCTGCTGATGCTCGGCGCCAACCCGCTCGTCTCGAACGGCAGCCTGATGACGGCCGCTGACGTACGGGGGCGGCTACGTGGTATCCGCGAGCGCGGCGGCAAGATCGTCGTGGTCGACCCCCGTCGCTCGCGTACGGTCGAGGTCGCCGACGAGCATCTGGCCATCCGCCCCGGCACCGACGCGCTGCTGCTCTTCGCGCTCGTCCAGGTGATCGTCGAGGACGGCCTCGTCGATCTCGGCCGGCTCACCGAGCACGTCCACGGCGTCCACGAGGTGAGCGTGCTGGCCAAGCCGTTCACGCCTGAAGTCGTCGCCGCGCACGCCGGCCTGGCGGCCGCCGACATCCGTCGCATCGCCCACGAACTGGCGGCCGCCGATCGGGCCGCCGTCTACGGACGCATCGGCACCACTACCCAGACGTTCGGGACGCTGGCCAGCTGGCTGATCGACGTGCTCAACGTCCTCACCGGCAATCTCGACCGCGAAGGCGGCGCGATGTTCCCGCTCGCTGCGGCGGGACAGGCAAACAGCGCGCCCGGCCCGCGGCGGCCGTTCCGGCACGCGCGTTGGCACAGCCGGGTGCGCGGGTTGCCCGAGGTCCTCGGTGAACTACCAGTGGGCACGCTCGCCGAGGAGATCCTGACGCCGGGCGACGGGCAGGTCCGCGCGCTCATCACCTCGAGCGGCAACCCCTGCGTGTCGACGCCGAACGCCGCCCGCCTGTCCGACGCGCTCGAGCAGCTCGACTTCATGGTGTCGATCGATGTCTACCTGAACGAGACGACGAGGCATGCCGACGTGATCCTGCCTGGGCCGTCCGCTTTCCAACGCCCGCACTACGACGTCGCGCTCTACCAGTTCGCGGTGCGCAGTGTCGCCAATTGGACGCCGCCGATCCTGCCGGCCGAGCTGCCGCAGGAGTGGCAGACGATGCTGCGCTTGGTCGGCATCCTGACCGGCCAGGGTCCGAACGCCGACGTCGACGCGATCGACGCCTTTGTCGCGGCCGAGGTCGCGAACCGCGCCGGCTTGGACCCGGCCATCGCCGGGGATCGATTCGGTCCGGCCCGCCTCGTCGACCTGATGCTGCGGGCTGGGCCGTACGACGTGACACTGGCCGACCTCGAAGCGGCGCCGCACGGAATCGACTTCGGTGCGATGGTCGCGCGGATTCCCGACGTCCTCTCGACGCAGAGCGGGTGCGTCGAACTGGCACCCGAGGCCATCACCGTCGACGTCGCTCGGTTGGTGGCGGTGCTCGACCAGGCACCGGACGGCGCGATGGTGCTCGTCGGGCGTCGCCAGCTCGGCTCGAACAACTCGTGGATGCACAACATCGCGCCGCTGGTTCGTGGGGGGAACCGCTGCACCGCGCAGGTCCACCCCGACGACGCGAACCGGCTCGGGCTCACCGACGGTGGGGACGCGCTCGTCCGCTCCCGCGTCGGGCAGGTGCGGGTGCCGGTCGAGATCACCGACACGATCCGGCCGGGCGTGATCAGCATTCCGCACGGGTGGGGTCACGACGTCGACGGTGTCCGGACGGCCGTGGCCACCGCGCATGCCGGGGTGAACTCGAACGTCCTCGCCGACGACCTGCTCTTCGACGCGCTGACCGGGACGGCGGCCCTGAACGGCATCCCCGTCGTGGTGACTGCCGCGGTCTAACGCCCAGCCCCGGTTACCCCCTCAGTTGACTGGCGCCTTATCGGCCGACTGGCGCCCTATAACGCGCCAGTGAAGGCGTAAGGCGCCAGTCAACCGAGATAGGGACGGGGAGCGGGGACGGGGAGAGGGGACGGGAAAGCTCGGGATGCTAGCGGGCGAGGTGGCGGAGTGCGGACGCGGCGGCGTTGGCGCCGCACATCCCGTGCACGCCGCCACCGGGCGGTGTCGCGGCCGAGCAGATGTACACGCCGGGGATGCCGGTCCGGTACGGATCGATCGCCACGCGTGGGCGCAGCAGCACCTGCACGGGATCGTTCGCCCCGGTCGAGATGTCGCCGCCGACGAAGTTGGGGTTGTACTTCGCGTAGTCCATCGGTCCGCGGACGGCCTGGCCGACGATGCGCTCCAGGACTCCGGGCGCGAACCGCTCCAGCTGGCGCAGCACGGCCTCCGTCGCGTCCCCGGTATAGCCGTGCGGGACGTGCGCGTAGATCCAGATGGGATGGACGTTGCCAACGGAGCGGGACGGATCGGCGAGGTACTGCTGACCCACCAGCATGAACGGCCGCTCAGGCATCCGCCCGGCGGCGACGTCCGCCTCGGCGGCAGCCACCTCGTCGAAGGTGCCACCGACGTGCACCGTGCCGGCCCGGCGGCATTCGGCATTGGTCCACGGCACGCCACCCTCGACCGCGAGGTCGACCTTGTAGGCGGCCGGGCCGAAGCGGTAGCGGCGGTACGCGCGGGCGATCCGAGCGGGCAACCGATCGCCGGCCAGGTCGAGCACACCGCGCGGTGAGAGATCGAGCAGCACCACGTCCGCGCCGTCGACCTCATTCAGCGACGAAACGTGACGTCCGGTCTCGATCCGCCCCCCGTGGGCACGCAGCTCGGCGGCCAGCGCGTCGGTGATGGCGCTCGATCCGCCCCGCGCCACCGGCCAGCCGTACCGGTGGGCCGACAGGCCGAGTGCCAATCCGACCGAGGCGCTCGTCGGACTGGTCAGCGGCCGGAACGCGTGTGCGGCCATCCCGCCGAACAGCGCGCGGGTCTCGTCCTCGTGCCAACGGTGGGCGATCCACGACGCGGGCGCCAGCGCGCGCAGGCCGAAGGAGGCGAGCAGTAACGGATGCCGGGGCACGTGGGCAACCGGCCGCAGGATGTCGGCGCCGAGGTCGTCGAAGCGCTTCGCATGCGCCTCGAACAGGCGGCGCCACGCCGCGCCGTCGCGGCCCAGACCGGCCGCAGTGTTGTCGACGGACCGTTCCAGGACGCCGGCCGTCCCCGTGTCGAGGGGATGGGCGAGGTCGATCTCCGGCCAGCACCACTCCAGCCCATGCCGGCCGAGGTCGAGCGTCTGCAGGAACGGCGAGCCCACGGCCAGCGGGTGCATGGCCGAGCACACGTCGTGCCGCACGCCGGGGACCGTGAGCTCCTCGGTCCGCGTGCCGCCGCCGATCGTGTCGTGCGATTCGAGCACCGTCACGGCGACGCCGGCGCGGGCGAGGGCAACCGCCGCGGCCAGGCCGTTGGGACCGGCCCCGACGACCACGCCAGCGGTCACGCGCTCTCCGCAATGTCCACGATGCGCTGCGGCCAGGGTCGCGGGCGCGGCTCCGCCGGCGCAAGTGCCTGGGGCGCGGCCGGCTCGGGCTCCGGTGCCGTCGTCAGCGCAGCGGTCAGCGCGACTTCAGCCGGCGCCGGTCGAGGCCGCGGGCGAGTCGGGGGTGGCGCGGACGATCCGGGCGCCACCGGCTCGGGCGCCACCGGCTCGGGCCCACCCGGCTCGGGCCCACCCGGCTCGGGCCCACCCGGCTCGGGCCCACGCGGCTCGGCGGCAACGGGCTCGGCGGCAACGGGCTCGGGCGCCAGGGATTCCGGAAGATCCGCCGCGTCCGGCGTCGGGAAGCTCACCTCGACCGGCACGGTCAGGTCATCCTCGGACAGCCACGGCTGCCGCTCGACCAGGT
>JAVHVD010000086.1:0-3987 GCA_032160745.1 Pseudonocardiales bacterium
TCTGCTACGGCATGACCGAGACCTCGCCGGTGTCGACGCAGACCCGCAAGGACGACTCACTGGACCGGCGCACCTCGACGGTCGGTCGTGTCCACCCGCACGTCGAGGTGATGGTGGTCGACCCGGATACGGACCTGCCGGTGCCGCGCGGTGAGCCGGGTGAACTCTGCACTCGCGCGTACTCGGTGATGGTCGGCTATTGGGACGAGCCGGCCAAGACCGCCGAGGTGTTGCGCAACGGTTGGATGCACACCGGTGACCTCGCGACGATGGACGGCGAGGGCTATCTCAACATCGTCGGCCGGATCAAGGACATGGTCATCCGCGGCGGCGAGAACGTGTACCCGCGCGAGATCGAGGAGTTCCTCTACACGCATCCGGACGTCGTGGATGCCCAGGTGATCGGGGTGCCGGACGAGAAGTACGGCGAGGAGCTGATGGCCTGGGTCCGGCTGCGCGAGGGCGCTGCGCTGGACGCCGAGGCGCTGCGCGCCTTCTGCTCCGGGAAGCTGGCCCACTACAAGATCCCGCGCTATGTGCACGTCGTCGACGAGTTCCCGATGACGGTCACGGGCAAGGTCCGCAAGGTAGAGATGCGCGAGCGCGCGGTTGAGATCCTGGGCCTGCACGAGGCGGCGACGGCGAAGCATGCATGACGCGACGGGAATAGTTGTATCGTGCAACTAGTTGCGTCTAGCACCTAATCCGGAAAAGAGCCGATGACCGATCTCGCCGATCCACCGAAGTCCTCGCGGCCAGCCCCGGCGGAGGTCGCCGCCATAGCCGACAGCATCGTGGCCCTCATGCGCACGTTCACCAAGGCCCGGGCACGCATGCTCGCCGTGGCCGCGTCAGACGTCGAGTGGTCCGCCCATCTGCTGCTCAAGCAGATCCGGACCGACGGGCCGTTGCGGGCCGCCACGCTGTCGGACGCGCTGCGCTCCGACCCGTCCACGGTGAGCCGCCAGGTCGCTGCCCTCGTCAAGGACGGGCTGCTCGAACGCCGCTCCGATCCCGAGGACGGGCGGGCGAGCCTGTTGGCGCTGACCCCCAAGGCCGAAGTCGTGTTGGCCGAACATGATCAAATACGTCTGGAGCGTTTCGCCGAGATGCTCGACGGTTGGACCGACACCGAGCTTCGGCAATTCGCCGAGATGCTGAGCCGCTTCGCCGACTCCTACGAGTCGGCCCACGGCAGCTGGTTCACCGAGCAGATTGCCGCGCACGGAGCAGGGAGCACGAACTGATGGCCACGTCGACGACCGAGCAGACCGACGTCGCGATGGAGCCGGGCGGCTTGAGTCACAAGCAGATCATGACGATCCTGTCCGGGCTGATGCTCGGCATGTTCCTCGCCGCGCTGGACCAGACGATCGTGTCGACCGCAATCCGCACGATCGGCGACGACCTGCACGGCCTGTCCGTCCAGGCGTGGGTGACCACGGCCTTCCTGATCACCTCGACGATCTCCACGCCGCTGTTCGGCAAGCTCTCCGACATCTACGGCCGCAAGCCGCTGTTCATGCTCGCGATCTCGATCTTCATCCTGGGTTCCGCGCTGTGCGGGCTGGCCCAGAACATGTACATGCTGGCCGCGTTCCGCGCGTTCCAGGGCATCGGCGCCGGCGGCTTGATGCCACTGGCGCTGGCGATCATCGGCGACATCATTCCGCCCCGCGAGCGGGCCCGGTACCAGGGCTACTTCATGGCCGTGTTCGCGAGCGCGTCGGTCCTCGGCCCGGTCGTCGGCGGCTTCTTCGCAGGGCAGTCCAGCATCATCGGCATCCCCGGCTGGCGGTGGATCTTCTACATCAACGTGCCGATCGGCGTCCTGGCGCTCGTCGTCGTCCAGGGGGTGCTGAAGCTCGAGCACACCCGGCGTGACCACCGGATCGACTGGGGCGGCGCGGCGATGCTCGTCGTCGGCCTGGTCCCGCTGCTGATCATCGCCGAGCAGGGCCGCACCTGGGGCTGGGGCTCCGCCGCCGCCTTCACCTGCTACGTCCTCGGCGCGATCGGGCTCGTCGCCTTCGTCCGGGTCGAGGCCGCCATGGGGGACGAGGCGCTGCTGCCACTGCGGCTGTTCCGCGGCAGCGTCTTCGCGGTCGGCTCGGCCCAAGCCACGATCGTCGGGATGGGGATGTTCGGCGGCATCGCCGCGATCCCGCTGTACCTGCAGATCGTCAAGGGTGCGTCGCCGACCAAGGCCGGTCTGCTGCTGCTGCCGCTGATCGCGGGCATGATGACCGCGTCCCTCGCGACCGGCCAGATCACCTCGCGGACCGGGCGCTACAAGGTGTTTCCGGTCATCGGCTCGATCCTGATGGTGCTCGGGCTGCTGACCATGACGCGGATCGGTGCGGACACCGCGCTGTGGCAGACCGACATCTACATGGCGATCTTCGGTCTCGGCCTGGGTATGAACATGCAGACCATCGTCCTGGCCATGCAGAACTCCGTCGATCCGCGCGACATGGGTGTCGCCACCTCGGCGGTCACGTTCTTCCGTCAGGTGGGCGGCTCGCTCGGAACGGCGATCTTCCTGTCGATCCTGTTCACCAACGCCGGCTCGAACATCAACAGCGAGCTGACGAAGAGCGGAGTCCAGCTCCCGGCCGGCAACGGCTTCAACCTCAATGACACCAGCGGTCTCGCGTCGCTGCCGGCGAACGTGCGGCATCCCATCCTGGTCGGCTTCTCCGACGCGATGGATCTCGTGTTCCTCGTCGGCGCGATCGTGCTGGTCGCCGGTGTCGTGCTCTCGGCGATGCTGAAGGAGGTCCCGCTGCGGATGGTGTCCGGCCAGCAGGCCAGAGCGGCGGCCGAGACGAAGGCAGCGGACGCCGCGGTGACCGCGGTGGCGAGCGGGGCCCCGATCGACGTCCCGCCCACGCCGCCTGAGGGCGGCGCCGGTCGCGACCGCCCGGCGGCGCCGGACCGGTAATCGCCGTCCCTCCCCGCGGCCGCGGTCGCTCGCTTTCGGGGAGCGCGGCCCGTTTGGGTGCCCTAGGCTTCGCCTTCATCGGGCAGCGGCGGGCCGCGCCGTGGACGAGAGCGAGGGTGACATGCCGCATGGCGAGAAGCGCGAACTGATCGGAAAGCTGAGCGGGTACCCGACGTTCGCCCAGTGCAGTCGGGACGATCTCGCCGCGCTGGTCGAGGCCGGTGGCCCCTTCGCTCTGCCGGCCGGCTGGCCGCTCGTCCAAGAGGGCATCCCGGCCGACGCGTGCTACGTGCTCACCAGCGGCACTGCGCTCGTCTTCCATCAGCGCGAGCAGATCGCCGAGCTCGGCGAGGGCGACGTCGTCGGCGAGATGGCGCTGCTCGGCGGCGGTCAGCGCCGCGCGACGGTCACGTCGTCGAGCCGGGTCACCGGCCTGCGGATCGAGAACGACGCGCTGCGCCCGGTACTGGCCAAGCATCCGAAGGTCGCCGAGGCATTCCGCGCGGTGTACGACGCGCACAGCGCAAAGCCTTCATAAGACACCTTCACAAGGCAGAAGCCCCCGACGTACATCGAGGGCTTCCGAGGTGGCCAGGGGCGGGGTCGAACCGCCGACCTACCGCTTTTCAGGCGGTCGCTCGTACCAACTGAGCTACCTGGCCGTGCCAGTCTGTGAACGCGGCGAAGTCTACCGGAACCCTTCCGCCGCTACGGCGTCGTAACAGGCGGCGGCGCTGGGCGGATTCATGCACGCGGTGCTGCTGCCGCGCGCTGCCGCAGGGCTCGGGGTGCCGGAGCGCAACGTGGCCGCGACAATGTCGATCATGATCGGCCAGGCGGTGGTCCCCAGCCTGCTCGAGGTCGCGCCGCTGGTCACTGCGAGCGACCAGGAACTCTTGGCGATCTACGCGCCTGCGTGGCCGCTGCGCTGGGCTGGTCGAGCGCCGCGTCGTAGCGGGCCCACACGAGCTCGACGAGGGCCGGATGGACGCCGATCGGCGACGCCACGGTGCCGAGACCCGCGGCCGCCTCTCGCAGCGTGG
>JAVHVD010000087.1:0-6923 GCA_032160745.1 Pseudonocardiales bacterium
TCGTCCGCATCGGCGACGCCGGCCGCGATCAGCGGCGAGATGGCGAGGATCGCCGCGACCGCATGACAGCCGGTGTTGGCCACCCGGCCGGACGCCGCGATAAGCGCGCGTTGGCCCGGCAGTTCGGGCAGGCCGTAGGTCCACGCCTCAGCGTGGGCGCCGCCGTAGTACCGCTCGTGGGCGGCCGGGTCGCCGAGGCGGTGATCGGAGCCTAGGTCGACGATCTTGACCGACCCGGGCAGGTCGGCGGCCAATGCCGCCGAGGCGCCGTGCGGGAGCGCGAGGAAGACGAGGTCCGCCTCGCGGAGGATGCTCGCGTCCGTCGCGGCGAAGACGAGCTCGGCGACCGAGCGCAAGTTGGGGTGGACCTCGCCCGCCCTTTGGCCGGCATTGGTGTGCGCGGTCACCGCGGCGATCTCCAGATCCGGATGAGCAGCCACCAGTCGCAGCAGCTCGCCACCGGCGTAACCGCTGGCACCGGCGATTGCGACCCGAGCTCCCATGTGCACGATTATGCATCATGGCGCAACTTCATGCAGAAGCGGGTCAGGCGGCGAAGTTGCCAGGCATCGGTTGCTGGCCGGAAAACAGGTGGCAATCAGGCTCCCAAGGCCACACGCCGTGCACGTCGGGATAGACGAGTTGCAGGGCCGGAACCTACTGCTGAGACTTGCGCCGGTAGAAGACTTCGCCTGGATCACGACGTCGCCCGGGTCGGCAACGCGAACGCCTTGAACTCCCAATCGCCCTCGACGAACTCGTCGCCGTCGCCAACCCGTCTGCCGCCCCAGCGAACGGCGGCCAACCCTCGACCAGCTGCGCTGTTCAGCATGGTGCCTCCTTCGTTGTGGGGCGGCGAAGGTAAGGCGGCGCGGCGACAATTTGGACGAGCGGCCGCGTCAGTTGTGGATATCGGACGGGGCGGCCTGCCTGCGTGGGGTCCGCGGGCCGTAGGTCAAGACCGCAGGCGGGCGCCGTGCCGCTCGACGGCCGCAGCAATCGCGGCGTCGCGGGCGGCCGTAGCCTCCTCCACGGTCAGCGTGCGATCAGGCGCCCGGAAACGGAGCGCGAAAGCCAGCGAGCGCAGGTCTGGCCCCAACCGTGCCTCGTCGGTGAAGAGGTCGAACAGCCGGACCGACTCGAGCAACGGGCCGGCTGCGTCGCGCACTGTGTTCTGCACGTCAGCCGCCGGCACGTCCGTACCGACGACGAGCGCGACGTCGAGCAGCACCGGCGGGTACGTGGAGATCGTCGGAGCGGAAGCCGGTTCCGGCACCGGCACCGCGTCGAGATTCAGCTCCATCGCGCAAGTGCGCTCGGGAAGCCCGAGCGCAGCCACGACCCGCGGATGGACCTCGCCGGCGTGCCCGATCACCTCGTCGCCCAACATCAGCGCTGCACACCGACCGGGATGCCACGGTGCGAGATCGGCGGCTCGGGTCGTCAGCTCTGCGCGCGCTGTCCGCGCAACCACCTGGGCGGCCGCGATGGCATCGGTCCAGGCCGCCGCACGGCCCGGTCCCCACCAGCCACGCGGCTCGATCTCGCCACAGAGGACCACGGCGAGGTGGCGAGGCTGGTCGGGGAGCGCGGCATTCAGCACAGCCAGCTGGTCGTCCGCGGGGCGCCCAGCGATCCCCGGCAGCTCGGCCCGCTCGCCCCCGCCGTCGCGGGGCAAGAAGACGGCGCCCGATTCGGCGATGGCCAGGTCCCGGTTGCCCCGTCCGAGGTTGCGCAGCGCGGTGGCGAGTAGTCCGGGAAGCAAGGAGGTGCGCAGCTCCGGCTCGTCGTCTGACAGCGGGTTCACGAGCCGCAGCGCCCGCCGTCGGACATCGTCCGGTGCCAAACCGAACGCGTCGTGGATGCCCGGGGACACGAACGGATATGACAGCACTTCGACGAAGCCGGTCGCGGCCACGGCCCGGGAGATCGAGCGCAGCATCGCCTGCCGGTCGGTGAGTCCGCCACCGGGCGGTGCGGCCGGCAGGACCGAGGGCAGCCGTTCGTAGCCTGCGAGCCGCACGACCTCTTCCACCAGATCGGCCGGTGCCACCAGGTCGGGACGCCACGTGGGGGGCTGTACCTCGAGCACGTCCCCGCCGTCGACGATGCAACCGACGGCCTGGAGATAAGTGACCACGTCGTCGCGCGGGATCGGCATCCCGGCGACGGTCTCCGGACGCTTGGCCGCCATGGCGATCCGCGCGGGGGCGGTCGGCGTACCGACGACGGTGTAGCCGTCGACGGCACTGGCTCCGCCGTGCGCCACGAGGAGTTCGACGCAGCGGGCGAGAGCCACGCCGGCGATCTCGGGGTCGACGCCGCGCTCGAACCGGCGGGCCGCCTCGCTGGGTAGCCGGTGCCGACGTACGGTCCGAGCCACGGACGCGGGATCCCACTGCGCGGCCTCGAGCACCACGTCGACAGTTTCGGCGCCGATCTCCGTCGACGCGCCGCCCATGACGCCGGCCAGCGCGATCGGGCCGGTGTCGTCGGTGACCACCAGGTCGTCCGGGTCGAGGGTGCGTACGACGTCGTCCAGCGTGACGATCTTCTCCCCCGCCGTCGCTCTGCGTACGCCGATCGGACCCGTCAGCTTGGCCCGGTCGAAGGCGTGCAACGGCTGCCCGGTCTCGAGCATGACGTAGTTGGTGACATCGACGGCCAGTGAGATCGAGCGGACGCCGCTCTGCCGCAGTCGTCGCCCGATCCACTCGGGCGTCGGAGACGCCGGGTCGAGACCGGTGACCGCGCGCGCGGAGAACCGGGGGCAGCCGATCAGATCCTCGACCCGCACGTCGTATGCACGACCGTCTGCGTCGGGCAGCTCGACCTCGATGTCGTGGAAGGGAACGTCGAGTGCGGCTGAGGCTTCCCGCGCCAGACCGCGAATGGACAGGCAGTACCCGCGGTCGGTGGTCACGGCGATATCGAGCACGGCGTCGCGGAGACCGAGTAGCTCCAGCGGATCGTCGCCGGGCTTCGCCGAGTCGGGAGGCAGCACGAGGATGCCGTCGTGCTCGTCACCGATGCCGAGTTCACGCGTCGAGCAGATCATCCCGTCCGAGACGTGGCCGTAGGTCTTGCGCGCCGCGATGGCGAAGCCGCCCGGCAGGACGGCACCGGGCAGCGACACCACCACGAGGTCGTCGACGGCGAAGTTGTGGGCTCCGCACACGATGGCCCGCGGTTCGTCCTCGCCCACGTCCACCTGACACCAGCGGATGACCTTGCCGTTCTTCTGCGGCTCGTCCGCGAAGGAAAGGACGCGACCTACGACGATCGGCCCGGTCAGCCCCTCAGCACCGGACTCCACCGACTCGACCTCCATGCCGACCCGGATGAGCGCGTCGGCCAGCTGTCGCGGAGCGATGCCGGTCGGTAGGTCGACGTGCTCAGCGAGCCAGCTCACTGGCGCTTTCATGCGTCCACTCCGAATGCTGCGGTGAACCGGACGTCGCCTTCGACGATGTCGCGCATGTCCGCGACGCCGTTACGGAACATCAACGTCCGTTCGATCCCCATGCCGAACGCGAACCCGCTGAAGCGGTCCGGGTCGATGCCGCAAGCCACGAGCACACGCGGGTTGACCATGCCGCAGCCACCCCACTCGATCCAGCCCTCGCTGTTGCAGGTACGGCAGGGACGATCGGGATTGCCGACCGACTCGCCGCGGCAGACGAAGCAGAGGAGATCCATCTCGGCGCTGGGCTCGGTGAACGGGAAGTAGTGCGGTCGCAGGCGGGTGGCGATGCCGGGCCCGAACATGGACGCGGCCATGTGGTCGAGGGTGCCCTTCAGATGAGCCATCGTGAGGCCCTCGTCGACGGCGAGGCCCTCGATCTGGTGGAAGACCGGCGTGTGGGTGGCGTCCAGCTCGTCGGTGCGGAACACCTTGCCCGGGCAGACGATGTAAATCGGCGGCGTGCGCTCCAGCATGCTGCGGATCTGCACCGGCGACGTCTGCGTGCGCAGCACGACGCCCGAGTCGGCCGACCCCACGTAGAACGTGTCGGTCAGCTCGCGGGATGGGTGTTCCGCGGGGGTGTTCAGCGCGTCGAAGTTGAACCACGCGGACTCGGCCTCGGGCCCTTCCGCGACCTCCCAGCCCATCGTGAGGAAGACGTCGCTCATCAGTTCCTGGACGGTGGTCAGTGGATGGCGGGCGCCGACGCGCGCGCGATCGGTCGGGAGCGTCACATCAACGGCCTCGTCGACCAGAACGCGGGCGTCCCGCTCGGCCTCGAGCTCGGCCTGGCGGGTGGCGAGGGCCTTGTTCACCGTGCCGCGAGCGGTGCCGACTCGCTGGCCCGCCGCAGAGCGCGCCGCCGGCGGCAGGGCGCCGATCTCACGGTTCGCGAGAGCGAGCGGCGATCGGTCGCCGGCGTGAGCCAGGCGAGCGGCCTTGAGTTCGTCGAGGTCGCGGGCGGCCGTGAAGGCGTCCAGCGCAGCGGCGACAGCGGCTTCGACCGCTTCGGGCTGCAAGGTCGCGACCTCTACGGGATCGAACGATTCGGTGGGCATGCGTCACTGGTCTTTCGTCGGGGCGGTCGAGCCGCCCGAGCCTACGAGGGACGCGCGCCGGGATGGGTCAGTGGCGCGCGGGGGTGGCGGCCGCGAGCCGCGCGGCAAACACCCCGTGACGCGACGGGAGCAGCGACTGCGCAGGCATGCCGTGAGTTTATCGGGCGAGTCTCAGGAATGATCGGGCGCACGCCACGCGTTGCGCGAGAACCGCCTGGACCTGTCGCGACCCAGGCCGCCACCAAGCCCGGAGGATTACCCAGTGATCGTGTTGGACGGCTCGTCCCTCACCGCCGGGGACGTCGCTCAGATCGCGGCGGGCGGAGAAGATGTCGCGATCTCCGCCGAGGCCCGTGCTGTGGCCGCGCGGGCCAATGCGCAGGCGCTGGCGGTCACCCGGCCGGTGTACGGACGCTCGACCGGCGTCGGCGGCAACCGGTTGGTGTCGATCGACGAAGACCCGGCCACCGCCGGACACGACTTCGATCCCGGTCTCGACCTGCTGCGCAGTCACGCGTCGTCCAGCGGTCCCCTGCGCTCGCGCGAACGCGTCCGCGCCATGCTCGTCGTCCGCCTCAATCAGTTGGCCGCGGGTGGCAGCGGCATCAACCCCGGCGTGCTCGACGGGCTGCTCGACATGATCCGCCAGGACGCCCTGCCGCCGGTGCGCGAGTACGGCGGGGTCGGCACCGGTGATCTGCCGGCGCTGGCCACGACTGCGCTGGCCCTCTTGGGTGAGATCCCGACGTCGACGCCGCTGGGTCGCGTCATCCCACTCACCATCGGCGATGCGGTGCCGCTGCTGTCGAGCAACGCCGCGACGATCGCGGACGCGGCCATCGCTCTGGGCCGACTCCGCGGACTCTCGCGGGCGGCGTTGGCAATCGCGGCGGCCACCTTCGTGGGGACGGCCGGTAATGGCGAGGCGTTCTCCCGAGCAGTGGAGGACGTCACCCCGTTCGACGGGGCACAGTCGGTCTGCCGGACGATCCGCCGGCTGACGGTGGGGGCACCGGGGGCGGCACGGATCCAGGACCCCTTCGCGCTGCGGGCGCTGCCGCAGGTCCACGGTCCGTTGCTGGATGCGCTCTCGATCCTTGCCGACGTCGTCACCCGGTTGGCCAACGCCCCGGCGGAGAACCCGGTGTACCGGCCGGGCTTCGATGTCGTGCATCACGGCGGTTTCCATGTTGCGTACCTGGCGCAGTCGCTGGACTCGACGCGATTGGCGTTGGCCGAGGCCGCGCAACTGTCGCTCGCTCGACTGTCCATGCTGTGTGCGCCGGACAACACGGGCTTGCCGCCGTTCCTGGCAAATGGCCGTCCGGGCGCGTCCGGCGTGATGGTGGTCGAGTACGTCGTCGCGTCAGCGCTGGCCGAGCTGCGGGCGGCCGCGACACCGGCGGCGCTGCAGACGGTGACGCTGTCCAACGGCGTCGAGGAGGACGCCTCGTTCGCGTCGCTGGGCGCGCGGCAGGCGCTGGTCGCCGCCGATGCGTTCCGCGGCGTGCTGGCCGGCGAGCTGGTCGCGGCGGTGCGCTGCCTGCGGATGAAGGAACTCGAGCCCCCGCCACTGCGTGGGCTGCTGGCCGCCTGCGCCGGGTTCGGCACCAGCCTGACCGACCGCGACCTCACCGATGATCTGCAGCGCGCGGAGCAAGTGCTGGATCTGGTCAGCGCCGAGGACGGCAACTTCGACGCGCTCGCGTCTGCGGGTTAGGAATCCGGGATCAGGACGCCGCGCGCCTCCTTCACGCGGATGGTGTCGCTGGTGGCAGGAGCGGTGACCGTTCCGGGGATGGCCTGCCAACCGCCGTTGTCGACGCGGAACTGACCGGTCCAGGTGAGATCGGCCGCGACGGTCACCCGGCCCGTGCGCAGGTAGGTGTGCCCGAAGTAGCCGGGACACTGGGCGGTACGGCACGGATCGGCGTTGGTGTAACGCTTGCCAGGGCCGACGCTGATGTCGGTCGAGTCGTCGCCGAAGTCCCAGCCGACCCGTTCCAGATGCGCGCGCAGCGTCACGCGATGCCCGAGGAGGGTGACCGTCCCGAGCGTGCGGTCCGGCAGGGTGTCGACCCAGAGGACGGTCTCGATGTTGACCAGCGTGACGTCGCCGATCGGCGCCGAGCCGATTGCCGGATGCGGAAGCAACCTCTCCGCCGCCGCGCGTGCCATCGCCGCCGTGACCTGAGGTTGTGCCCGGTTCGGCTGGACGTTGCATTGGGGTTTCACCTCCGTATGACCGTCTGGGTAGACGCGCACCGTCACCAGATTTGTTGCGACCCCCGTCGGTATGGACGCTGCGGCTTGCACGTCACACATCAAGTGGGCCGTCGCACACTTCGTGTCAATTGGCATCTGCCGTCCCACAACGGTCGTGGGACCGCAGTCGATTG
>JAVHVD010000088.1:0-3483 GCA_032160745.1 Pseudonocardiales bacterium
GCGACTTCGCGGCCGGCTACGTCGGCGCCGACCGGCTGGCCACCCACGCCGCCGCGCTCATCGGACTCGTCCTGCTCATCGCCCTCGACCGGGCCGAGCGGGCGCTGCCGCCGGGCCGCTTCGCCACCGCCGCCGCCCGCGACGACGCGGCGAACGATCGCCTGAAGGGTGTCGCGTGAGCACCCCACCAAATCGCTCCGCTGGCGCTCCACGATTTGTCGGGGACCCCGCATGATCCGCCGCCTGCTCGCCGTCGTCATCGGCCTGGTCGGCATCGGCCTGCTCTTCGCCGCGCCCGCGTCCGCGCACGCCAGCGTCGTCACCTCCAGCCCGACCGACGGCTCCCGGCTGCAAGCCGCCCCGCGGACCGTCACGATCACGTTCGACGAGAACGTCGGGCTGGGCGACGTCGGCTACCTGCACGTGACGAACCAGGCCGGCCAGCGGGTGGACGCCCGCACCGCATTCCATCCGAGCGGCGACGGCACCAAGGTCACCGACGACCTGACGACCGGGCTCGGCGACGGCACCTACACCGCGAGCTTCCGGGTCGTGTCGGCCGACTCGCACCCGATCGCCGGGACGATCCGGTTCGTGGTGGGGGACGGGCCGCTGGCCCGCGGCAGCGTCAGCGCGTCCACCACCGGCAACCCGGAGACCAGCCAGGCGTTCGCGATCAGCCGGTGGATCTCCTACGCCGGGCTGGCCCTGCTCGGCGGCTCGTGGCTGGTGCTCACCGTCTGGCCGGCCGGCCGCGACGACCTGCGCGCCCGCCGCACCATCTGGGCCGGCTGGGCGGGCGTGGCGCTCGGCGGCCTGCTCGAGCTGCTGCTGCAGGGTCCGTACTCGGCCGGCACCGGACCGAACATCTTCCATCCGTCGCTGCTGGACGACACCCTGCACACCACCTACGGACAGCTGCACTGCCTGCGGCTGCTGCTGCTCGGGCTGATCGCGCTGCTGTTCGCCCGCTCGCTGCAGGCCGACGCCCGCCCGGCGCGGTGGGAGGCGGTGCTCGGCGCGCTCGGCATCGGCATCGCCTGGACGTTCTCGGCCGGCGGCCACGGCGCCACCACCTCGCCGGCGTGGCTGTCGGTCGGCGCCGACATGCTGCACCTGCTGGCGATGGCCGCCTGGGTCGGCGGGCTGGCGATGGTACTCGGCTCGGTGCTGCCGCGGCGCGAGCCGGACGAGCTGCGCGCCGTCCTGCCGGTCTTCTCCAAGGTCGCGTTCGGCGCGGTACTCGTGCTGATCGCCAGTGGGACGTACTCCGCCTTTCGCGGTATCGGCACCGTCCACGCGATCTTCGACACGACCTACGGCGTGCTGGTCGTGTGCAAGGTGGTGCTGCTCGCGGCGATCCTGGTGGTGGCCAACCTGTCCCGCCGCCTGGTCCATCGCCGCACGGTCGCCTACGCGATGACCGACGCGCTCGTCGCCGATGAGAAGGACGTGGCCGACGACCCGGTCGCCACCGAGCGGCTGCGCCGGGCGGTGTACTTCGAGACGGTGGTCGCCCTGGCCGTCCTCGGCTTCAGCGCCCTGCTGGTGGCCCAGCCGCGCGGCAAGGAGGCGCTGGCCGCGTCCTACCGCAACCCGGTCTCCTCGACCGCCTCGCTCGGGACCGGCAAGAGCGTTACCGTCACCGCCGACCCCGGCGTCCACGGCCTGGTCAGCCTGCGCATCGAGCTGAGCAAGGGCGTGACGGCTCAGTCGATCACCGCGACCGCGACCCAGGCGCAGAAGCAGATCGGCCCGGTCCCGGTCAAGCTCACCCGCGAGGGTCCCGGCCTCTACGACGGCAGCACCTCGCTGCCCGTCGCGGGGACCTGGGAGATCGACCTCGTCGTCACCACGTCCGCCTTCGATGCCACCACCACCGACGTCCGCCTCGCCCTGCACTGATCCCGAAAGGTCCCGATGAAACGCCTCGCCCTGCTGCTCGTCGCCGCACTCGCCGGCCTGCTCGCCCTCGCCGGCCCGGCGTCCGCGCACGTGACGGTGACCGCGCCGGGGGCAGTGGCCGGCGGCAGCGACCAGGAGATCACCTTCCGGGTTCCGGTGGAGAAGAACGCTGACACCACCGCGGTCACGATCGCGCTGCCCACCGACACCCCGATCGCCTCCGTCGAGGTGCAGGCGCTCCCCGGCTGGACGCACACGCAGAAGACGACCACGCTCGCCAAGCCGATCAAGACCGATGACGGCGACATCACCGACGCCGTCTCGCAGATCACCTGGACGGCCGGTGCCGGCAACGGGCTCAAGCCGGGGGAGTTCGGGGCGTTCACGATCATCGCCGGACAGTTGCCCGACACCGAGACGCTGACGTTCAAGGCCGTGCAGACCTACAGCGACGGCACCGTGGTGCGCTGGATCGAGGTCGCCGCGCCGGGCTCCAACGCCGAGCCGGCGAACCCTGCGCCGGTGCTGACGCTGGCCAAGGCGGGCTCGTCGCCGGCCGCTGCCTCGGATCCGCCCGCGCAGAGCGTCAGGACCGAGAAGGCCAGCAACACCGGGCCGGTCGTCCTGTCGATCATCGCGCTGATCGTCGCCGCCGGCGCCCTCGGCCTCGCGTTCGTCACCCGGGCCTGGAGCCGGGCATGAGGCTCCCCTGGCCGGCGGTCCTCGGCGGGGTGGCGGTCGCGGCGCTCGGCGCGGCCGGGCTGATCCGCGGGGCGATGCCGCAGTCCGTGGCGTCCATCGGGCCGTCGGCCGCCGGACCGATCGTGGTCACGGGTGCCTACGTCCGCGCGCCCGTCCCGCCCACGCAGATCGCCGCCGCCTACTTCACCGTCTACAACACGACCGGCACCGCGGACCGGCTGACCGGTGTGCAGACCGGCGCCGGCGCGACCGCGGAACTGCACCGGGTCAACGCCGACGGCTCGATGAGCGCGAGCCCGAGCGGCGCGGTGATCCCGGCGCACGGCAGTCTGGTGCTGTCGACCGGGAAGGCGCACGTGATGATCGAGCAGCTGTTCGGCAAGGTGGTGGCCGGGCAGACCGTCAACATCGAGCTCGACTTCCAGAACGCCGGGTCGATCGACCTGGTCGCGCCGGTGATCGGGATCGGCCAGCAGCCGCCGACCGCCGGGACCGCAGCACCGTCAGGAGCACCCTCGTGAACCGCCGAGTCCGGCCCGTCCTCGCCGCCGCGCTGGCCGCCGCCACTCTGCTGGTCGCGGGGCTGGTCGCCGGCTGCTCCAGCGGCACGCCCAAGCCGAAGGGCTCCGACCTGGTCGGGCAGAACCACGCGGCCAAGTTCCAGGGGGCCGGGCTCGACCCGGCCCAGCCCCGTCCGTCGTTCACGCTGACCGACACCGCAGGTAAGCCGTTCGCGTTCGGGACGCTGACCGCGAAGCACCCGACGTTCCTCTACTTCGGCTACACGAACTGCCCGGACATCTGCCCGGCGACCATGGCCGACATCGGCGTCGCGCTGCACAAGGTCGACCCGAAGATCGCGGCGCAGAGCTACGT
>JAVHVD010000089.1:0-3665 GCA_032160745.1 Pseudonocardiales bacterium
CGCCGCGCCGGTGCCGACCTGCTCAGCGAGGAAGGCGACCGTCCGCTCGATCGCCTCCGGGGCGAACCGGTCATCGGACGAGTCGTCATAGGTCGCCGCGACCGCGTCGCCGAAATGGTCTGTTGCCACTCCGGGATTGTTGCGGCACCGGGTGCCGCTGCGCGACGCATATTGCCCGAGCGTCGAAGTCTGCGTGACCGACCGGCGAGGTCTCGATCCGTCATTGCGGCACGCCGAGCCCGCACATGACCAGGACGACGCCCGCGGCGGCGGCGGCGAGCAGTGTCAGGACGACGCCGCGACGCAGGGCCAGGAGGAGGACCGCGGCGCCGGCCAGCACGCCGTACTGCCAGGGCTGGGACAGCGCTCGGACGAGGGCGATCGCCGATCCACCGATCGCTCCTATGGCCGCAGGCCCCGCGCCATCGAGAAACGCCCGAACGTGCACGTTGGCGCGCAGCCGGTCGAAGTGTCGAGCACCCAGCAGGACGAAGGCGAAGGATGGGCTGAACGCCACCCCGGCGGCGAGCAGGCCGCCGGTGAGGCCGCCGGCGGCGAAGCCGACCACCGCCACGGTATGTACAACAGGTCCTGGCGTGATCTGACCGAGGGCGACGGCGTTCAGGAACTGGCCGCCGGACATCCAGTGGTAGTGGTTGACGGCGTCGGCCTGCATCAACGGAATGATCACGAATCCGCCGCCGTAGGACAGCGCTCCGACCTTGAACGCGACCCAGGTCAGCGCGCCCAGCGCGTGGGTGGGCACCGCGCTGATCGCAACGAACGCCGGGAACGGAGTAGCCGCGCCCAGGCGGCCGGCCACATCGTGCCGCCCGCGGTGGATCAGTTCGACCGCCCCGCAGGCGAGCAGCACGATCACGACTGTCGGGCCGAGGACTGCGGCCGCGACCGCACCCGCCGCCAGGTAGGCCGACCACCGCCGCCGCGCAGCCCGACCTCGGCGTTGGGCACCACGCCAGCTGGCCGGCACCATGCCGCCCGCCGCGTGCACCGCGACGACCGCGACCGCGGACCCGGCACCGGCGCCCGCGGCCAGGACCGTTCGCGGAGGTGCACCGGTAAGAAACAGGTCGGCCAGCACCAGGATGAGGACCAACCCCGGAACGATGAACGCCGCTCCGCCGACCGCCGCACCGAGGCGACCGCGGACCCGCCAGGCGCAGAAGATCGACAGCTGGGTGGAGGCGGGACCGGGGAGCAGGTTGCAGGCGGCTACGGCGTCTTCGAACTCTGCCGGTTCCATCCACCGTCGCCGATCGACACAGAGGTCGCGCAGAAGCTTGATGTGGGTGGGCGGCCCGCCGAAGCCGATGCACCCGATGCGGCCCCACTCCCGCAGCACCGTTGCCAGGCCAGGCCGAGATCGATCGAGCGGATCCGCGGCCCGGTCGGCCTCCGTCACGGGGACGCGGGCGTGAACAGTTCGATCGGGTTGCCCGACGGGTCATCGAGCAGCACCTGCTGCCCGCCGGGACCGGTGACGATGTCGTTGCGGAAGGGGACGCCGGCCGCGCGCAGCCGGGCCAGCTCCGCCGGCAGGTCGGCGACGATCAGATGGATGCGGTTCCACCCGCCCGGAACGGGCCGCCGGCCGTCCGGCATCGGCCGTCCCGCGGAGCTGTCCGGGCCGGCGAGCAGCAGTCGCAGGTTGCCGCGGATGACGTCGGCGAAGGCCGGCAGGTGCTGCGAGCGCAGAGTGAAGCCGAGGTGAGTGGTGTAGAAGTCGACGGCGGCCTGTACGTCGTGCACGAGGTAGCGGACGTTGACCACGCTGTCGTCGATGCCGGTCATGCCCGGTCTCCAATCTTTCGGGGTGGCGCGGTGGGTGCTGGCGCTGCGATGGCGAGAGCCAGGAATCGGACGCGGGTGTCCAGATCAGCGGCGACGGCGCGGAACGCAGGCTGACCTGCCCGACCATCGGCCGCGGCGGCCGGGTCGGGGATGCTCCAGTGAACGAAGTCAGGGTGCCCGCGGAACTCCGAGCGCACCTCGCGGACCTTGTCGCAGAGGGTGATGACAAGGTCGAGCCTCAGGCCGGCGAACTCGTCGACGTGCTTGCTGCGGTGGCCGGTCAGGTCGAGTCCGTATCCACGCATGACGCGCACCGCGTTCGGGTGCACGGGCTTGGGGTGGCTGCCCGCGCTGAATACATCCAATCGTCCGTCGGAGTCGCGCCGCAGAAATGCCTCGGCGATCTGCGAACGGGCGCTGTTTCCCGTGCAGAGAAACAGCACACGCTTGCGCTGAGTGCGACGACCGCGCGCAAGCGAAGCCGACCGAGTCGCGGGTGCGGCGGTGAGGACGAGCCCCGGGTGCAGTGCCGCGCCGGTGGCCGCCAGTTGCTCGCGGCAGCGGGCCAGGTCGAGGAAGTAGTAGCTGTCCCGGCCGTCGGCCGAGCTTCGACGCATCGACACGAGGCCGCCGGCGCGCAGCCGGCCGAGGTGGTACGAGACGACGTTCTGGGGCTGGTCGAGCAGCGTTGTCAGCTCGGAGACTCGCCGATCGCTGCGGGCCAGCTCGCTGAGAAGGCGCCAACGCAGGGCATTGCCCGCCAGGCGGAGGAACTCGGGCGGCGACTCGTCAACGGCGCGCGAGGGACCGGGCATGCGCGCAGACTACATCAATCCAGTTTGATGTATCTCCGAGCGCGTCAAAAGATGAACGTGCCGTCGCGCACGACGTACGCGACAGGGATGCGCGAGGTCCACACCGTGGACGAGACATCCCCTATCGGACAGATAGCGGCCGCAAGCTCAGCTCGGACCCGGCTCGTGTGCCGACTCCACCGGGGTTAACTAGCGCTCGCGTCAATTACGCGGACCGCCCTCGCAGTGTCGGCGTCCGCAATCAGACGTCGTCGAGATGCAGGATCATGCCGCGAAAGGTCGCGTAGCGGGCCAGGTTCGCCGCGGCATCCTCGGCGGTGCGTTGGCCGATCTCGGACCCGAGCGCGGCTTCCAGCGCAGCCATGTCGTCCCAGTCCAGCATCGCGACCATGTAGCACGGCTCGCCGATCACGGCTGCCGGCTTATGACTGCGCGTGTAACGACGCAGGCCCGGATACTGTTTCGCCAACGGGATATGGACATCGTTGTAGTGACGTTCGAACGCGTCGACCTCGGAGGGGGCGTCGTACATCACGACGAATCGCGCCATCTGCTTCGCGGTCGGGTCCACGGTTGCGGTCATCTGTTTCAACTCCTGTCATGGGAACTTTCGGTGTCCGGCGTCACCGGGTCGGTACCAGAGGGTCTGTCAGGGCAGCAGGGCCAGCTTGCCGATGCTGGCCCTCGCCTCTAGCTCGGCGAGTGCCTTCGGCCCCTCGGCCAGGTCATAGCTGGTGGGCTGGCCGGGGCTGAGCACACCGGCCGCGAGGAGCCCGAACATCTCACCCATGACCTCGCCGAAGATCTGTGGTGCGGCCTGTATCAGGATGCCGATGTTCAGGCCGATGACGTGGATCTGGTGCCGGTAGACCAAGTCCCAGTTGGTGATCGCGGCTTCGCCGCCGGCCAGGCCGTAGACGACGACCCGGCCGGTGACCCGCTTGGTCGCGGCCAGGCTGGCGTCGAGGGTGGCGCCGCCGACCGACTCCAGCACCAGGTCGGCGCCCGCGCCGCCGGTCAGCCGCAGAACCTCAGCGG
>JAVHVD010000090.1:0-4292 GCA_032160745.1 Pseudonocardiales bacterium
GGTTCGAGGAACTGACCGGCAGCGAGATCTTCTTCCGCCAGGTCGGGTACCTGTTCCTGCTCGATTCGCAGGCCGACCTCGACCTGTTCCGTGCCTCAGCCCAGATGCAGCAGTCGCTGGGCATCCCGGTGCAACTGCTCTCGGCGCAGGACGCCCTCGATCGCGTTCCCCAGCTCGACGTCGAAGGCATCCTGGGTGCCACCTTCTGCCCTCTCGAGGGCTACGCGACCCCGGAAGCAGTCGTCCAGGGCTACGCGTCGGCGGCGCGGCGGCGCGGCGTGCGGGTCCGGCAGGGCGGCCGGGTCGATCGCATCGTGGTGTCCAACGGCCGTGTCGCCGGGGTCGACATCGGCGACGAACGCGTCTCCGCGCCTGCCGTCGTCTGCACCGCAGGCGTGGGATCGCACGCCGTCGCGGCCACCGCCGGAGTCGACCTGCCGGTCACCGCTGAGGCCCGACGCATCTTCTTCTCCAGAGAGAGCGGCGGAGTTGCCGACGGGATTCCGCTGACCGTCGACTTCGCCACCGGCTTCTACTTCCACCGCGAGGGGCCGGGGCTCGTCTTCGGCGGCCGCGAGTTCCAGCCCGAGGACCTGATGACGCCGGCCGTGCGCCGGTTGCCGGCCCTGGGCGACGTGCCGATCGCCTCGTCGTGGTCCGGGGACTACGACATGAGCCCGGATCACAACGGCATGGTCGGGGAGGCCGAGCAGGTCGGTGGCCTCTACTACGCGACGGGCTTCTCCGGACACGGCTTCATGCTCTCGCCCGCAGTCGGCGAACACCTGGCCGAGCTGATCACCGGCCGAACACCCACCATCGACCTCGTAGCACTACGGGCTGAACGGTTCACCCAGCCGGACGGGCGCCGACGCGAACCCATCGTCATCTGATCAACTCGGCATCTGATCAACTCAGCATCTGATCCACGAAAGGCAGGTCATGCGGACACCGAACGACGAGCTCAAAGGCCAGGTCGCCATCGTCACTGGCGCCGCGCACGGCATCGGCTATGCCATCGCACACCGATACGCCGCCGAGGGCGCCAGCGTCGTGATCGCCGACATCAACGCCGACGGAGCCGCCACCGCGGCCGCGGCAATCGTCGACGACGGCTTCAAGGCCCTCGCCGTTCCCGCGGACGTCGGGCTGGCCGAAGACGTCGATCGCGTCGTCGAGGCGGCCGTGCGCGAGTTCGGCGGGGTCGACATCCTCGTCAACAACGCCGGCGACGTCACCACGCTGCGTCACTTCCTCGATGGGGATGAGGAGTGGTGGGACAACATGATCCGGACGAACCTGAAGGGCCACTACCTCTTCATCAAGAAGGTCGCACCGATCATGGTGCAGGCCCAGCACGGCGTCATCATCAACATGTCGAGCGGGGGTGCCAACCGGTCACATCGCGGCGCGGTCCCCTACGACGCGTCCAAGGGCGCGATCGAAGCCATGACGCGAAGCCTGGCCATCGAACTCGCCCCCTACGGCATCCGGGTCAACGCGCTGGTGCCCGGGCTGATCGCAACTCATCCCGCGCACCTGGAGCCGGTGTCGAAGAAGCGGCGCGACGAGACGGTGCCGCTCGGACGCGGCGGCCGGGCCGAGGACCTCGCGGGGCCTGCAGTCTTCCTGGCGTCCGCCGACGCGGAGTACGTGACCGGCAGCTGCCTGGTCGTCGACGGAGGCGTGCTCGTACAACAGCGCTCTCCGCAGGTCGAGGTCTTCGGCCTCGACCAGTTCCCGCGCATTCCGGGCAGCTTGTTCAGCTAGTGACGCAGCGAGCCGGGAGCATCCGCAGTTACGGCAGCACCGCGCTGCTCGTCGAGACCGACTCGGCGGTCACAGCAGTGGCACTGCGGGCCCGGCTCGATGCGCAACCGCCGCGCGGCGTGATCGAGACGATGCCGGGGCTGCACACAGTGCTCGTCCGGTTCGATCCCGCGGTGACCGACGCGGAGCGCCTGGCGGCTGCCGTGTCGTCGATCGAGATCGATCCGGACGACCTCGGCGCCGCCGCGGCCGAGGTCCAGGACGAGGTGTCCGTGCGGGTCGATTACTCCGGCGCTGACCTGGCCGACGTCGCCGAGCACAGCGGCTTGACCGTCGAGCAGGTGATCGACGCCCACCAGGCCCGTTCCTACCGGGTGCTGTTCATCGGCATGGCTCCCGGCTTCTACTTCCTCGCCGGCGGCGACCCGCGGCTGAACCCGCCGCGGCGCAGCTCTCCTCGTACATCCGTGCCGAAGGGGGCAGTCGGGTTGGCCGGGGAGTTGACCGGTATCTATCCCCGGTCGGGTCCCGGCGGTTGGCAGCTGATCGGCACGGTGGTCGACGACCTGTGGGATCCGACCAGGCTCCCGGCCGCGCTGCTCGCGCCCGGCACGTCCGTCCGATTCACGAGCACGGGATGAGACGTCCGTGATCGAAGTTCAGGCGACCGGCTCGTTGACGAGCGTGCAGGACCTCGGCCGGGTCGGCTATGCCTCGTGGGGCATCGCGGGCGGCGGCGCGGCCGATCGCGGGAGCCTGCGCCTGGCGAACCGGCTGGTCGGCAACGGCGAGGGTTCGGCCGCGTTCGAGGTGCTGCTGGGCGGCGCTGCGTTGCTGTTCCGGCAGGCCGCGCTCATCGCAGTCACCGGCGCGCCGACGCCCCTGTTGATCGATGGCGCGCACGGCAGTTGCGACAGCCCGCAGCGCGTGCCGGCCGGCGCCGTCGTCGAACTGCTGCCCCCATCGCAGCAGTTGCGCAGCTACCTGGCAGTGCGCGGCGGACTCGCGACCGAGCCCATCCTCGGTTCGCGCTCGGTGGACGAACGCGCCGGGCTGGGCCGTCCGCTGCGGGTGGGCGATGTTGTGGCCGTCGGCTCGGACGCCGTCGCGGCGCCGCTGGTGGACGTCGCGCCGCGCCGTGCCTGGCCGAGGGGCGCGCTGGCGCTGCGAGCGGTCCGCGGGCCGCGCGACGACTGGTTCACCGCCGCGTCGCTGGCCCGCTTCGAATCCGAGCCGTACATCGTCGACGCCGCCTCCGACCGCGTCGGGGTGCGGTTGTCGGGCCCACCGCTCGATCGCCGCGTCCAACGCGAGTTGCTGTCCGAACCGACGCTGCGCGGCGCCGTCGAGGTACCGCCCGACGGGATGCCGATCATCTTCGCCGCCGATCATCCGACCACCTGCGGCTACCCCGTTCTCGCGGTGCTCGAGCCAGAGAGCGCTGACCTGGCGGCGCAATGCCGTCCCGGCCAGTCGGTCACCTTCACGCTGAGCCGGCCGCGCATTCGCGTGCCTGCGCAGAGCGAAGGAGCGCGCTCATGACCGCGCCGGCGTCCGCGCCGGATGTGATCGCGGCGGCGCTGGCCGCGGCCGGCGTGCGCTACCTGTTCGGGATGCCGGGCGGCGGCAACAACCTCGACGTCATCGGCGCGTGCGAGGCGCGGGGCCTCCGGTTCGTGCTGGCCCACGGTGAGACAGCTGCGGCGATCATGGCCAGCGCCCACGCCGAGCTCACGGACACGATCGGCGCCTGCCTCGTCACGCGGGGGCCGGGGGCGGCGTCGGCCGTCAACGGGGCCGCGCAGGCGAACCAGGACCGGCAACCGTTGCTCCTCATCTGTGACACGGTCGACGAGGCGAGCACGCCGCGCATCGCGCACCAGAACATCGACCAGCGGGCGATGTTCGCGCCGGTGACGAAGTGGTCGACGACGCTGGGATCGATCGCGCCGGACGACGTGATGCGCGACGCCATCAACGCTGCCATGACGCCGCCGCGGGGCGCGATTCATCTCGACGTCGATCCGGGGTACAGCCGGACCGACTCGCCCCCGCCGCCGTCGCCGGAGGAGGCCGGGTCGATCGCTGCTGTGATCCGTCGGCTCTCCGGCGCGACGCGCCCGGTCGTCCTCGTCGGGGTCGGGGCGCGTAGCCATGCCGCCGCCATCCGCGAGCTGGTCGCCGGCACGGGGATCCCGGTCATGATGACCTACAAGGCGAAGGGCGTCGTCCCGGACTCGGGACCCAACTCGGCCGGGACGTTCACCGGTGCACGATCCGACGGCGCGGTACTGGCGCACGCCGACGTCATCCTCGCCCTCGGCCTCGACTCGATCGAACTGATCCCGAACCCGTGGGACTACCCGGCGCCGGTCGTCACGCTCAGCGAGTACCGCGACCCGCATCGCTACTTCGACCCGGAGCAGGCGGTGGTCGGTCCGCTGGCCAAGCTGATCGAGCAGCTGCCCGAACTCCACGACGACTGGCCGTCGGGGTTCGCGGCCGAGCACCGGGCGAGCATC
>JAVHVD010000091.1:0-10747 GCA_032160745.1 Pseudonocardiales bacterium
GGCCGAGCGCGCCGGTTTTTATCCAGTCAATTGTGGACCGCTGAATCGCGCTGATGCATGCGGTTTGCGAGCTCTGTCCTCGATCGCACGGCAAGCTTGCGGTAGATCCGGGTTAGGTTCGCTTCAACGGTCTTGACGGACATGAACAGCTCGGCAGCAGCCTCCAGATTCGACCGTCCGGCGCCAACGAGTTCCGCAACGCTGCGTTCTGTGGCAGTGAGCGAGCCCTTGCTGGGTTGCACACTCACTCTGGCTAGTTCATCGCGAGCGCGCTCTGCCCATCGTGGTATTCCCAACTGCTCGAAGACGGTTGCTGCGGCCTCCAGCGTTTCCTTGGCCGCGCTTCGATGACCGGCGCGGCGATACGTCTGACCCAATGCGAGTCGAGAACGCGCCGCTTCGAACGGACACTCGATTCCGAATTGATCGACAATCCAACGAAGCTCGTTCACGGCCTGGTCCAGTTCTCCTCCCGCGGCGCGCAGTAGCGCCTCATAGCGGTCCGCCGCGACCGATGCCTCCGGTCGACCCGCCGACGCTTGGCGACGGAGCACGGCGATGGCCCTCTCGACGTCAGACGTCGCGCCAACTTGCAGCGCGACATCGGCGTAGTCGGCGCCCCACAGGAGCTGCTCGAGGTCCACCATCTGGGTTGCATCGAAGACGTCTCCGAGCTCGCGGAACACCTCGAGTGCGGCTTGCCAGTTGCGGGCCGAGGTTTCGTTGAAGCCAACTTGTGCCATGAAGCCAGCGATCCAGTAGGTCGACCCGCTGGCGCGGGATCGTTCGACGGCGCGTTGGGCCAAGTCCCGTGCCCCCTCCAAGTCGCCCGCATACTCCTTGACCAAGATGCGCGCCATGTCTTCTTGAAGACTGGAACCCGCCCACGCGCCGAGACGGTCGGATTCATCGAGGGCGGCCTGGGCGTCTCGCACCCGCGAGCCGCGGATGAGGATCAGGACCAGACAGATGTACATGTAGGAGAGATCCCCGTAACGACCATCCTTGACCGCGGCGGCGATTCCGCCGCGGACGTGTTTCTCGGCTGTCTCGTCGTTCCATGTTGCAAAGAACCCCTTCGACCAAACCACCCACAAGGCGTTTGGGTCGAGGGCTGCACCCTCAACCAGTCGTTCAATCTCGTGCAACGTCTGTTGAGGCGGTCCCGCGGCCCAATGCCACTGCGCCGCCATCAAGTTGTTGAGAGCCTCGAGCTCGACGTCGCTCCGACCGACCGCGGCTGCTTCCGCAACTGCCAGTCGGGAATACTCGAGCGCTTCGTCGCCGTGACCTTGCATGCGATGGAGAAGACCCAAGATGCTCAGGATCTCGGCTCGGACCTCGCTCCCGTGCGGCGCAAGGCGAACCGCCTCCTCGGCAAGGGAGCGCACGCCCGAGAAATGGTCGACCATTCTGAGGCGGCGGACGAGTACCTGGGCCTGCTGCTCCGACGTCAACGCCAGCGCCGACCCTTCCTCGAGCGCGGCCTGCGCTGCCACGCCATCGCCGGCTGCGAGGAACGCGTCCACAGCCTTGAGCCAGCGTCGGAGACCAGCGGCGTCGTATCCGCTGTTCGGCGTCGCTCGTGCAGCTCCCTCCAGCAACTCGCCCGCCAGGGCCGGGGCACCACGACCTCGGGAAATGTCGGCGGCGTTGGCCAGCTCAGCAGCTATTGCTTCGTCGGGCGCCGTGATCGATCTCGCGCGATGCCGGGCGCGTTCAACCGGATCCTCAAGTGCTTGACCAAGAAGCCGGTGCGCTCGGCTTCGTTCGGTCGGTGTGGCGGCGTCATAGATGGCCGACGCCATCAATGGGTGGGTGAACGTGACCGCCGACTCAGCGCTTACCGTGGCCACGCCAGCGTCGGCGGCGGCTTCGAGGGTCGACTGCAGCTGCGTGCCCTCGACGATGCCCTGCAACTGGCCGAGCGTGAGCTGCCCGGCGGCGGAAACAAGCAGGAGCGCGTGGCGGCTGTCTGGCGACAACTGCATGACCCGCTCTCGAAGAAGGTCGGCCAGAGTCGGGGGGACTGGAAAGAGTGGTTGCTGGTGCTGGTGGGACGGTCCATGCCCGGTCGGAAGGTCAGCTTGCATGGCCTTCGCGATCATGAGCGCGAGGAACGGATTTCCGGCGCTTGCCCGCGCGACGCCGGCACTCATCGGCGGCGTCCAGCGGGGCCCAAGTCGGTTTCGGAGCAGCTGCCCGATCGCCACGTCATCGAGCGGTTGCAGCGAATACTCGTACCGCGGCTCGGGCAGACAGCGGACCAAGTCGCTGTCGGAGCCCTCCGGACGCGTCGCGATCAGGACGCTTAGCCGGTCACGTTCGACGCAGACCCGGCGCAGCGCGAACGCGAGGCTGCCGACGCTTGCTTGGTCCAGCCATTGCAAGTCGTCGATGATGAGCGCCACAGGCCCCGACGTGCACAGGTGGGTCAAGAGACCGCGGACGGCGATCGGCACCGCCAGCGCGTCCACATCACCGGTCGGTTCCTCGCGATGCAACGCAACTGCCAGCGCACGCTGCTGCGGACCCGGGAGACCCGCATCCGCTCCAACCGGGCATTGGGCGATTAGCTCGACGAGACCCGCGAACGGCAATCCGCGATCGAACTGGGTGGGTGTCACGGACAGCACTCGACGCCCTCGGCGTTGAGCCAGATGATCCGCGACCTTCAGCAGGCTGCTCTTCCCAACGCCAGGATCACCGATCGCGACGGCGCTTCCACCTCCAACGACGACGTCGCCCATCACGCGCAAGTCGTCCTCGCGCCCAAACAAACCCAGTTCGGCGGAGAGCTCGTCGATCATCGTGCCCCGAATGACTCGGCCGGCGTCGAGGGCTGGCGACCGCCAGGTGGAGACTGCCGCGCAGCGCGCCGTGCTCGTCGAGCGGTCATCGATACCCCTTTGGTTCGTCGGCCCGACGAGCTCGACGTTTCACCCGTCTAATGCTGACCGAGCGCGCCACGGAGGGCATCCGTCGGATGACGACGTCTCTCCGCTCCACGTACGTATATGTGTCAGCGGACGATCTCACCGGTTGGGGACTTCCTGCGCACGCTGGTGTACATCCCAGCCCGAGCCGTTGCGTCCGCGCGGATCGATCACATTCAGTCGAACTCGACTTCGGCGGGCGGACCAGTCGCGCCAAGTGCCTTCCGCCCCCTGCTCGATCATGCTGCCCGCAACGAGCCTCCGTCACGTCAAGGGTTCGCGCCGACGCTGGCGAGGGTTATCCCCGATGACTGGGGGCGGGCGTCCACGCGTTACTGGGAGGCGCATCACCCGCCTACTTCAAAGGAGCAACCATGCGCAACACCAAGCCTACCGTCGTCCTGGTTCACGGTGGATTCGTCGACGGTTCCGGATGGAAGCCGGTGCACGACATCCTCACGCGCGACGGATTCAACGTCGCCGTCGTTCAAAACCCCACGTTGTCACTCGCCGGTGACGTCGAGGCGACCACACACGTGATCGAGGACCACGACGGCCCTGTCGTGCTGGTCGGTCACTCGTACGGCGGCGTCGTCATCACCGAGACCGGCACGCACCCCCAGGTTGCCGGACTCGTGTACATCGCCGCCTTCGCACCTGACCAGGGCGAATCAGTCCAAACGCTCATCGCCAACCCCGCGGCGGGTGCGCCCGTGCCGCCGATCCTGCCGCCGCGCAACGGATTCCTGGCGTTGGACCGCGGGAAGTTCGGCGAATCGTTCGCCGGTGATCTCTCAAGTGAATTGGCCACCTTCATGGCCAACTCGCAGGTTCCATGGGGCGTCGAGGCCCTCGCCGGCGCTGTGACCGAGCCAGCGTGGCGGTCGAAGCCGAGTTGGTATCTCGTCGCCATCGACGACCACATGATCCCGCCTCCGGCGCAACTCGCGATGGCCGAGCGTGCCGGTGCGGCGCTTACCACCTGCCCGGGCAGTCACTCGGTCTACGTGTCCCAGCCCGAAGCGGTCGCCGATCTCATCAAGCAGGCGGCTGCATCCGTCGACGGCTGAAGCCAACACGTGCGTCGTGCCGTTCCGACACTACGCGGCACCACAGACCTACCCGTTCAGCAGGCGCGTGTTCAGGTCGGCAGCAGGCACGGCCTTCCGAAGGCTCGCCACTGGCCCGTTCACACTGTCCGCCCGCCCTCGGTTCCTCGCTCACCCTCAAGCAGCACCTCCCAAACAGCAACCTCAACAAGGAGAACATCATGAACAGCACTACCCACAAGTCCGGATACGGGCGCCGCATCCTGGCGACGGTGGCAATCCTGATCACGACCGCGCTCGGTTTCGCCACGCTGACCACCGGGTCCGCCTCGGCCGGTAATCGACCAGACAAACCCAAGCCCACGATCGTGCTCGTGCACGGCGGATGGGACAACTCAACAGGTTGGAACGACGTGATCACAAAGCTGCAACAGCGTGGCTATCCCGTGATTGCCCCGGCCAACCCTCTGCGGAGCCTGTCATCGGACGCCGCCTACGTCTCCAGCGTGCTCGACACGATCAGCGGACCGATAGTCCTCGTCGGCCACTCCTACGGTGGCGCGGTGATCACCAACGCCGCCGTCGGCCACGACAACGTCGAAGCGCTCGTCTACATCGCCGCATTCGCTCCCGACGCCGGCGAATCGCTCGTGCAGCTCGTGACGATGAACCCGGGCAGCGAAATCGGCCCCAACACGCTCATCACGCGCCCATACCCGCTGCCTGACGGAACCCAGGGCAACGACTTGTACCTGACCCGCGAGGGCCTCGGGACGGCGTTCGCCGCAGACGTCCCCCGCAAGACCCAGGACCAGATGTTCGCCACGCAGCGACCCTTCTCAGAAGAAGCGTTCGCCAGTCCCTCGGGTGAGCCCGCCTGGAAGACGATCCCGTCGTGGTATCTCGTCGCCAGCAACGACCGTGCCATCCCGCCCGCCACACAGCGATTCATGGCACAGCGCGCCGGAGCACAGACCAGTGAGGTGCGCTCGTCGCACGTGCCGCAGATCTCTCACCCCGACAAGACCGTGGATGTGATCCTCCAAGCCGCAAACTCCATCGGCTGACCCGCGCCCAGGGAGGCCTCCCGCCGATCATTCCGATCGCGACGGGAGGCCTTCTTTGCGCGAACCGTCGGAGGCATCGAAGTCTTGTTGCAGCTCAGCGGTCGACCGCCGAAACTGGTGCGGGAATGACCTCCCAAGGCGGTGGGCATTCGTGGGGATCGAAAGAGGACGCCTTCGTGGGCCGTGGAATAGGGGTAGAGCTCGTCGGGCGCGATGAGGACGTCGCGTTCGTGTGCGACTTTGTCGAGTCCGCTGCCATCGACGGTGGAGCCCTCCTCCTGTCTGGCGACACGGGTGTCGGCAAGACGGCGTTGCTCGATGCCGCCGCGCGCCACGCCGAATCATCAGGCGTGCGCGTCGTTCGCGCCATCGGAGCCCAGTTCGAGGCGGAGTTGAGCTTCGCCGGGTTGAATCACGTGTTGCACCCGCTGCTTGACGGTCTCGGTGAGTTGCCCCCGTTACAGCGCGAGGCACTCAGTGTCACGCTGGGGCTCGAGTCAGGGACACCGCCAGAACGACTGGTTGTGTCGAATGCCGTCGTCGGGCTCCTTCGCGGCGCCGCCGCGACCCATCCGCTAATCGTGATCGTCGATGACCTGCCCTGGTTGGATCGCGCAAGCGCGCTGGTCCTCGCTTCGGCCGTGCGTTGCCTCACCGGCACTCACGTGGGCTTCCTCGCCGCGCTCCGCACAGAAGCGGAGAGCTTCTTCGATCGCGCCGGGCTGCCGTGTTACGAGCTCAAGCCGCTCGATGACGCATCCGCCGCAGAGCTTCTCGCGACACGCTTCCCAGCGATGGTGCCGAAGATACGCGATCGCTTGGTCGCCGACGCGCAAGGTAACCCACTGGCCTTGCTCGAACTACCGGTCGCACTTCGAGATGCGTCACCCGCGCGCGATCGCATTAGCGACGTGCTGCCGCTGACTGAGCGGCTGCAGGACATGTTTGCGTCTCGGATTCGCGACCTCCCAGACTCAACGCGTTCGTTGCTGATCCTCGCCGTGTTGGATGGAACCGGTGACCTCAAGACGTTGGACGCGGCCTCGGTAGGCGAGGCGGGCCTCGACGACCTGGCCGCGGCAGAACGCGCGCGCGTCGTAACGATCGACGAAGCCCGTGCGCGCGTCACCTTCCGGCACCCACTCATTCGATCGGCGGTGATTGCGCTCTCGACGAGCGACGCTCGACGACGCGCTCATCGAGTGCTCGCTGATTGCGTATCGACGAAGGATCTCCGCTCCTGGCACCTTTCAGAGGCCGCCGTTAGCCCTGACGAGCAAGTTGCATCGCTTGTCGAAGAAGTCGCCCTCGACCACCTCGCGCGTGGCGACGCGGTCCGCGCCGTGGCCGCGATGTCGCGTGCCGCTGAGCTGAGCCCGGCGACAGCGGATCAAGGCCGTCGTTGGGCGCAGGCTGCCTACATCGGAGCGACGGTGTTGGGCGACCTGAGCAACGCACAGCGAGCTCTCGCAGACATCCGCCTCCTAGATCCCGATCACCAAGGCTCCCTCGCCGCGGCCCTCGCGGGCGGCTATCACCTGCTCAACGGAGATGGAGACGTCGACACTGCGCACCGCCTGCTCGTCGGTGCCATCGAAATGGTGCCCGATGGCGCCGAGCCGAGCAACGAGTTGCTCGTGGAAGCCGTCTACAACCTCCTCGAGGTCTGCTTCTTCGGTGGCAGAGCCGACCTGTGGGCACCCTTCCGGCGAGCGATCGCACGCCTAGAGCCGCACACGCCGAGGTTCCTCGAGCTGCTCTCCAAGACGATTCCCGACCCCGCACGGGACGCAGTCAGCGCGCTCGAAACACTCGATGCGGCAATCGCGGATCTCGACCGAGAGTCGCATCCGACTCGAATCGTGCGCACGGCGGTCGCCACGGCGTACATCGATCGGCTCCCGCGGTGCCGAGCCGCGCTCTGGCGGGTCGTCAACGACGGTCGCGGGGGCGGCGCCGTCACCATGGAGATACAAGCGCTGGCGTTGCTCGGATTCGACTACTACCTGACCGGTCAGTGGGAACCATTGACGGCGATGATGGACGAGGCCGTCGAGCTGTGCGAGACACACAGCTACGGACTCCTGCGCTGGCCATCCCGGGCCGTACAGGCACTCCACGCTGGAGCCCGGGGTGACGCAACGTCCGCACGCGAAATCACTGACGAGATGATCCAGTGGGCGGTGCCACGACGCGCGGTAGCGGTGCACACCTACGCGCTCCACGCCCGCGCCCTCGACGCCATCGGGCGCGGCGACTTCGACAGCGCATTCCGTTACGCCAGTGCCATCAGCCCCCCGGGGACGATTGCATCGCATATCCCGCATGCGATGTGGCTGGTGCTGGACCTCGTCGAAGCAGCAATACGAACCGGCCGCAATGCCGACGCCACCGCGCACGTTGCGGCGGCGCAAGCAACCGGCTTGCCGGCCATCTCGTCGCGGCTCGCCCTGATCACGACGGGGGCCGCCGCGACAGCAACGCCAGACGACGAGGACGCCATTGAGATCTTCCAGCAGGCGCTCGACGTGCCCGACGCAGACCAATGGCCATTTGATCTCGCTCGAGTTGAGCTCTTGTTTGGCGAACGGCTCCGCCGCGCACGCTCGACAGCCAAGTCGCGGCACATGCTCAGCCGCGCCCAACAAGACTTCCAGCGCCTCGGCGCTCAGCCCTGGGCCCACCGAGCCGGCAACGAGCTGCGAGCGACCGGCGTCACGGTTAGCAATCCGGCACTCGATGGAGCGGCCTCGTTGACCCCTCAAGAGCGCGAGATCGCCTTGCTCGCCGCCGAGGGATTGACGAATAAGGAGATCGGCGAGCGGCTCTTCCTGTCCCACCGCACCGTCAGCACCCACCTCTACCGGATCTTCCCCAAACTGGGAATCACGGCCCGCGCAGCCTTGCGCGACGCGCTTAACGCCACTTCCACAGACGTCTAGCGGACTTCGGGATCCTTCGCGTGTCGGCGCGGACTGCCGGCTCCGTCAATGTTGCCGACCCTCCTCGAGCGGTTACCTTTCGCCGACTTCGTACGAGATCACAACGAGGACCGATCCCGCAATACGTCGTGCCGTCAGTCAAATGACGCAAGCCAACTCTAGCTGTCGACCCTACGTTCGAGGGGTCCGCTAACCACCTCTGCAGGAGGCACCGCAATGGCTGACACCACGCAACCCACCGTCGTGCTCGTGCACGGCGGATTCGTCGACGGCTCCGGATGGCAAGCCGTTTACGACGACCTTCGTGCACGCGGGATCGACGTGCGCGTCGTCCAAAACCCGACGACATCGCTCACCGCTGACGTCGCCACCACCCACGATCTGATGGAAACCCTGCCCGGCCAAGTGGTGCTGGTCGGACACTCATACGGCGGCGTCGTGGTCACCGAAGCCGGCATGCACGACAAGGTCGTCGCCGTCGTCTACATCGCGGCGTTCGCACCAGACAAGGGCGAGTCGGTCAACGCACTGATCGCAGACCCGCCCCCAGGCGCACCCGTCCCACCGATCCTGCCACCAACCAACGGATTCCTGTTCCTGGACCGCGACAAGTTCGCCGACTCGTTCGCAGCCGACGTCGCGCCCGACCTCGCCGCGTTCATGGCCGACTCCCAGGTCCCTTGGGGCGTCGAGGCCCTCACCGGAGCCGTCTCGGACCCGGCATGGCGCCACAAGCCGAGCTGGTACATGGTCGCCACCGAGGACCGCATGATCCCGCCCCCGGCCCAGCGTGCGATGGCCGAACGCGCTGGTGCGACCATCACCGAGACATCCGCCAGCCATTCGGTGTACGTCTCACAACCAAAGGCCGTCGCCGACCTCATCCAGCAAGCAACCCGTCAATTCGTCTCCGCCTAGTCCCGGCGAGCAGAACACCATGAGAATCACTACCCACAAACCCGAAGGCGGCCGCTGAGCATGACGGCGTCGCAGCAGGTGGATGTTTCACCGGTGTCAGACGAAGACCGTGCGATCGCCACGATAACGATCGCCTTTACCAACGACCCTGTCGCGCGCTGGTTCTTTCGTGACGCCGACGTCTATCTGACGTACTGCCCCGGTTTCGTAAGCGCGTTCGGCGGTGCCGCGTTCGCGGAGGGCTGCGCTGACTCGATCGACGACTGCGCTGGCATCGCGCTGTGGCTCCCGCCCTATGTCGCGCCGGACGAAGCGACAATGGGCGCCCTCGTGGAGGAGGCGGTCACAACCGCCGACCAGGACGAGGTCTTCGGCTTCATGGGCCAGATGGACGAGTTTCACCTCACCGAACCGCATTGGTATCTCCCGCTCATCGGTGTCGACGTCACGAAGCAGGGCCGCGGCTACGGCTCGGCGCTCCTCCGTCATGCGCTTGAACGCTGCGATGGGGATCACCTGCCCGCCTACCTCGACGCCACGAGCTACCGGAGCAAGTTGCTCTACGAGCGCCATGGATTCGAAGCGCTCGGGTTGATCCGCTCTGGTAGCTCCCCGCCGATGTGGCCGATGCAACGCCGACCGCGCTAGGCGTACCGCCCGAGCCGGCCGCCCCATGCCACGCCACCTAAGCCTGCTTGAGCGTGGCGTGGCCCCCATCGCGGCTCATGACGATCCGGAACGTCAGGCTCAGGCGGGAGGATGATTGTCGGACACCTGTTAGGAGAAATTCTATATAGAGGCGTCCTCACGCATCGGGCAGGTGTCGATGTCGAGTGCGAGCCCGGGTCATCCGATCTTGGCTTCGGCCATCTCGTCGTTGACCTGGCCCACGAGGTCGAGCAGTCGTTCGACGTCACCGAGCTGGTGGTCGAGGTCTGCCTCGGCGCCGCCGTAGAGGTGGCGCGCAAGGTGGTGATGCCGGCGTCGCGGTAGAGGCAGTCGATCGCGCACGAGGTCATCGGTGCCGATGAGGTTGGTGCCGAGCCCGATCGCGGCGGGAACTCGTCGCCGGGCGGCGTCTTTGTCGCCCGCGAGCCAGTGCCGTTGGACGTCGCGGACGTCGTCGCCGTAACCCTGGCGCTCGAAGGCGTTGTTGCAAAAGTTCGTACCCGCCGAGCCCATGGCACCGATGGTGAACGCGTAGCCGTCGGCATGACGGCGGCCTGCGGCCTCGACGTCGTCGGTGAACTCAAGCCCGACCGCAACGGTGAGGTCGAGGTCGGCGATGTCGCGTGCTGCTTGGTCTGCTCCTTCGCGTATGGGGTCGAGGAACACGTCCGCGGTCTCCGGGAAGAACGAGGTGCCGAGCCACCCGTCGGCGAGCTCGCCGGTGAGGCGGAGGTTGGCCGGGCCAAGAGAGGCGACGTAGATCGGCAGATGCGCGGGCGGCATCAGCGAACGGATGGCGCGGCCTTCACTGCCGGGGAGCGGCAGCTCGTAGATCTCGCCGTCGTGGTCGAGCCGCTCGCCTGCTGTGATGGCGCGGATGATCTCGATGGTCTCACGGGTCCGGCGCACTGGCCTGTCGAACGCGACGCCATGCCAGCCCTCCATCGGTTCGGCCCACTCGAGCAGCTGATCAACCTGCCGACGTGTCGAACGGACGCGGACGGCTGAGAGCTCGACCTCCTTGTCGTCGATAGCGACGGCCGTGTGTGATGCCTTGTGCGGGTCTATCCCGATGATCACCGACATGTGTTCCTCCGTGGTCTCGATGCGATGGACCGCGGAAGGCACTCCTGCTTCGGGTTCGATCGGTGCACGATCCTCTTTCG
>JAVHVD010000092.1:0-12469 GCA_032160745.1 Pseudonocardiales bacterium
CGATCTCGGCGATGCTGGGTATGCCGTGGCAGCGCAAGGAGGAGCGGGAAAGTACGGCCGGCGCGCTGGCCCTGCTTCATGATGTCGGGCTGGCTCGGCAGGCCAATGAGCTCGCCGGCTCACTCGCCTACGGCGAGCAGCGTCGGCTCGAGATCGCGCGCGCGCTCGGGACCAACCCGGGCGTCCTGCTGCTGGACGAGCCCGCCGCGGGCACCAACCCGGTCGAGAAGCGGGACCTGGCCGAGCTCATCTCGCGCATCAATGCCGAGCGCGACGTCAGCGTGCTGCTCATCGAGCACGACATGAAATTGGTCATGTCGGTCGCCCACCGGATCATCGTGCTGAACTTCGGCGAGAAGATCGCCGAGGGCACCCCGCAGGACATCCAGAAGGACCCGGTCGTGGTCGCCGCGTACCTCGGGACTTCGGCCGAGGACGCGCAGAGCCAGGTCGCCGATCAGCCGTTACTGCACCTGATCGACACCGACGCCGTCGCGGCAGCACGAGAGGATGAGCCGGATGAGTGAGCCGCCGGTGACCGAGAAGAATCCGGCAGCGGACCGCGGTCGGGTACTGCTCGATGTCGACCAGATCGAGGTCCGTTACGGCACGATCGCGGCGCTCAAGGGCATCAGCTTCACCGTTCACGACGGGGAGATCGTTGCCCTACTCGGCGCGAACGGCGCCGGCAAGACGACGACGCAAAAGACGGTGTCCGGCATGCTGCGCCCGGCGCTCGGCGCCATCACCTTCGACGGCAAGCGAATCGAGGGGATCCCCGCCCACGAGTTGATCAGGCTGGGCATCTGCCACGTCCCGGAGGGGCGGCACGTCTTCCCGCGGATGACGGTCGCGGAGAACCTGGACATGGGGGCGTTCCGCTTCAAGTCGGTCGATCGCGCGGATCTGGACCGGGTCTTCGAGCTCTTCCCCCGCCTCAAGGAGCGCATCAAGCAGCAGGCGGGCACGCTGTCCGGCGGCGAGCAGCAGATGCTGGCCATTGGCCGGGCGCTGATGGGCAAGCCGCGGCTGCTGCTGCTCGACGAGCCGTCGATGGGACTCGCGCCCCTGATCGTGGCCCAGATCTTCGACATCATCCGCGAGATCAACAGCAGCGGCGTCACGGTCTTGCTGGTCGAGCAGAACGCCGCGCAGGCGCTGTCGCTGGCCAACCGCGGCTACGTGCTCGAGACGGGCGAGATCGTGTTGGAGGGGACGGGGCAGGAGCTGCTGGCCGACGACCGGATCCGAGCGGCGTACCTCGGCGAGGAAATCGCGGCATCTTAGCCCGACGGCAGCAAGATCGCCTAGATGCGATTCAGCTACCTGCCACCAGGGCAACCTGCCGAGGCGGGGTCAGGCAGTGGCCTCTATGGTTGCGCGTGCAGTCAATTGCTGACGGGGGCGATCGAGTGTCTGGAGGCAACTGGTGTCGCGTGTGCACATCCGCGTCCGCCCCGCCATCGAGGACGACGTCCCCGCCCTGGTCGCCCTTGTCCAGACCATCGATACCAGCACCGGCATGTTCAGCGGCCGGCCGCTGCAGGACCAGAGCACCCCGCACCTGACCAAGCGCTTCGCCCAGATCCTGCGCTCCGATCGGGTGCTGCTCATCGCCGCGGAGGAGTCGGGTTCGGTCGTCGGCATGTTGGCCGCGCGGGACGACGCCGTTGGCGCCATCGACCTCACGCCGGTCCTGCACGTCACGCACCTGATCGTGGCGCCGGGGCACCGCCGCCGGGGGATCGGCCGGTCGCTGCTCGCCGCCGCCGTTCACCTGGCCGAGGACGCCGGCGTCGAGCACGTGCTCGCCACGGCCGCGGCCGGTTCGCGTGAGGGCAACCGGTACATGGCCCGGATCGGCTTCGCACCCCTCGTCGTGCACCGGATCGCGCCCACCAGCGCGCTGCGCCGGTCGCTGGGGATGACCGATGTGGCCGGCCGGATGGCCGTGCTGCGCCGAGCCCGGATGGTGCGCGCTCAGCGCGGCGGGTTCGCCTCGCGGGCGGCCGGTCGCGGGGCCTGATCGCCGTCGGCATCGTCAGAGGCTGCCCCTAAGGTAGGGGCGTGAGCGAGCTCAACGAGGACCGGTCGTGACGGCGACGCAGAACAAGACGGCCACGCTGCTCCTGCTCGACGGGCACTCTCTCGCCTACCGCGCCTTCTATGCGCTGCGCGAAGTGGAGATGTCGACCACCACGGGCCAGCCGACGAATGCCGTCTTCGGTTTCACGTCCATGTTGATCAACCTGATGCGTGACGAGGAACCGTCGCACGTCGCGGTCGCCTTCGACGTCTCCCGCCAGACCTTCCGCAGCGAGACCTACGCCGCCTACAAGGCCGGCCGCAGCGAGACGCCGGAGGATTTCAAGGGTCAGGTCAGCCTCATCCGGAAGGTGCTGGACGCGCTGCGGATCCCGGCCATGATGGTCGGCGGCTACGAGGCGGATGACGTCATCGCCACGATCACCACCCGGGCCGTCGACGCCGGTCTCGACGTTCTGATCTGTACCGGCGATCGCGATGCGCTGCAGCTGGTCAACGACCACGTCACCGTGCTCTATCCGAAGCGCGGGGTGAGCGAGATGACCCGCTTCACCCCCGAGGCGGTCCAGGACAAGTACGGGCTGAGCCCGGCCCAGTACCCCGACTATGCCGCTCTGCGCGGCGACCCCAGCGACAACCTGCCGGGCATCCCCGGCGTCGGCGAGAAGACCGCGGCGAAGTGGATCCGCGAGTACGGCTCGTTGCGCGATCTCATCGACCGCGTCGACACGGTCAAGGGGAAGGTGGGCGACGCGCTGCGCGAACATCTGGGCAGCGTCGAGCTGAACCGACGTCTCACCGAGCTCGTCCGCGACGTGGACGTCGACATCGAACTGGACGCACTCGCCCGCCAGCAGTGGGACCGCGAAGAGGTGCACCGGCTGTTCGACGATCTCCAGTTCCGGGTGCTGCGGGAGCGGCTGTTCGCCACCGTCGATGCCGCCGAGCCGGAGGCCGACGAAGGTTTCGACGTCGCGTCCTCACGCCTGGGCCCCGACGACGTCAGCCAGTGGCTCGACGAGCACGCGCGAGACGGCAAGCGGGCGGGCGTCGCGTTTCGGGGGCAGTGGGGCCGCGGCACCGGTTCGCTGACCGGCGTGGCGTTGGCCGCGGCCGACGGCAGTGCCGCTTTCATCCCACCCGAGGTGCTGACACCCGACGACGACAAGGTGCTCGCCGCCTGGCTCGCGGATCCGGAGATCCCGAAGGCGGTGCACGACGTCAAGGGGCCACTGCTCGCCCTGCGCCAGCACGGTTGGGCGCTCGGCGGCGTCACGAACGACACGCAGCTCGCCGCCTACTTGCTGCGCCCTGACCAGCGGACGTTCGACCTCGCCGATCTCGCGCTGCGCACCCTGCACCGAGAATTACGAAGCAACGTCGAAGACTCCGGCCAGCTCACCCTCGACGGCGGGCTGGACGAGTCCGACGACGCGATCGCCGACGCGGAGACCGTCCGGGCCAGCGCGGTGAAGGACCTCGCGGAGGCCTTTGACGGCGAGCTGGCCCGCAGCCGCGGCGCGGAGCTGCTTGCTGGCATGGAGTTGCCTCTCACCTACGTGCTGGCTGACATGGAGGCAGTAGGCATCGCCGCCGACACCGATGGGCTGCTCGCCCTGCAATCCGAGCTGGGGGCGGGCGTGCAGGCGGTGGAGCAGGACGCCCATCACGAGGTGGGCAAGGAGTTCAACCTCGGCTCGCCCAAGCAGCTCCAGGAGATCCTGTTCGACCAGTTCGGGCTGCCGAAGACGAAACGGATCAAGACCGGCTACACCACCGACGCCGACTCACTGGCCGACCTGTACGTGAAGACCCAGCATCCGGTGCTCGAGCTGCTGCTGCGGCATCGCGAGGTCGCTCGGCTGAAGTCGGTCGTGGACGGACTGCTGCCGCTGGTCGACGACCACGGTCGCATCCACACCACGTTCAACCAGACGGTCGCCGCTACGGGCCGCCTGTCGTCCACCGACCCGAACCTGCAGAACATCCCGGTGCGCACCGCAGAAGGCCGGCGTATTCGCGAGACCTTCGTCGTCGGGCCCGGGTACGAGTCGATCATGACCGCCGACTACAGCCAGATCGAGATGCGGATCATGGCTCATTTGTCGCACGACGAAGGACTCATCGAGGCCTTCACGACCGGTGAGGACCTGCACACCTTCGTCGCGTCTCGCGCCTTCGACCTGCCACCCGAGGAGATCGACGCCGAGCTGCGTCGCCGGGTGAAGGCGATGAGCTACGGCCTCGCGTACGGCCTGTCGGCGTTCGGCCTGGCCAAGCAGCTGAAGATCACTGCGGACGAGGCGCGCGGGCAGATGGACGCGTACTTCACCCGCTTCGGCGGGGTCCGGGACTACTTGCGGTCGGTGGTCGAGGACGCCCGACAGACCGGTTACACCGAGACGATCATGGGCCGGCGCCGCTACCTGTCCAACCTGACCAGCGACAACCGCAACCTGCGCGAGATGGCCGAGCGCGCCGCGCTCAACGCCCCGATCCAGGGCAGCGCCGCGGACATCATCAAGGTCGCGATGCTCGGCGTCCATCGCGGACTGGCGGCGGCGGGGCTCCGGTCGCGGCTGCTGCTGCAGGTCCACGACGAGCTGGTGCTCGAGATCGCGCCGGGCGAGCGCGAGGCAGTCGAGAAGCTCGTCCGCGCCGAGATGGGCGGCGCCTACCAGCTCGACGTGCCGATGGACGTCTCGGTCGGCGTCGGCCCCACCTGGCACGACGCGGCGCACTAGGCCGCCGGACGGAACGAGGCCCGATGCCGCACAGCCGCTGGACGTCCTTCGTGGCCGACCCGGATCGCCGGCGCATCCTGCATGAGGACGGTAATGAGTCCCATCGGCTGCGCGTCGAGCACGACCGCGCCCGCCTCTACGTCGAACTCAGCGGCGAAGAGGGCAAGGGTCCGTGGACCGTGTTGGCGGTCGATCGGCCATCGCGTCAGTTCTACGTTGCGCAGGCGGATACCAAGACGGACGCGACGCGCGCGGCCGCCGACGGGCTGACCCGGTTGCTCGGCCAGTAATCGCCGCGAACGTCGTCAGCGGGGCGGTTCGAAGTCCTGCCACTCGCGATCGATCCGCAGGCCGACGTCCAGATAGAGCTGCAGTGCGGCGCGGTTCTCGGCCAGCACACCCAGTCCGAGCGATTTCGCCCCGGCGACCGCGCGGCGGCGCAAGGACTCCACCAGTAGCGCGCGGCCGAGGCCCCGTCCACGCTGATCGCGGGCCACGGCCAGCTGCGCGATCCAGCCGACGTCACCGGTGTACATGCGGCCCAGCGACGCGCCGACGAGACGCTCCCCCCGCCAGGCCAGCACCTGGTGTTCGGGCACCGTGGCGTCGGTGATGAAGATGTCGCGCCACTCGTCGAACGCGCGCGGGTGGTGTCCGGGCACGTCGGCCCAGGCGGCATCGACGTAGATCAGGTGATACAAGGCGGCGGCGTCCTCGGCGCGGTAGCCGCCCACGACGATGCCCGGGTCCCACGCCGGCTCGGGGATCTCCCAGTCCGGCCCGGTCGAGCGGAGCAGCTCGAAGGTCGATCGGGTGTGCCGCCAGCCGCGGGCGCCGAGCGCCGCCCGCAGCCGCTCGTCGGTGCTGAGGACGGAGAGAGCCCGCGCCTGCTGCTGCTCGAACCACGAGAGCAACTCGGCGTGCAGCGGCTGCGGGTCGACGCCGGGCTCGATCAGCAGGGTGGCCTCGGTCGACCAGCGCCACGCCGCCGCGATCAGCCGGTCACCATCAAACACGAGCCGGCTGTGCTCGTCGAAGGACCGGATCCGCTCGAGCTCCTCCCGGACCTCGCTCTCGTCGTGCTCGGCGTCGCCGAAGGCGGCGACGTCCCACCGTCGCTGCAGCGCAGTGATCGCCGCGAGGTCGCCCATCGACGCGCTGCGCACGATCACCGGCGCTCCTCCAGCTCGCAGACGTAGATCGCGGTGCCGGGCAGGACGGCGCCGCGCAGCGGCGACCACTGACCCCACTCCTGGGTGTGTCCGGCCGGCCACTCCGGCTCGATCAGATCGACGAGGCGCATCCCGGCGGCGGTGATCTCCCGGATCCGGTCGCCGAGCGTGCGGTGATGCTCCACATAGGTGGCAGCGCCGTTTTCGGCGTACTCGACGTAGGGGGTGCGGTCCCAGTACGGCATGGTGGCGGTCAGCCCGGCGGGCCCGGGGTCGTCCGGGAACGACCAGCGGATGGGGTGAGTCGTGGAGAACACCCAGCGCGAGCCCGGTCGTAAGACCCGCGCGACCTCACGCATCACCCGGGCGCTGTCGGCGACGAAGGCAATCGCGCCGAACGAGGTGAACGCCAGATCGAACGACTCGTCGCGGAACGGCAGGTACTGCGCGTCGGCCTGCACCAGGGGTACGTCTAGGCCCGTCTGCGCCGCGCCGGCGCGGGCGTGGCGGAGCATGCCGGCCGAGATGTCGAACGCGACCGGGTGGGCTCCCTGCGCGGCCAGCCACCGCGAGCACATCGCGGCACCGCAGCCGACCTCGAGAACCGTCAGGCCGCGGACGTCGCCGAGCAGGTGCGCGTCTTCCTCGCGCAGCCGCTCCGGTGCCCAGACGAAGTCCGCGGTACCGAGGAACTCGCCGTGCTCGTCGTGGTAGTCATCGGCGTCGCCGTCCCACCACTGCCGATTCGCAGCGACGGTGGACGGGGCATCCTCGTCCCGCCGGGCGACGCCGACGGGCTTCGGGTGATCAGCTGCCGCCACCGCCACCGCCACCACATCCGCCGCCGCCACCGCTGCCTCCGCCGCAGCCGGACCCGCCGCCGCAGCTTGCGCCGCCGTCCGAGCCCGAGTGACCGCCGCCGCAGCCGGAGTGGCTGCCATGGTGACCCCCGCCGGAGGAACTGTCCGTGTCGCCGTACTGGCCGGCACTCCAGTTCCGGTCGTTCTCGCCCTCGATCCGACGCCCGCGCCCGCGCCGGGGACGGGTGCCACGCCCGTCCGTCCGCGCGAGCAGCCACATGATCACGAAGAAGGCGCCTACTGGAAGGATGATCGTCAGCAGGACCATGCCCAGACCATAACCACCCGTAGATTCGCAGATAGATTCGCAGACGTGCGAATTCGGCGAAGTTCGAGGGTCGACGTGGTCCGGATCAACAGCGCCACGGCCACGCTTCAGCTGCCCGACGTGATCTGGAAGACGTGCCCCTGGCAGCCCCGCTCGTTGATCGAGACGGGTCTGCGGCAGTGGCTGCGCTGCGCCGGCGTCGCCCTAGGTGACGGCCAGGTCATCGGCATGCCGTCACATGCGGTGGACGAGGCCTGGCACGGTTTTATCCTCTGCACCGGTCGATACGCGCGGTTCTGCGACGACGCGTACGGCCAATTCCTGCACCATCACCCGGAGGGCGGTGCTCCCGACGCCGTGGCCGGCAGCAGCGCCTCGATGGTCGACCAGCTCGGACGCACCGTCGTCGCCTGGTCCGTGGTGGCCGAAACGGGGGAGTCCTGCGTCCTGTGGGACCTCGACAGCCGGGTCGGGGCAGAACAGCTGTGGGGCATTCCGGCCGATCGAGTGGCCGCGGTCGTGGCCCGCCTCGCGTCCCCGTAGTGGAGTTGACTCTTGTTCAGTAGGGTGGGCGCGTGCCCATCCCGCTGCGTACCACCGTGTTCTGGTCGATCTACAAGCTGCTCGACCGAGCGCCGGTGATGCAGCAACCGGTCGACAAGGTCCGGGCCGCAGCCGAACTACGCAAGAAGCTGTTCCGGCTGCCCGGGGCGTGGCTGATCGCCGGACGGGCCGATCGGAGCGTCGACATCACCGAAGCCGCGGCCGTTGCGTCGGACGGCACCGCATTGCCGCTGCGGATCTATCGCCCCAAGACCAGCACCGGCGACCTCCCGGTTGTCATGAACTTCCACGGGGGTGGCTGGGTCTCCGGCGACCCGCGCCAGTCGGAGTGGTGGGCAAGCTCTCTGGCCGCGAAGGCCGACGTTGTGGTCATCTCCGTCGGCTACCGGCTCGCTCCGGAACATTCATTCCCGATTCCGGTCGAGGATTGTTACGACGCGACGGTGTGGGTCGCCGACCATGCCGCGGAATTGGGTGTGGACGCCGACCGGCTGGCCGTCATGGGCGACAGCGCAGGCGGCAACATTGCCGCGGTCGTGAGCCTGATGGCGCGTGATCGCGGTCAACCGGACATCGCACTGCAGGTGCTCGTCTACCCGTCCGTCGACTTCGTCGGCGACTTTGCATCCGAGCGGGAGAACGCCAACGCCCCCATCCTGACGAGCAAGGACGTAGCGACGACGCCGGGGCTGTACTTCCACGGTTCCCTGCGCGAGATGAGCGATCCGTACGCGTCACCCCTGCGGGCCAAGCACGAGCACCTGCCGCCGGCACTGATCCAGACAGCCGAGTTCGATCCGCTGCGCGACCACGGCAGCCAGTACGCGAAGGCGTTGCGGGCCGCCGGCGTCGAGGTCCGGTTGACCAACTACGTCGGCGCAGTGCACGGATACTTGTCGCTGCCCCGGGTCTCCCCGGCGGCGCCGCAGGCGCTGGCCGAGGCCGTCGCAGCGGTTCGCGAGGCCCTCAGCTCGACCGGCTGATACGGGTTCAGTTTCCGAGAGCAGATGCGTCTGGAGTAGTATGGATTCTGGTGGGACAGGTCTGTGGCCTCGACATGGAGTAGGCCGCCGAGCTCCGTAACAGGAACGCTGTGACCGGCCTGCGCCGCCGCCCTTCTAGTCCCTGTCAGGAATCACCTACTCAATGACGTCCACCACCGAAGCCCCGACGACCACAACACCGCAAGTTGCGATCAACGACATCGGCACCTCCGATGACTTCCTCGCCGCGATCGACAAGACGATCAAGTACTTCAACGACGGCGACATCGTCGAAGGCACCATCGTCAAGGTCGACCGGGACGAGGTTCTCCTCGACATCGGTTACAAGACCGAGGGTGTCATCCCCTCTCGCGAACTCTCCATCAAGCACGACGTCGACCCCAACGAGGTCGTTACCGTCGGCGATGAGATCGAGGCCCTGGTTCTCCAGAAGGAGGACAAGGAAGGCCGACTGATCCTCTCCAAGAAGCGCGCACAGTACGAGCGCGCCTGGGGCACCATCGAGGAGAAGAAGGACAACGACGAGGTCGTCGAAGGCACCGTCATCGAGGTCGTCAAGGGCGGGCTGATCCTCGACATCGGCCTGCGTGGCTTCCTGCCCGCGTCGCTGGTCGAGATGCGCCGCGTGCGCGACCTGCAGCCCTACGTGGGCAAGACGCTCGAGGCGAAGATCATCGAGCTCGACAAGAACCGCAACAACGTGGTCCTGTCCCGCCGGGCGTGGCTGGAGCAGACCCAGTCCGAGGTGCGCAGCGAGTTCCTCAACAAGCTGGCCAAGGGCCAGGTCCGCACCGGCGTCGTCTCCTCCATCGTCAACTTCGGTGCGTTCGTCGATCTCGGCGGCGTCGACGGTCTGGTGCACGTCTCCGAGCTGTCCTGGAAGCACATCGACCACCCGTCCGAGGTCGTCGAGGTGGGCCAGGAGGTCACCGTCGAGGTGCTCGACATCGACCTGGACCGCGTGCGTGTCTCGCTGTCGCTCAAGGCGACGCAGGAAGACCCGTGGCGCCAGTTCGCCCGTACCCACCAGATCGGCCAGGTCGTTCCGGGCAAGGTCACCAAGCTGGTTCCGTTCGGCGCGTTCGTTCGCGTCCAGGACGGCATCGAGGGCCTGGTGCACATCTCCGAACTCGCCGAGCGGCACGTCGAGATCCCCGAGCAGGTGGTCAACGTGGGCGACGACCTGCTCGTCAAGGTCATCGACATCGACCTCGAGCGGCGGCGGATCTCGTTGTCGCTGAAGCAGGCCAACGAGGGTGCGCTCACCGACGACAGCTTCGACCCGGCGCAGTACGGCATGGAGGCCCAGTACGACGACAAGGGTGAGTACATCTACCCCGAGGGCTTCGATCCGGACACCCAGGAGTGGCGCGAGGGTTTCGATGCACAGCGCGAGGAGTGGGAGAAGCGGTACGCCGCGGCCCGCGAGCGTTTCGAGGCGCACAAGAAGCAGCTCGAGGACGCCCAGAAGGCCGACGCCGTCGCCGCGACCGAATCGGGCGAGGCCACGACGTACAGCTCCGACGTCCAGGCGGCCGACGACGGTGGCGGGACGCTCGCGTCCGACGAGGCGCTGGCCGCGCTGCGCGAGAAGCTCGCCGGCCGGTAAGCAACAGTTCGCACCAGAAGGGCTCGGGACGCTGTCCCGGGCCCTTCTGCGTCTCTGCTTATCCACCCTGATCACTCCGTTCCCCTCGTTGGTCACCTCTCCGGTGATCAACAGCGGCTTCCGGCCGCTGGTGTGACCACAACTCCTTGTTGATCTGCCGACGAGGCGGGACGGGCGCGCCGGGCGTGCGCCGACCGATACCGTGGCGTCCGTGAGAGTGGGATTGACCGGGGGAGTGGGCTCGGGCAAGAGCACGGTGGCCCGGCTGCTGGCCGAGCGGGGCGCGGTGATCATCGACGCCGACGCTCTGGCGCGTGAGGTCGTCGAGCCCGGCACGCCCGGCTTCGACGCGGTCGTGGCCGAGTTCGGCGACGACGTCGTAGGTCCGGACGGCCGCCTCGACCGGCCAGCGCTCGCCGCGATCGTGTTCAACGACGAGGCCCGGCGGACGGCCTTGAACGGCATCGTCCACCCCCTGGTCGGGCAACGAACGGCGGAGCTCATGGCGCAGGCCGGGGACGACGCGATCGTCGTGTTCGACATCCCGCTCCTCGTCGAGAGCAACATGGCCGCGGGCTTCGACAGAGTGCTCGTGGTGGAGGCGAGCGTTGACACTCGGCTGGCCCGGCTGGCCGCTCGAGGTATGGCCGAGACGGACGCCCGCGAGCGGATGGCGGTCCAGGCGAGCGACGAGCAGCGGCGCGCGGTGGCCGACGAGGTCATCGCCAACGACGGCTCGCTCGGGGAGCTGACGGCGCAGGTGAATGCTGTCTGGGACCGGCTGGTGGCCCCGAGTTCCCCGCCGTAGGCCGGTTTGGAACCGTTCCTCGGCATCCGATAGAGTCGACGCCCGGTGGCCGGCACGAGAGATCGGGCCGCCGCAATCGCGGACGTAGCGCAGCTGGTAGCGCATCACCTTGCCAAGGTGAGGGTCGCGGGTTCGAATCCCGTCGTCCGCTCGAGGAAACCGCTCTCGGCACCCAGAGGTGGCCGGAACGCACGGCGGCGTGGCCGAGTGGCTTAGGCAAGGGCCTGCAAAGCCCTGTACGCGGGTTCGATTCCCGCCGCCGCCTCGCAGAGCACAATCACCGCGTTTGCGGTGTACATAAGGGCGATTAGCTCAGTGGGAGAGCACTACCTTGACACGGTAGGGGTCACTGGTTCAATCCCAGTATCGCCCACCATGAAGGCCCCGGATTCCGGGGCCTTCGTTGTCTCTGCGGTCGTTCAGTTCAGTTCGTGTCAACGATTTGTCAACAGAACGAGAGGTGCTGGGGCGGCACGATTGAACATCTGGCGTCATGAGATGTCGCGACGCCCCGTCGGCACGCGGTCCGGTGGAGCGGTCCGGCCAAGCGCGCCTCATCGCAATGTCCAGGTTGGCCATTGGCTCGCGCGCCAAGTTCGACAGCAGGTGCGTGCGAAGTCTCAACTGCCCACGAGTAGGGCCCGGTGACGGTCGCACACCTCGTTGTTCGCATCGAGGGGGTCAGGGGTTCGAATCCCCACAGCTCCACCCGTGTCGTGAGTCGCGACATGCGTCTCACCTGAGTCGCGTCATGTGTCTCGTTCAGAAGCTCCGGGCCATCGGCCTGGGGATTTCTGTGTGTTGCGCCAGTAGGTCTTGTCGGGGTTGATGGTGTTGATGGACAGGATTTCGCCGACGCGCCGAGCTGGGCACGGGGGTTGGCTCATTCCCGTTTGGGGACTCCGTCACGACTACGACGCGCGCCCAGCGCCCAAGGTGTGTCGAGTGCGGTTCGGCTGCAGAGCGGATTCGGGGCGGACACTGGCCCGAGAATGCCGTCGGCCAGGACTGGTTCGGCGCTCGCCGACAACCCGCGGACGAACTGAGCCGGCGAATCCGAATCGCACCCGAGGTATCGACTGAGCTCTTCCGCCCGACCGACTGGCCGGCCAGAGACGTACTCGGTCTGGGCCCCTAGGAACCGGCCGGATCGCTATCCACCCAGCCCTTGCTGAGCAGATAGCGGCGGAACCTCTCGGGCTGGGGCGGCAAAGACCGTTCATTCAGCCATGCGATGCCGATGTCCCGGCGTCCTGGAACATCGGTCAGCCGGAGATAGGTTACGGGATGGGCGGCCTGCGAGTTGCCTGCAGCCGCGCCCGGCGGGGGAATGATCGAAACTCCCAGCCCGACGTTCACCATCGCCCGTAGGGTGTCGATTTCGTGTCCCTCGA
>JAVHVD010000093.1:0-4894 GCA_032160745.1 Pseudonocardiales bacterium
GAAGATGCCCTTGACCTCGACCTCTGGCCGTCCAGGTCACGCCGATCAGCCGCTCACCGGGTCGGGGGGACCTGAGCCCCAGGACCCGGGCAAGGGCTCGCCCTCCGGGGCCGCAGCCTCCCGTTCAGCGCCCCCTGCGCTCTAGGGATCGACGCAACGTCCTTATCGGGAGGCGTTGATCATGTACGCACGTCGGGATTCACCTGCTGGGCTTCGGGCTTTGGCCGCATTGCGGTCTGGGGCGAGTCTCAAGAAGGCGGGCCGGGCCGCCGGTGTGGACCACCGCATTGTTCTTCGGTTCTTGCGGGAGGAGTACGACGAATTGCGGGCCGGCGGGTTGAGCGTCGCCAACGCGCAGGCCAGGGTTGGTCTCTGCTCTCCGCGGATGCCGGGGTGGGACGAGGCCAGGTTGGCCCGTGGTGATGATCGTCTTCGTCATCACCGTCGCCCGCCCGCGGAGCAGGAGGCGGCGTTCTGGGCGTGCTTCGACGCCGGGGGAACGCTGTTGGAGGCGGTGGCCGGGGTGTCGTTCACCCGGTCGACGGCTTACCGGTGCTTGCAGCGGCGTTACGGGCAGCTCCGTGACGAGGGGCACACGCCGCGTTCGGCGGGGCGGGTGCTGCGGCTGCAGGCCTTCCAGGTGACCAAGTGGGAGGGCAAGCGGCGGGTGGTGCAGCGGGCCGCGGAACGTGAGCAGCGGGCCGCCCGGTTGGCGGCCTCGCAGGACGCCGCCTGGCACGTCGCGGCGGCGCTGGCCCCGCACGGGAACACCGTCGCCTCGGCGGCTCGCCTCGCCGCGTTCTGGAAGCTGGTGCATGACGGCGTATCGCTCACGGACACCTGCAAGATGCTGGCTATGCATCCTAAGACGGCTCGCCGGACCTACCGCCGCGGCGAGACCGCGGCCCGCCCTGCACCGGTCGGCCGCTACCTGCTCCTGCATGAGCGGCTGCTGCTGGCCGACCTGCTGCGCCAGCAGCTGACCCAGGCGGCGATCGCGGCCCGGTTGGGCCGGTCACCGTCGACGGTCAGCCGGGAGCTGTCCCGGCACCGTGACGAGAACGGGGATTACCTGCCGCACCAGGCAGACCGAGCCGCCGAGAAGCAGCGGGAACGGCCGCGGGAGTCGAAGCTGGCCGCCGATCCGCGGCTGCGCGCGTTGGTGCAGCGCAAGCTGAACTGCTACTGGTCCCCGGAGCAGATCGCCGGCTGGCTGCTGGCCACCCATCCATGGGACCCGACGCGGCGGGTCTGCTCGGAGAGCATCTACCGGGCGCTGCTGGTGCCCGGCGCGCAGGTCCTGCACTCCCGCTACACCGCCAAGCTGCGCACTGGTCGCAAGGTGCGCCGCCCCCACTACCTCACCCGTGCCTTTCGGGGCGGCCCGGTGCGGAACATGACGATGATCCACGACCGGCCGGCGCAGGTGGAGGACCGCGTGGAGCCGGGTCACTGGGAGGGCGATCTCATCCTCGGGCTGGCCTCGAGGTCGGCGATGATCACCCTGCGGGAACGGGTCACCCACTACGGCCTGGTCATCAACCTGCCCGTCGACCACACCTCGCCGACCGTCACCGCCGCCCTCGTCGAGGCGTTCGCGGGGATGCCGACGCACCTGAGACGGACCCTGACCTGGGACCAGGGCAGCGAGATGGCCCGGCACCAGGATTTCGCCGAGGCCAGCGGGCTGGCCGTCTACTTCGCCGAACGCAGCAGCCCCTGGCAACGCGGCGCGAACGAGAACTTCAACGGCCTCGTCCGGCAGTTCTTCCCGAAGAACACCGACCTGTCCCGGCATAAACCCCAGTCCGTCGCCACCGTGACGGCGCTGCTCAACAACCGGCCCCGCAAATCCCTCGCCTATCGCACCCCAGCGGCCTGCTTCCGGGCCGCCGAACACGCCGCCTGACCAGCGAAGATAGGCGTCTCGCATTCTCCGGAGTACCTTTAACACACGGCAGCTTCAACCATTGTTGTTGCGTCGATCACCAGAATTCGCCCCCCCGGTACCGGAATTCGTTTCGTACATAGCAACCGGGATTTGAACGGCGTCTGGCGCCCCGCCCAGGGGACCCCTGCGGAACGTTCCGGTCCGGGTTCGCCGACCGCGCAGCTGCTCGGCACATGGGGACGGCCGACCTATGCGCCGACGGTCGGCGGTGAAAGTTCGTCAGCAGGCCGCGCGCGTGGGAGGTCGTCCGGGGGCCCTGCTCAGGAGTCGTCGTCCCGCTGACACCAGCAGCCGGGAATGCGTCATATCGGCGAGAAGCGGCATGGCGAGCATGAGCGGACCGGTGAAGAGTCCCACCCCCCTCCTCGAGGTCGGCTCCTACGCGACGGATCGGGCGCGTCAACGAGATCTGGACAACTCACGTTAGTGAGGCCACAGTCTGACTGTGCACACGGGGTGCATCGGCAGGTGAATCGATGCGCCTCTCGAGGGGCTGCGAAGCCGAGGCGCCCAGTGAGAGGAAGACTCATGACGGTGGGGAGCAGGCGGAGCCCGGTCGTGGTGGTTTCGCTGGTCAGCCTTGTCAGCGCGGCAGCCTTCGTGGCGGGGATTCCGAACGCGTATGCGGCGGGTCAGGTGTCGTTGACCGGTACCGGGACGCCGGTCACCGGCGCCGCTCCGCCCTCAGGTACAGGGCTCGCGGTTCAGGACGAGTTCGCTGACGGCCCGGTTGACGGGCAATCGCCGGCTGCCTATCCGGGCGTGATCACCGACCGCGCGCTCTCCTCGGGCACCGGGCACGGTGTGAGCGTGACCGGCAATAAGCCGGCGAAGTCGACGCCGACGTTCACCACGGGCTTCGAGGGGCTCAATCTGTATCAGCAGCGATACGCCAGACGCGGAAACCAGTTCACCGTGGAGCCGCCAGATCAGGCGCTGTGTGTCGGCAACGGCTACGAGCTCGAGGCCGTGAACGACGTCCTGAACGTCTTCGATGCCTCGGGTCACTCGACACTGCCGGACAATACGGCAGCCAACGTAGTGAGCGGGTTCCCGCGCGATGTGAACCATGCTGTCGATTTGAACTCGTTCTACGGTTACGGCCCGGCGATCAATCGCGCGACCGGCCAGCGGGCCCAGAACATCACCGACCCGACGTGCCTCTACGACGCGGCGACGCAACGGTTCTTCCTCGTGGTCCTCACGCTGGACACCAACCCGAACGGTTCCCTCAATCTGGTGAACCACCTGGACCTCGCGGTCAGCCAGACCTCGAACCCGAACGGCAACTGGAACATCTACAAGGTGGACGTCACCAACGACGGATCCAACCCGAGCCCGGCCAACGCCTGCCCCTGCCTTGGGGACTACCCGCACATCGGCGCGGATGCGAACGGCATCTACCTGACCACGAACTCGTACCCGTGGAACGGCACCGGGTTCGACGGTGCGCAAATCTACGCCCTGTCGAAGGCGCAGCTTGCCGCAGGATCGCCGAACGTGAACGTGGTGCACATCGACACTTTCGGAGCGGTGAACCAGCCAAGCGACGCCGGTTCGACACAGCCGGGCTTCACGGTCTGGCCAGCCCACTCCCCAGGCACGACTTCTTATGACGCCAACGCTGGCGGCACCGAATACCTGCTGAGCTCGAACGCCGCCGACGAGGCTACGCACCCAGTCGCCGGCACCGGCGGTAATTACGTGTCCAGCCAGATCGTCACCTGGGCGCTGACGAACACGTCCTCGCTCAACACCGCGACCCCGAACCTGCAACTGACGAACAAGGTGCTCGCATCGAATACCTACGCGATCCCGCCCAAGCAGCATCAGGCGGGCGCCGGCACCGCACCGGGTAGCGGCGTCCCACAGGGGCACTGCATCAACGACACCACCACAACGCTGTTCAACGGGCAGACCGGTTGCTGGCGGCTGGTTTTCGGTGTCGAACCCGCGCACGACGAGGTGATCTCAACGCCCGACTCGAACGACACGCGGATGCAGCAGGTGATGTACGCAAACGGCAAGATCTGGGGTGCCCTGGATACAGCGCTCAACCCCGCATCCGCCGGTCAGCGGGCGGGCATCGCCTGGTTCATAGTCAAGCCCGATACCTCGAGCGGTTCGTTGGCCGCAAAGATTGCGCTCCAGGGATATCTTGGGGCGGTGGGCGCTGACTTCACCTACCCGACCATCGGTGTCACCCCCAGCGGTCGCGGCGTCATGGGCTTCACCTATAGCGGCGACACCGCCTACCCAAGCGCCGCCTACGCACCCATCGACGCGGTGGCCGGCACCGGCGCGTGGTCGGTCGTCCCCGGCGGCGCCGGGCAGGCCGCCGACGATGGATTCACCAGCTACAAGGCGCAGGTAGGTAACCCACCGCGTACGCGCTGGGGCGACTACGGCGCTGCCGCTGTCGACGGCAACCACGTGTGGATCGCTAGCGAATACATCGGACACTCGTGTGACTACGCGGCCTGGGGCGGCCCGTTCTTCGCCGGTGGAAGTGGTGACAACCTGCTCGGCACCTGCGGGGGCGCTAATCACGGCCCCGGCGTGAGGACCGCGCTAGGGAACTGGTCAACTCGGATCAGCGAGTTCACGCCGTAACTCGCAACGACGATGACGGCGGCCACTCTCGAAGGGGTGGCCGCCGTCGCCGTGCTGCAAGCGAGCGGCCCCAGTGACACACCGTTGCAGGAGGCACGAGGACGTCTCGCTGACCGATCGTCATCTGCGACAGCGTGACAGCCCGGAGGCGCGCCTACGCCCCCGGTCGTCAACGGTACAAAGGGACGCGGTGACCGAAATGGACGCCGACCAGCTCTGGGAGACCACGCTGGACCCTTCGAAGCGACGGCTTCGCCGGATGACGTTGGACGACGCGGAGGCGGCTGTGGAGGCGTTCGACATGTGCATGGGTGACAACCCGGCACCGCG
>JAVHVD010000094.1:0-8779 GCA_032160745.1 Pseudonocardiales bacterium
CGCGACCGGTGAGACCACGGCCACGGCCGCGCTACGTGACGCCGTGCGATCGCTGCCGACGCCGCTGGCCGTGCGTTCGTCGTGCGTCGACGAAGACAGCGCCGGGGCCAGCTTCGCCGGACAGCACCTGACCGTCCTGAACGTGCCCTCGGCCGACGACGTCGAGGCAGCGGTCCGCGAGATCTGGTGGTCGGCCAACTCCGACTCGGCCATCACCTACCGCAAGCGGCTCGGCGTGTTCGCCAGGCCGAGCGTCGGCGTGGTCGTGCAGTCACTGTTGCAGCCGGACAGCGCGGGCGTGATGTTCACGCGCAACCCGATCACCGGCGCGGACGAGCGTCTGATCGAGGCGAGCTGGGGTCTGGGCGAGGCGGTGGTTTCGGGCCGGGTCATTCCCGACTCCTACCGGGTGGCCCGCGGTGGTGAAGTACTCGACCGGCGTCCAGGGCTGAAACAGATCGCGATCCGCTCCGCCCCCGGCGGTGGCACGGTGGACGAGGAGGTCGCGGCCGACCTGGTGGAGGCGCTGTGTCTGAGCGACGAGCACCTGCAGGCCCTGTCGGCACTGGCCGATGACTGCGAGCGGGTGTACGGCGAGGGGCGTGACATCGAGTGGGCCTTCGCGGGCGGAGAGCTCTACCTGCTGCAGTGTCGCGCCGTGACCACCTCCGCGGGCGTCGCGCCGGTAGCGGCACCGCCGGCGCCGGCGTCCTCGGGCGAGTCACTCGTGCACGTGCCACTGTTCTCAGATCTCGCCGCGCCCGATCGCGACGCTATCGCGCGACTGTTCACAGAGCGGGTGTTCGCGCCCGGCGAGACCGTCACCAAAGAGGGGTCGGACGCGGCGGCGTTCTACCTCATCGATTCGGGCACAGCAACGGTGACCGTGCACGGTGCGGTTCGACGGATCTTGCGTCCAGGGGACTACTTCGGCGAGGTCGCACTCATCGATCAGGGCGTCCGCTCAGCCACGGTGACCGCTGACAGCGAGCTCGTCTGCCAGGGGATCACACTGTGGGACTTCCGGCCGCTCGTGCAGAGCAACCCGGCCATCGCCTGGACGCTGCTGCAGACACTCGCCCGCATGCTCCGCGAGACCAACGACGCGCAGATCGGCGGGACGTCGAGCGTTAGACCGGCACCGACTGGACCCTGATCCCTCGCACGAGCAGTCGGCGCAGTCGAGTTCTCCGCAGGTCCGGTCGGGTCAGCGAGCGGCGAACAGTACGAGGCTTGCTGCACCCGCGAGCAGGCAGTAGATGCCGAATGGTCGTAGCGACCGGTTGGCGAGGTAGCGGGTCAAGAATCGGACGGACAGGTAGGCCCCGATGCCGGAGAGAATTGATCCGAAGATGACCTGTGGCCGAATGCCGTCGCCGAGCGGACCCGCGAGGTCGCCCAGCTTGAGTACTCCTGCGGCGAGGATGACCGGGGTCGCGAGAAGGAATGAGAAGCGTGCGGCGTCCTCGCGGGAGAGGCCCCGGAGCATGCCACCGGCGAGCGCGACGCCGGAGCGTGAGATGCCGGGGGCGAGGGCCGCGATCTGCAGGGATCCGATGAACAGCGCCTTGCCTACCGGTTGGCCTGCGAGCCGCTGGTCAGATTCCGGCCCGCTGACCCGCTCGTCGATGTAGTCGGAGTCGACGTTGTTGTCCCGGCGGCGCAGCCGCTCGATGCCCAGCAGAATGAAGCCGTTGACCATCAAGAAGATCGCGGTGGGTACGGGTTTGCCCAGGTGCGTTCGGAAGAAGTGTTCGCCGACGAGACCCACGAGGCCGACCGGGATGGTGCCGAGGACGAGCAGCCAGGCGAGCCGCTGATCGGCGGTGCGCACTTCGCGGCGCGCGATGCTGGAGATCAGGCCTGTGATGATGCGGACCCAGTCGCGCCAGAAGTAGATCAGCAGTGCGATGGCTGTGGCGACGTGCAGGCCGACAATGAACGCCAGGTAGGGCGACTCAGGATTGCTGACGCTGAGGTCGCGTTGCCACGACCCGCCGACCCAGGCCGGGATCAGCACGCTGTGCCCGAGACTGGAGATCGGAAAGAGTTCGGCGATGCCCTGCATCCCCCCGACGACGCCGGCCTCCAGCCAGCTCAGGTGAGCGGTCATCGCGTTTCCGCACCTTCTCGACGGGCCCGACGAATCTCGAGGGCGATCGGTACCAACGAGACGATGACGACGGCCGCGACGATGGGAAGCAGGTAGTTGTCGATGCTGGGGATACGAGATCCCAGCGCGTAGCCGGCGAGGGAGACCCCGACCGACCAGGCCAGTCCGCCGGCGACCTGCGCCACGACGAACTGGCGTTGCGGCATGTTCACCACTCCTGCGACGGGATTGATCACCGTCCGCACGAATGGAATGAAGCGGGCGATCACGACCGCCTTGGTCTCGCCGTATCGCTCGAGGTAGTCGCGCGCTTGGCCGACGGCCCGACGGAGTCGGATTCGTTCCGGTCGATCGAGTAGCGGCGGCCCGGCCTTACGTCCGATCAGGTAACCGGTCTGGGCGCCCAGGAGTGCGCCGGCGGCCGCGGCCACGAGTACCGCCGGCAGCGACAGATGTACGGCGTCGTGCACCTTGGTCGAACACAGCAAACCGGCCGTGAACAGCAGCGAGTCGCCGGGCAGGAAAATACCGATGAGCAGCCCTGTCTCGGCGAACATGATGAGGAAGACGCCGATCGCGCCGAAGCTGGACAGCAGACTGTGCGCGCTGAGGAGGTTGACGGCGAGCAGGTGGGATCCGGTCACCGGCGGTCCTCCTGAGTTGTGCGCGCACGAGGGGATGCGATCGTGGGAAAATCAAGTCGTCCTGACGATCTACTACAATCGATGTAGTAGTCAAATCCGGGGAGCCTCGATGCCAGGATCGGCCCGAGCACGCGGGCAGTTGGAGCGCGAGATTCTCGCCTGCCTGGCGGCGGCGACCGAGGCGCTGACTCCGTCGGAGGTTCTCGCCGAACTCGGACATCCACTCGCCTACACCACCGTCATGACGACGCTGGCGCGTTTGCACGAGAAGCATGCGGTCACCCGCAGTCAACGGGGCCGTGCCTACGCGTACTCCTTGGTGGGGGGTGCTGACGACGCCGCGTCCAACGTGACCGCGTACCAGATGCGCAGGCTGCTCGAGGCCGGTAGCGACCGAGCCGGCGTGTTGGCGAGCTTTGTCGCCGAGCTGAGTCCGTCCGATGAACGGACGCTCAACGAACTCCTGTCCCGTACCGAGGACCGCTGATGATCGCGCTGATGGCCGCTCCGTTCGTCGTAGCGGTTGTCCTCGCACTCGGCGCCACCTATCTGGCCTCTCACATGCCGCCCGCAGCGGCCACGCTAGTCCTCTGTTCTGCTGCTCTGACTGTGTCGCTCACGTGCGGTTTGATGCTGTGCGGCGCCGCCGTGCTCGGAATTTCGCAGCTCGCGCCGATCGCGGCGGTCGGCCACTGGTCGACGACCATGCCCGGCAACGAGATCCGACCGGTGGCCGGGGTTGTGGCGGCCCTTATCGCAATATCGCTGTTCGCCAGCGGCGCAGTTCGGGCGTTCGCCGCGCTGCGTGTGGCGTGTCAGGCCCGAGCGGTGGCGCTCGCGTTGCCCGCTCCGGTCTCGAAGCTTGTCGTGGTCGATGATCAGGCACCGATCGCGTATGCCTTAGCGGGGGCCGGTGGACGCATCGTCGTGTCCAGTGCCATGCTTCGCGCGCTGGCATCAGATGAGCGCAGGGTCCTGCTGGCCCACGAGGTTGCCCACCTGCGCTACCGGCATCATCTGTACGTTGCGATCACCGACGTCGCGGCTGCTGCGAATCCGTTCCTGCGACCGGTCGCTCAGGCGGTTTGCCGCAGTGTCGAGCGGTGGGCCGATGAGGTCGCCGCAGCCGAGGTCGGTGATCGGCGCGTCGCAGCGCGCAGTGTGGCGCATGCCGCCCTCGTTCGCGCTCGGTTCCGCGGTGCGGGCTTCCCGTCGTCGGTGACGCCGGGCGCGCTGGGTCTTGATGACGGGGACGTGCCCGCGCGCGTGCGTGCGCTCCTGGCGCCGCCCAGCGGCCGCCAGGTGCGTTTGCGAGTCGCGATTCTGTGCGCTTCGGCGCTCTGCTGGTTTGCCGGTGCGGTCGTCACCGTCTGGACCCACGCCGTGCTCGAGCTCGCGCAGAGCCTCTCTGGGCATTAGTCCGTCGCCTGCGGATGGTCGTTCCGGACATTGCGAGGACCCGCTGTGGTGGTGTCGGTGCGGTGAAATCGGGTGCCGTGTTGGTGTGGAAGCGAGGCAGGCGTTCGTGGCGGAGGTGATGTTGGTCGAGGATGACGAGACGATCGGCCGCAACATTCGCGCGGCGTTAGTGGACGCGCGCTACGGAGTGCTGTGGTGTCGCGATGGTGCCTCGGCGATTGCGGCGGCCGCCGCGGAGCGCAGCATCGATCTGGTGGTCTTGGATCTCGGCCTGCCCGATGTCGACGGCGTTGACGTGTGCCGCAGCGTGCGGTCCCGGCGTCCTGACATCGTGATCGTGATCCTGACGGCGCGCGATGCCGAGATTGACGTCGTGGTCGGGCTGGAGGCCGGAGCGGATGACTACTTGACCAAGCCGATCCGGACGACGGAGCTGCTCGCTCGACTGCGAGCGCATCTGCGCAGGGCAACTCCGCGCGAGCACGCGTCGGCGCGACACGTCGTGGGTGATCTGGTCGTCGATGAGGCGACGCGCCGGGCGTGGCTCGGAGGGTCGGAACTGGTGTTGCGGGCGAAGGAGTTCGAGCTGCTGGCCCGGTTGGTACGTGAGCCGGGTGTGGCGGTGAGTCGGGCCGCGCTGATGGCTGATGTGTGGGATGCGCATTGGCATGGCTCGACGAAGACCCTGGACGTTCACGTCGCATCGTTGCGGCGCGCCCTGGAAAAGGGTGCCGCCGCTGCCTGCGTGCAGGCGCCTGTTGTCGAGACGTTGCGCGGTTTCGGCTATCGCGCGGGTCCCAGTCCGGAAGCGGGAACGTCCCGTACCCAGTTCGACTGATCGGTGGGTCAGAGTCGGCGGATGGTGGGCAGCAGGTTGCGACCCGATACCCGGACCGCGCCGACGGTGACGATGGCCAGGCACGCCACGATGAGCATCGACAGCCCGGCCAGATACGGCCAGGGAACAGTGATCGCCGAAGGTGGCGGGTCGAACACGCCGGTGAGCACCTTGACCAGGGTTTGCGTCAAGAGCGCGCCGAGCATGACGCCACCGAGTGCTCCGGTCGCACCGACGAGCAGGGTCTCGCCGGCCACAGCGGCGCGCAGGTGTCGCCGCCGAGCGCCGAGGGCATTCATTATGGCGAAGCTGCGACGGCGTTCGGCCAGGCCGAGGGCCAGCACGAGCCCGCCGGCGGCGGCAGCGAGGATCAGGGCGAAGGCGAGCTCGACCCGGGTCAGCCCGGCCAGGTCGACGGAGGTGAGGCTGGAGCCGACGGCGCCGCGGGTGGTGCTGATGTCGGTGACGTTGACGGTGGGTCCGACAAGCGCGCGAACGCGGGCGGCGACGGCAGACGAGTTGGTGCCGCCGGTGTTGACGAGGAACGTGCCGACGGCGTTGCTGCCGGTTTTCTGGGTCACGTAGGCGGCATTGGTGATGAAGAAACTGTCCTTCGGTGCGGTCGGGAATTCCGACACCACGCCGACGTAGTGGAATCCCACGGTGACCAGCTGGTGGGTGCGGCCGTCGACGAGGCGCAGGTTGATGAGGTCGCCGACGTGTAGTTGGTAGTCCTTGACAGTTTCGGCGGAGACCAGGATGGAGTCGGCTTTCGTCTGAAGCGTGTGCATGAGCGCGGCGGCGCTGCCGCCCTGGAAGTAGCTGTCCTGAAGCGCGCTGACGGAGCGGATGGAGCCGGGGCGCACTCCATACAGGTCCTGCAGGTCGGTGCCGACGTAGGCGTAGCGGTGTTGGAGCGGCTCCACTCCGGTGACGCCGGGGACTGCCGCGAGGCGGGTCGCGTAGTTGGGTCCGAGGCTGGCGGCGGGCGACTCCGTGACGGTGACGTCGGCGCCGTTGGTCAGCTGGGCGTCGGCCTCGGCCTGGGCGCGGTAGGTGGCGTTGAAGCTCGCGGTCGAGATTGCGAACGCGATGGCCAGGGCGAGCACGGTGGCGGCCTTGACCAGCGGGCGTCGTTGACGGGACATGCTGGAACTCAGGACGGGCGCGAGGCGTCCGGCGAACGGGCGCAGCAGCACGGCGGTGACCGCTCGTCCGCGGCCGAGGAGGAGGTCGACCAGGCGCCACACGAGCAGGCCGGCGCCGAGCCACAGCAAAGCGGGGCCGGCGAGTGCCCAGTAGGAGACGGAGATCGTCGGAACGCCTTCGGGGGCTAACACCAGCTGATAGCCGTTACGGCCGGCTGCGTTGACGACCAGTCCGGCGCCGATGAGAGCGGCGATATCGAGACCGTAGCGAGCCCACCACGGATAGCGGCGGGTCGCGATCTCCTCCAGCCCGCTGGCGATGGTGTGTTCGCGCACGTCGCGCCGAGCCGGTGAGAGCACGGCGGCGCCGGTGATGGCCAGGCCGGACGCGACCGCCAGGCTGGCCCAGAGCAGCGCCGAGGACGTGGTGGCGCCGAAGCTGGCGGACCCGAACGCGGAGGTGCCGACGACGAGCGCGGTGCCGAGCCCGGCGACGCATCCCACCAGCCCGATGACGCCCGCTTCGAGCGCGGCCAGTCGCAGCAGCTGCCGTTGGGAGGCGCCGCGGATTCGCAGCAGCGCCTGCTCGCCACGGCGGCGCCGGGCGCCGGCCGAGGCCACCGTCGCCGTCAGGAGCCCGGCGAGGATGGCACCGGGCAGGCCGAGGAACAGGAACAGCACCTGGGCGTAGGCCGCGTCGCCGCGCGCGGCGTCCAGCGCCGCGCCGAGGTTGTTGCCCACCGTTGCGGTGCCGGTGCTGCGGGCTTCGAGGTTGTGTGCGGCGGCGATGACGGTCGAGTAAGCGGCGGCCGGGTCGTTGGGCAGGGCGTGGCCGAGCCGGGCGTGGATCTGGGCGGACACCAGGTCGGGGCGCGCGGCAGCGACGGGTGCGCTCACTTGTTGCCACTGCTTATAGGGCAGCATGACGACGTTGTCCGGCGGTGCGGACGGCTGCGCCCCGACCGGAGCGCCGACCTTCTGGAACAGCGAGTTTGCCTGGGGGAGGTCGACGACCCCGGACACGGTGACCGCAATGGGGGACAGCCCCGCTCGCTGGATCGTGATGTGCGAGCCGGGCGCGGCGTGCAGGTTCGAGGCGGTCTGCTGGGCCAGCAGCACCCCGGTGCCGCGACCGGTCAGGGTGCGGATCTCGCCGGGGAAGGTGGCGGTGTAGCCAGCCGGGAGGCCCAGGACCACTGCGCTGCCGGTGGTCTGGGTGGAGCCGGCGGTGGTCGCGCTCAGCCCGGGGGCTTGGGTGAACCCCACAATCTGGCTGGCCTGCACGCTCGCGGTGTGCGCCACTAAAGCCGCGACCTTGGCGGGGTCGCTGCCCTGGGCGGCCTGGACCTGCCAGTCGACGCTGACCGAGCGGACGGCCCGGCCGGTCATGCTGGCCTTCGCGTGGGCGAGGAAGGCGCCCAGGCTGGCGAGCAGCGCGACGGCGATGGCCACGCCGATCGCCGCGCCGAGGAGGCGGGCGGGTTGGCGGCGAAGCAAGGCGGGCAACCAGATCCGGATCACGCGTGGTCACCTTCGGTGATGCCTCGGTTCGAGGACATGTCAGCGGTGGACCGGGTTGTGCACGCATCCGCCAGTAGGGTCGCTGTCGCTGGGTGCAACCGGCCGTCGTGCATCGGCCACACGGTGCGCATGCGGCCGCCGACGGCGCGATCGTGGGTGGCGATGACGAGCGCGGCGTCGATCTCGTCGCTGACCTGTACCAGCACGTCGGCGACGTGGTCGGCGGTGCGGCGGTCGAGATGGCTGGTGGGTTCGTCGGCCAGGATCAGCCGGGGCCGCGCGGCCAGGACCCGGGCGATCACGACGCGTTGCGCCTGGCCGCCGGACAGTTCCTGGGGCAGGTCGCGGTGCAGCCCGTCGAGGTCGAGCAGGTCCAGTGCGGACCTTGCCCGCTGCCGCGCCTCGCCGGCGGGGGTATCGGCGAGCAGCATGGGCAGTTCGACGTTTTCCAGCACGGTCATGCTCGGGATCAGGCTGGCAGCCTGGAACACCAGCCCAACCCGGTGCGCTCCGGCGCGGGGGTGGCCGCCGAGGGCGGGCCAACTGATCTGCCCGGCGCTGGGCGCCTCGAGCCCGGCCAGCAGGTGCAGCAGGGTCGACTTGCCCGACCCGGACGGGCCGATGATCGCGACTCGATCGCGGGCGCTGACGGCGCACGTCGCGTCATAGACGGCGACCACGGCCCGGTCACCGGTGCCGTAGGTCCTGCCGACCGCGACGCAGCGGGCAACCGCCGTGTCGGAACTCGCCCGGGCGGTGCCGGTCATGCTCGATCCGTTGACGCATGGCTGGACGGCGGGGGCACTGTTCGACGCGGAGGACGACCCGCTCGGATTTCGGGGAGTGGTCATGAGGACACCTCTCCACTGCGAAGTCTGATCACGCGATCGGCTGCCGCGGCCACGGCCGCGCTGTGGCTGGCGACCAGCAGGGCGGTGCCGTTGTGGGCGCGTCGGGTCAGGATGGCCAGTACCTGCGCCTCGGTGCTGGAGTCGAGTTCGCCGGTGGGTTCGTCGGCCAGCAGCACGGGTGGGTCGTTGGCCAGCGCGACGGCGAGCCCGGCGCGGACCGTTTCGCCGCCGGAGAGTGTGTCGGG
>JAVHVD010000095.1:0-6728 GCA_032160745.1 Pseudonocardiales bacterium
GTACCCGTGGACGCGTCCATCCTCGTGTTCGACTACACGACCCGCGATCGGCAGCAGGCGCATCGCGGAGCCGCCGCGGTTGCGGCGGCGTACGTGGCTTACGTCAATGAGCAGACAGCGACGCCGCCGCGGGTTCGTAGCGATCCGGCCGTTCCGGGCATGCGGGCAAGCATCATTTCCCGAGCCGGGCTCCCGACGTCCCCATCGTCGCCCAACTTCATCCTGGACGTGCTGTCCGGCGCCGCGGCGGGGCTCCTGCTCGGCATCCTGTTCGCGTTCGCCAGCGACCGGCTGTCCTCGCGCCTGCCCAGTGTGACCCGTTGGCAGGACATTACCGGGGTCCCCGTCCTCATGGCGAAGGGTCGGAACTGGCACCCCCGCTCCCTTGCGGGACTGACATCGCTGACCGCCGTGTCCGCGGACCCTGACATCGACTACGTCCGCATCCGGGCCGGCCGTTTCCTGCCCCCGACCGGTGGCGTTCTGCTGGTCACCAGCTGTCGGGAACATCCGCTCGCCGGCGTCGTCGCGCGGCAGCTGGCGGTCGCCTTCGCCTCGCAGGGCCTGGGCACTGTGCTCATCAAGGCCACTGAGGTCGGCGCGGCGGAGGCCGGCGCGGAGGACCCACGTGACAAGCCACAGCCCGGGCGAGTACAGGTTCACGTCGTCGCCACCTGGCCGTTGACCGACCGCGGCTGCATCGCGGATACCGAGCCGGCCACCATCTCTGAATTCAAGGAACTCGTCGAGAGTCTTGCCGGCATTGCGCACGTCGTGATCATCGATGGACCCGCGGTCGAGCCTCATCTGCCCACACTCGACATCGCCGCGGTCGCCGATGCCGCGCTGCTCGTCGACGACGCGTCGAAGGCCCGCCGCAGTCAGGCGCTGGCGGCCGTGACCGAACTGACCGACGAAGGCTGTCCCGTCCGAGGAGGCGTCCTCACCGGACTGTCCCGCGGAAGGCGCACGGACACCTTCGGCGCGGCGCGAACGACGTCCCCGGACCGGGATCGTCCCACCGGCATCGATCGACGCGGACCCCAGCCGCCGCGCGAGCCGCGCCGCCCGGGCCGGATCAAGACCGTGAACCACACCCCAGTTCCCGCCGCCGCGTCGAATACCAAGGAGTGAGGTGCAGATCGCTTGGTTCATGCGCAGCCACACCCGGCGAACCGACACGTGTACCAACTGACGGGAGTCACCATGAGCAGGTTCAGTTCCACATCGCCGGCCGGCGAGTCGCCGGTTCGGGTCGCCTTGGTCGGCTACGGGTACTGGGGTCGCAACCTCGCCCGCAACATCGTCGCCGCTGACTCACTGGAACTAGTGGCCGTCTGCGAGACCGATGAGCAATCCCTGGCTGCCGCGCGAGCCGCGGTGCCGACCGCGCGCCTCTACACCAACGTCGAAGACGTCCTCGCCGACGACGAGGTGGAGGCGGTGGTGATCGCGACCCCGGCCGTGCGCCACGCGGAACTCGCCCTGGCCGCGCTGCACTCGCATCGGCACGTGTTCGTCGAAAAGCCATTGGCCACGACCCTCGAGGATTGCGAGCTGTTGGTGAAGCTCGCCGATCTTCACCGGTTGACACTCATGGTCGGACACACCTTCCTGTACTCGGCGCCCCTCCGACGGCTGCACCGCTACATCACCGAGGGTGCGCTCGGCGAAGTCCAGTACCTGTACTCCCAGCGCCTCAGCCTCGGCCGAATCAGGCGCGACTGCAACGCGCTCTGGAACTTCGGTCCGCACGACATTTCGATCATGCTTTACCTGCTCGACGACCGGCCCGTCGAGGTGTCGGCGCGGTCCCACTCCTTCATCGGCAAGGGCATAGACGACGTCTGCTTCGCGAGCCTGACCTTCGCTTCGGGCATTGTCGGCAACTTCCAGTGCAGCTGGATCGACCCACGAAAGGTCCGGCTGGTGACTGTCGTGGGAGACCGGAAGATGGCGATCTACGACGACGTCTCGTCCGATCAGAAGCTGCAACTCGCCGACGCCGGGGTATCCAACGAAGGCAACCATCCGATGGGCAACTTCGACAGCCTGGGCGAATTTCAATGGCGGACGCGGGTGGGTGACCTGCTGATTCCGCACATCCCGATGACGGAGCCCTTACTGGTGGAGATGGACGCGTTCGGCGACGCGTGCCGAACCGGAGCGCGGACCCTCACGGACGGAGCGCACGGACGCGACGTGGTGCGCATCCTCACCGCACTCGACGAATCTGCGGCCAGAAGGGGAGCTCCGGTCGAGGTCCGATGGTGACGAAAGGCGCGCGTGCCCGCCCACATGTGCTCATGATCGATGCCAACAACCCGGTGCCCTTGGACCGGCGGGTGTGGTTGCAGTGCCGGGCCTTGGTCGCGGACGGTATGGACGTGACGGTGATCTGCCCTGGTCCGCCCTCGTTGCCCCGCTACGAGCGGATGGACGGGGTCGAGGTCCACCGGTACCCCAGCCCAGCCGAGTCGGGGCGGTCGCTCGTGTACCTGGCCGACTACCTCGTCTCGTTGGTCCGGACCTTGCGCCTTGCGATGCGCATCTGGCGGCGCAATCGCTTCGACGTGATCGAGGCTTGCAATCCGCCGGATACGTACTTCGCGGTTGCAATGGTGTTCCGGCTCCTGGGCGCACGCTTCGTCTTCGATCAGCACGACCTCAGTCCGGAGCTCTACGCCGATCGATTCCCGCCGGCGTCCCGCTGGGTACTACGTGCCCTGGCGGTGCCGGAATGGATGAGCCACCGCACCGCCGACCATGTTCTGACAGTGAACGACTCGTGCCGTGAGCTGCTGCTCTCCCGCAATCCGACGGCACCCGACCGTCTCACCGTCGTCCGCACCGGCCCTGACCTGGCCCGGCTACGGAGGACAGAGCCGGTTGCGGAGCTGCGCAACGGGCGGCGATACCTGTGCGCATATCTCGGTGTGATGGGCGCCCAGGACTGCGTGGATCTCGTACTCGAGGCGGCCCATGAGCTGATCCACGGCATGGGGCGAGAGGATGTGCAGTTCGTTCTCATGGGCGACGGTGATCGCCTCCCCGATCTGCAGCGATTGGCCGCCGACCTGCACATCGAGCCTTGGCTGACCTTCACCGGCTTCGCCGACGACGAGACCATCTGCCGCTACCTGTCGACCAGCGACCTCGGATTGCAACCCGATAAGCGCAGTGCCTTCACCGACCTGTGCAGCATGTTGAAGACGGTCGAGTACATGGCATTCGGGCTCCCCGTCGTCACGTTCGACCTCACGGAGACCCGACGGTCCGCTGGTGACGCCGCGTTCTACGTGTCCATCGAGTCACCGGCGGCGTACGCGAAGGCAATCGCGCAATTGCTCGAGGATCCGGACCTGCGCAACACGATGTCCGAGTGCGCGACGAAGCGTGCGCGTGACGAGCTGTCCTGGCAGAGGCAGGCTCCGATCTATCTGGACGTGATCCGCTCGGTCATCGCCAAGGCCCACACGAGCGACAGGCGCTAGTCGAGGTAGTTCCACGAACGAACGAGCGGAAGCAGGGCCGCAGGAATTTCGCTGGGGTCAGGCAGCGGGTCGGGCGGCTGAATCCGACCGGAGCGAATCTTCGCCGACCAGTCCCCGAGACCGGCGTGATGGCCGGTCCTGTCGTAGTTCAGCATCCTTGGTTGCCATCGCACCCCGAGATACCTGCAGATCTGTTTGATCGTGCCCACGGGATCGCGCGTCAGATCCTCGTACCGAACGGTTGGCCCCGACAAAGCTTCGCGGGCTGAGTCCAGCTGCGACCCGTAGAGCAGGACTCGCCGAACCTGCTCCTCGGGTGGATCGTTCGGCTTTGCCCGCACGAGCGAGGCGACGATGCTCGCGGGGTGGCGGCGTAGGTGGACGTAGCGGGCCTCGGGCCAGTACTCATGGATGCGCGGCCAAATCGCGGCGTTCTGCGGAGTCTTGTCGACGATGATCCGCTTTCCGTCGCGGACCAGGTTCCAGTGCAGGGCGCGATCCCAGAGCATGTTCTCCAGGTCTTCGGGCGTCAGCTGCAGAGAAGCCCACGAATTCCGGGCATAGGGCTTCGCCGTGCTGACGCGCATGGTGTTGAGGTGCAGCTCATGAGGCGAGCTGATCTGCGGATGCTTGTTCAGGATCGCACGCAGCAGAGTAGAACCGGAGCGGACCGGACAGAGCACGAACACTGGATCTGGAACAAGCGGACCCGCACCCCCGCGCTCGTGAAGCGCGCGCGCGAAGGCATTGCGACGGCGATACGTGTAGCGACGCGCGCGTCCTAGCGGGCCGCGAATCGACGTCGGAACCGTGCGCGTGTCCATGCCTGCCTCTCGGGAACTCTCGGCGAGGGGCCGTCCCGCGCGATGATCAACTGTGTCGCACGAAAGTTGGAGCAATCTCAGATTTCTCTCAGCCGCACCTGTGACTCTCGGGATGGCCGATACCGCTGCGGACCGACGCCGGACGCGGACGAGGAGCAACGCTTCTCAGTGCGCTGTCCAATCGCGACCGAACCAGCGTCGGATGCGGCTCGAACCGAATTCGGCCTTGTCAGCGGCGTAGATCGCGGACGGGTCGTCGAACTGCCCGCTCGGGCGTTCCCCGGCCAGGAACGCGACCTCAACCCGGCCCACCTGGCCGTGCCCGAACTCGACGTAGCAGATTCCGCGGCCGCCGTAGCGCGACGACGGGTCTCCTTCCCGATGGCGGGCGATGATCTCGTCGGCCACGACCGCCGCCTGTCCCTCGGCGAAGACGCCGGCCTTGGGGGTGCCCACGCTCGTCACGTCGCCGACCGCGTAAACGTCGGGGAACGCCGTTTCGAGCGTGAGCGGGTCGACGGGAATCCAGCCGTCCACGCACATTCCGGAGTCCTGCACGACCTGAGGTGCCCGGTGCATGGGGACGCCGAGGAAGAGGTCGAAGGGCATTTCGTCCCCATCGGCCAGGAGAGCAACTCGTCGTTGCGGATCGAGCGCCCGTACCAGCCGTTCAGGGAACCAGGTGATGCCGCGTTCGGCGAACGCCTCTAGCAACGCCTTCGACGCCGTTGGGGACGGCGGGATCGGCGCACCCAGCGGCATGACCAGCGCGATCTCGCTTGCATCGCGCAGCCCGCGCCGCTCCAGGTAGTCGTGCACGAGCAGTGCGGTCTCGCTCGGGGCGGGCGGACACTTGAACGGCGTGGAGGTAACACCGACGATCACCCGACCGCCGTCGAATGCGTCCAGCACGTCGCGGGTGGCGAACGCCCCGGCCACGGTGTAGAACTCGTGACCAACCTCGGTCAGGCCTGGGGTTGCCGACGGGTGCAGGTCGGCGCCGAGCGCGATCACCATCACGTCGGCGTCGAAAGTCCCCGCGTCTGAGTCGATCCGTCGCCGCTCGGGGTCGATGGCGCGAACCGTCGTCTGCACGAACCGCACGCCCGGTTTGATCACGTCTCGGTAGGGATGACGCACCGCCTCGGCGGTGGTACGCCCGAACATCACGTCGAGCTTGGAGAAGCCGAATACGAAGCTGTCGGCCTGGTCGATCAGGACGATGTCGAGGTCATCGCCCAACTCCTCCGACAGGCGTGCGGTCAGCTCCAGGCCGCCGAAGCCGGCTCCCAATACCAGTACTCGCACGGTTGATCCGCTCTACGTGACGTCGATGATCTCCTTCAGACTGCTTCCAGGCGGCACACCGATCCTACGGAGAGCTCCGACCCAAAGCGACGTGGACAAGCGCGGCATCGTTCGCAGATCAATCAGAATCGAGCCGGCCAGCCAGTCTCAACCCGCGCTCGCGTGTCGAATATCGGCTAGCGTCACCTCATGAGGGCCATGGTGCGACTGGCTCGCCTTTCGTCGACGCCGCGGCCATTTGCCGAGCGCCTGCCACGCCGCCGGCGCAAGACGGCGTGGGGCATCGCCGTGGCGTTGCCTCTTCTGATCACAGTCGGTGCCCGCCTACTCGGCTCGTCGGTACCGCCGGCCACGATCCTGTTCCTGACGCTTCTCGTCGTTGTGGTCGCCGCGCTGATCGGCGGCGCGGGCCCAGCGTTCACGGCAATCGTCGTAGGCATTCTCGCGCAGGAGGTCTTCTTCACGTTCCCGTATGGCAGCTTGACCAACCACAAGCCGGCCCAGATTTCCGTTCTGATCGTGTTCGTGATCATCGGCGCCGGCATCGGGCTCCTCGTCGACGAGCTGGCCCGGCTCACCACGGAGCAGGCGGCCCTCCGGAGGATCGCCGCGCTCGTTGCTCGTGGAATGCCGCCGGCCCAACTCTTCTCCGCTGTCGCCGATGAAGTGTCCGCTCTCCTCCATGCCGACGGGGCGATGATCGCCCACCTGGAGCCCGACGGGTTCGTCACCGTTCTCGCCGCCGGCGGTCGCGCAGGCGAATATGTGCCGGGCGAGCGCGTGCAGGTCCAACCGCCCATGGCACTGGCGACGGTCGTGCGGACCCGCCGACCGGCGCGCACCGATGACTATGCCGACGCTTCACGGGCGCTCAAAGAGCGGATTCGACGGGGCGGGGTCCGCTCGAGCGTCGCGACTCCGATCATCGTCGAGGGGCATTTGTGGGGGGTCATCGTGGCTTCGACGCGGGGCTGGCTGTTGCCGGCGGAATCCCAGCAGCGGATGCTCAACTTCACCGAGCTCGCCGCGACCGCGATCGCAAACGCGGAGAGTCGCTCGGAGCTCGCAGCGTCGCGAGCGCGAATCGTGGCCGCGTCCGATG
>JAVHVD010000096.1:0-27363 GCA_032160745.1 Pseudonocardiales bacterium
CAACTTCGGACTGGTGATCGTCCTGGTGCTGCTCTTCCTGCGGGCCACCCGCTGGCGCGAGCAGGTGAACTAGATGTCGGTCATCGTTGCTGAACCGCTGGTCGCCGAACCGGCCCCTGAGCCGCGCGGCGGCCGTCGGCGGGCGAAGCTCACGCCGCGCCGGATGCTGCTGGCGCTGACCGCGTACGTGATCGCGTTGATCTTCATCCTGCCGTACGTCGAGATGGTGATCTCCGCCCTCCGTCCGCCGAACGAGCTGCTCGCTCGGGGCTACCTGCCCAAGCACTTCGACTGGTCGAACTTCACGTCGATCTGGAAGACCGGGTTCGGGGACAACCTCGGCGCCAGCTTGAAGGTTGCCGGTGGCTCGACGGTCATCGTGCTGCTGGTCGCCCTGCCCGCGGCCTACTACAGCGCCCGCCGGAAGTTCCGCGGCCGGACGGTCTTCCTGCTGCTGGTGCTGGCGACGCAGATGTTCCAGCCGGCGGCCATGCTCGTCGGCATCCAGCGCGAGTTCACCAGCTTCAACATCGCGAATCCGTTGGTGTCCCTGATGCTGGTCAACGCCGGATTCAACCTCGCCTTCGCGGTGTGGATCCTCAACGCGTACTTCTCGTCCATCCCCTCCGAGCTGGAGGAGGCCGCGATGGTGGACGGGACGAGCCGCATCGGGGCACTGTTCCGGATCACCCTGCCGCTGGCGATGCCGGGCATCGTCACCGCGCTGATCTTCACCTTCATCGGGGCGTGGAACGAGCTGCTGGTGGCGCTGACGTTCACCCAGGGTCAGCCGAACTCACGGCAACCGCTCACGGTGAACCTGAACAATTACATCGGGCAGTACTCGATCGACTGGGGGCACGTGTTCGCCGGCTCGGTGATCGCCACGCTGCCGGTCATCGCGCTGTTCGCGATGATCGAAGGCAAGGTCGTCGGCGGCCTCACCGCCGGTTCGGTCAAGTAGCAGGGGAACCGATGTCCTTCGTCGCCGATGAGATCGTCACCCAGCCCGACCTGTGGCTGCGCGCGGCGGCGCTGGCCACCGATCCCGGCGTCGTCGCGGCGCTGCCGGCTCGCGGCGCCCGGGTGGCGGTCGTCGGCTGCGGCACGTCCCTGTACATGGCGCGAGCGTGGGCGGCGCGGCGCGAGGAGCTGGGGCACGGCGAGACCGACGCCTTCCCGGCCTCGGAGTTCCCGGCCGCCCGGCGCTACGACCACGTTGTTGCGCTGACCCGGTCCGGCACGACCACCGAGATCGTCCGGCTCGTCTCGGCGCTCGCCGCGGTCACGCCGACGACCGTCCTCACCGCCGACGCCGCCCTGCCCGCCGGTGCTGCCGCGGACCACGCCATCGAGCTTGCGTTCGCCGACGAGCGCTCGGTCGTGCAGACCCGCTTCGCGACCACCGCGCTCGCCCTGCTGCGCGAGTCGATCGGCGACCCCGTCGAACCGGCCGCCGAGCACGCGCGGACCGAGCTGGGCCGCGCCGTTCCGACCGGCCTGCTCGACCGGCGCCAGTTCACGTTCCTCGGCACCGGCTGGACCGTGGGGCTCGCCGAGGAGGCCGGGCTGAAGCTGCGCGAGTCGGCGCAGGCATGGGCCGAGGCGTACCCGGCGATGGAGTACCGGCACGGACCGATCAGCGTGGCCGACGCGCAGTCGGCCGTCTGGGTGTTCGGCGCCGCGCCGGACGGGCTGGTCGCCGAGATCGAGCAGACGTCGGCCACCGTAAGCACGTCGGACGCCGATCCCATGGCGCAGCTCGTCGGCGCCCAGCGACTGGCCGTAGCGCTGGCCGAGCACCGGGGCCTCGACCCGGACGCGCCGCGCAACCTCACCCGCTCGATCGTCCTCACGAACTCCTGATCCGTGCCCCGTCCCGCGGTCGTCGCCGTCGATGTGGGCGGCACGTCGATCAAGGCATCGGTACTTGACGACACCGGCGTCACCCTGCGGCGGCTCGACGCCCCGACGCCGACTGCCGACGGGCCCGACGCGGTCGTCGCCGCGCTTCGCAGCGTGGTCCGCGAGCTGACCGGGCCGGACGTCGCCGCCGTGGGGGCGGTGGTGCCGGGTGTCGTCGACGTGCCCAACGGCGTGGCGCGGTACGCGGCGAATCTCGGCTGGCGAGACGTCCCGCTCGCCGCCCTGCTCGCCGCGGACGTGGGCGTGCCGGTGGCGATCGAGCACGACGTCCGGGCCGCGGGTCATGCGGAGCGGGTCCTGGGCCTCGCCCGCGACGTGGCCGACTGTCTGGTCGTCGTCATCGGGACGGGCATCGCCGGCGTGATGGTCAGCGGCGGGCAGCACCTGCGCGGGGCGACCGATCTGGCCGGCGAGATCGGACACGTCCCGGTGTACCCGGACGGCGAGCGGTGCGCGTGCGGGCAGCGCGGCTGCGCCGAGACCTACGCGTCAGCCGCGGCCATCGCCCGCCGCTATGTCGCGGCGACCGGGCGGCAGCTGACCGCGGCCGAGATCGGGAGGACGCGCCACGACGACCCGGCCGCTGCCCGGGTCTGGGACGACGCCGCGACGGCCCTCGGGCTTGCCCTGGCCACGTACACGATGCTTCTCGATCCGTCGCTGGTTGTCCTGGCCGGCGGCCTCTCGGCGGCCGGGGCCGCGCTGCGCGATCCGGTGCGCGACGCCCTGGCGGCGCGACTGGTGTGGCGCCCGGCTCCGGCCGTCGAGATCTCCACCCTGGCCGGGCGGGCGGGCGAGTACGGCGCCGCGCTGTTCGCCTGGCGGGCGGTCGGGCGCGAGCTGGGAGCGGAGTGGCGGGTCGCCTGAGCCGTGGTGCCCGGCGCTCCGCCCCGGCGGGATAGGCTGAACCAGCGCCCGGGGTGTGGCGCAGCTTGGTAGCGCACTCGCTTTGGGAGCGAGGGGCCGTGGGTTCGAATCCCGCCACCCCGACCGACCGCAGTCCCGTCATCAGAGAAACGCCGAGGAGTACACGCACGTGAAGAGCACCGTCGAGAACCTGAGCCCGACCCGCGTGCGGCTCGCCGTCGAGGTGCCCTTCGACGACCTCAAACCCAATCTGGACGCCGCTTACAAGGCCATCGCGTCGCAGGTTCGGGTGCCCGGCTTTCGGCCCGGCAAGGTGCCGACCCGCATCATCGACCAGCGGGTCGGCCGCGGAACGGTGCTGCAGGAGGCTGTGAACGAGGCGCTGCCGGGCCTCTATGGCGAGGCGGCGCGCGAGCACGAGCTGCAGCCGCTGGGCCAGCCCGAGATCGACATCACGAACCTCGATGACGGCACCTCGCTGAGCTTCACCGCCGAGGTCGACATCCGTCCGGAGATCGTCCTGCCGGACCTCGAGGGCATCGCGGTGACCGTCGACGACGCCGAGGTGAGCGACACCGACGTGGACGAGCAGCTCGAGGAGCTGCGCGACCGCTTCGGCACGCTGAAGGGTGTCGACCGTCCCGCCGAGGAGGGCGACTACGTCTCGATCGACCTCGTCTCCACCATCGACGGCGAGGAGGTCGACGGCGGCTCGGCCACGGGCCTGTCCTACGTCGTCGGCTCCGATGACCTCGTCGACGGCCTGGACGAGGCGATCACCGGCAAGAGTGCGGGAGACACCGCCACGCTCACGACCACGCTGCGGCAGGGCGAGCACGCAGGCGGCGACGCCGAGGTCACCGTCACGGTGAAGTCGGTGAAGGTCAAGGAGCTGCCGGACGTCGACGACCAGTTCGCGCAGCTGGCGAGCGAGTTCGACACCGTGGCCGAGCTGCGTGAGGACCTGCGCACCCGGCTGGGCCGGGTCAAGGCGCTGGAGCAGGGCGCCCAGGCACGGGACAAGCTGCTCGAGAACCTGATCGAGACGGTCGACTTCCCGCTGCCGGAGTCCGCCATCAAGTCCGAGGTCGAGTACCGCGAGCACGACATCGTCCACTCCCTGGGCCACGACGACGCACTGTTCGAGCGCTACCTCGAGTCGCAGGGCAAGTCGCGCGAGGAGTTCGACGCCGAATTGAAGGAGAGCGCGGAGAAGTCCGTCCGCGTGCAGTTCATCCTCGACGCGATCGCCGAGAAGGCCGAGGTGCAGATCGGCGACGCCGAGCTCACCCAGTACCTCGTCCAGCAGGCGGAGCGCTATGAGATGGCGCCGCAGGAGTTCGCGAACCAGGTCGTCCAGTCGGGCAACCTGCCGATGCTCGTCGCCGACATCCGCCGCAACAAGGCGCTGGCCCAGGTGCTCGAATCGGCGGCGATCACCGACGCGTCCGGAAACGCAGTGGACCTGAACGCGCTGACCGACGACTCCCTGGACGCCCTTGCGTCCCTGTCCGACGGCCCGGACGACGACGACGAGGCGGACGAGGACTAGCCGCCGCGTCACGCCCTGAGCGAACGCAGGCCCGATACGGGAGTCCGCGCCGGGGTCGCTTCGTTAGGGTCGAAGACAGAAACGAATCGACCGAGGAGAAACTGTGAGCCGCTTCGATCCAGAGCCGCTGCGAGTCATTCGGGATGCGGAGATGCGCAGCCCGGGCGCCGGGATGACGCTGAACGACTCCGTCTACGACCGGTTGCTGCGCGAGCGGATCATCTTCCTGGGCCAGGCGGTCGACGACACCATCGCCAACCAGATCTGCGCGCAGTTGCTCCTGCTGTCCGCCGAGGACCCCGAGCGCGACATCGCGCTGTACATCAACTCACCGGGTGGTTCGGTCACCGCGGGCATGGCGATCTTCGACACGATGACGTTCGTCGACTGCGACATCGCCACCTACGCCATGGGGCTGGCCGCGTCGATGGGACAGTTCCTGCTCTCGGCCGGCACGAAGGGCAAGCGCTTCGCCCTGCCGCACGCGCGGATCCTGATGCACCAGCCGTCGGCGGGCATCGGGGGCACCGCGTCCGACATCGCCATCCAGGCCGAGCAGTTCAAGCTGACCAAGGTCGAGATGGCCAAGCTGATCTCCGACCACACCGGCCAGCCGGTGGAGCAGATCCAGGCCGACTCCGAGCGCGACCGCTGGTTCACCGCCCAGCAGGCGCTCGAATACGGCTTCGTCGACCACGTCGTCAGCCGGGTGGCCCAGGTGCCAAACGGTTCCGGACCGGCACCGGCCTGATTCCCGGCCTGAGAGGTAAACACATGAGCAAGTTCGAACTGCCGCAGTCGCGCTACGTGCTGCCGTCCTTCGTCGAGCGGACGAACTACGGCATCAAGGAGTCCAACCCGTACAACAAGCTGTTCGAGGAGCGCATCATCTTCCTCGGCGCGCCCATCGATGATGTCGTCGCCAACGACGTCATGGCGCAGCTGATCGTGCTGGAGTCGACCGACCCCGACCGCGACATCCAGATCTACATCAACTCACCCGGTGGTTCTTTCACCGCACTGACGGCGATCTACGACACGCTGCAGTACGTGCGTCCCGAGATCCAGACGATCTGCATGGGCCAGGCCGCCTCCGCCGCCGCCGTCCTGCTGGCCGCCGGCACCAAGGGCAAGCGATTCGCCCTTCAGAACGCGCGGATCCTGATCCACCAGCCGTCCGGCGAAGGTCAGGGCCAGGTGACGGACCTGGAGATCCAGGCCAACGAGATCATGCGCATGCGCGCGCTGCTGGAAGAGGTCCTCGCCAAGCACACCGGCCAGACGATCGAGAAGGTGCGCGCCGACATCGAGCGTGACACCATTCTGACCGCCGCACAGGCCAAGGAGTACGGGATCGTCGACGAGGTCATCACGTCCCGCAAGGTCATCCCGGAGGTCTAGACCGCGCGACCCGCCGGAGCCCTCTGCCGCGCTATACAGCGGACTTCCTGGGGTTTTGCGGGTAGCGTGCGAGATCTGGCGGTTCGAGCACCGCCGTCGTCCACCCCCCAACCCGACAAGTCCAGCATCCAGGGCCCCATCCGCATTTAGGGAGTGTCGCCAGTGGCTCCACGCGTCGGCGAGACCGGCGACCTGCTCAAGTGCTCGTTCTGTGGCAAGAGCCAGAAGCAGGTCAAGAAGCTGATCGCCGGGCCCGGCGTGTACATCTGCGACGAGTGCATCGACCTCTGCAACGAGATCATCGAGGAAGAACTCGCCGAGACCAGCGACTTCAGCTTCGAGGAACTCCCCAAGCCCAACGAGATCTACGAGTTCCTCAACGGGTACGTGGTCGGCCAGGACCAGGCGAAGAAGACCCTCGCGGTCGCCGTCTACAACCACTACAAGCGCGTCCAGGCCGGTGGTGAGGCCAAGCCGCGCAACGCCGACTCGATCGTCGAACTGGCGAAGTCGAACATCCTGCTGCTCGGGCCGACCGGCTCGGGCAAGACACTGCTCGCGCAGACCCTGGCGCGGATGCTCAACGTCCCGTTCGCGATCGCCGACGCCACCGCGCTCACCGAGGCCGGTTACGTCGGTGAGGACGTCGAGAACATCCTGCTCAAGCTGATCCAGGCCGCCGACTACGACGTCAAACGGGCCGAGACCGGGATCATCTACATCGACGAGGTCGACAAGATCGCCCGCAAGGCGGAGAACCCGTCGATCACCCGCGACGTCTCCGGCGAGGGCGTGCAGCAGGCGCTGCTGAAGATCCTCGAAGGCACCGCGGCGTCGGTGCCGCCGCAGGGCGGCCGCAAGCATCCGCACCAGGAGTTCATCCAGATCGACACGACCAACGTGCTGTTCATCGTGGGTGGCGCCTTTGCCGGGCTGGACACGATCATCGAGTCGCGCGTGGGCAAGAAGGGTCTCGGCTTCGGGGCCGAGCTGCACACGAAGTTCGACAAGGAGACCAAGGACGTCTTCGGTGACGTCATGCCCGAGGACCTGATCAAGTTCGGGCTCATCCCCGAGTTCATCGGTCGGCTACCGGTCATCACCTCGGTGCGGCCGCTCGACCGGGACGCGCTCGTGCAGATCCTCACCGAGCCGAAGAACGCTCTGGTGCGCCAGTACGGCAAGCTCTTCGAACTCGACAACGTCGAGCTCGAGTTCACCGATGACGCGCTGGAGGCGATCGCCGACCAGGCGGTCCTGCGCGGTACGGGTGCCCGCGGGCTGCGCGCGATCTTGGAGGAAGTCCTGCTGTCGGTCATGTACGAGGTGCCGTCCCGCGAGGACGTCGCCCGCGTGGTCATCACCCGCGAGACGGTCATGGACCACGTCTACCCGACGCTGGTGCCGCGGGAGCCCGCCAAGCGCGAGCGCCGCGAGAAGAGCGCCTGACCCTCCCTGTCTTGGCCCCCCTGCGGCGCTCGCCACGGCGTGTCTCGCCGCTACGCGGCCACAACCCTGTCGTGGCCTCCGAGCGGCGCATAGCACGGCGCGTCTCGCCGTAGCCCGGCCACATGTGGACGGCCGGCCGCTGTCCACAGCCGCACCGTTTCCGGTGCCACCGCCCCATGACCGCGTCACTCTCTGCCGGTGGACATCGACGAACTCCTGCAGACCGACGGCGGCATCACGACGCGGCGTCGCGGCGTCGCGGCGCTAGGTCGTCACAGGTTTGACAACGCGGTCAAGAGCGGACGGCTGGCAGCTGTCTTTCCGCGTGTGTACGCGCATCCATGGGATGTCGACCTGCCTGATGTGCGTCGACGTGCGGCGTTGCTGAGCGTCGGCGGCGATGCGGCGCTGAGCCATCTGACCGCTCTGGCGCTACGTGGCCTCCCCGTTCCCGACGACTCGACGCTGCACGTCACCGCGTATCTGCCGCGGCATCCGCGCGGCGTCCCCGGCGAGGTCAGCGTGCATCGGAGTCGGCGCCCGCTCGACTCGATGGAGATTGCCGGCTTGCCGGTGGTCCGGACGGAACGTGCCCTCAGCGCGAGCTGGCCGCTGCTCGCCGGCCCGGATCGTCGAGCTCCACTCATCGAGGCGTCGCGGCGGCGGCTCGTGTCAACAGCGCGGCTCGTCCGCGAGGCCGAGACATCATGGTGGATCGAGGACATCGGGACCTTGCGGGAACTGGTGTCGCTCCTCGTCGCCGGTTGCGAGAGCGAGTTGGAACTGTGGGGCTACACCGGCGTCTTTGACGTTCCCGGGCTGGACGATGCGACGCGACAGCGGGTCGTGCGTGTCAGCGGCAAGACGTACCGGCTGGACATGGCCTACGACGACGAGATGCTCAACGTCGAACTGGACGGTCGAGCCTTTCACGCCTCCGCGGACCAATGGGAGAGAGATATCCAGCGTGATCTGGCCGTGGCCACGATCGGCTGGCAGACCATCCGCCTGCCGCACCGTCGGCTATTCGGCGACGTGGCCGGCTGCCGCCGCGATGTGCTGGCGGTACGAGCCGCACGTCGCCGGCAGGTCGGCTGAGTCCTGGCCCAGTGGGCCATTGTGGCCGCCCTGCGGCGAGACACGCCGCGGGGAGCGCCGCAGCGGGGCCAAGACAGGGCTGGGAAGTGAGCGTCAGACGGGAACCGATGCGGCGGCATTCGGCGCGGGCGCCCGGCGGGGGCGGTTCGCGGTGATGGTGTTCCCGTCGGACGAACCGGAGACCGGTAGCGGCAGGTCGTAGGGTCGCAGAGTGACCGAACTCGAACCGCTCACCCTCCCCGACGCCGGCTGGTTCGACTGGCTCGCCGGCCGCGTCGATGCCCTGCTGCGGACGACGCGTGATCTGCTCGAACAGCTCAAGGACGGCACCGCCCGGGACGCAGTCGAGGTGCTCGCGCTCTGGAATGCCGCCGACATCGCCCTGCGCGGGGCCGACTCGACAACCAGCCTCCTGAGCGAGGTCCATCCGGATCCCGATGTCCGCACGCTGGCCGAGGAGCGTGCCCAGGACGTCGATCGGCTGAGCACGGATCGGGGACTCGACCGCGCGTTGTACGACGTCGTGGAGAGCACCGAGCCTGCGGGCCTCGACGAGCAGGCGCTTCGCCTCCGCGAGCGCGTGCTGCGCGACTTCCGGCGCAGCGGCGTCGACCGCAGCGAACAGACCCGCGCCCGGCTGCGCGAGATCTCCGAACGGCTGACGGTCCTCGACCAGGACTTCTCCCGGGTCATCCGCGACGACGTTCGCTCGATCAAGGTCACGCCCGACCAACTGGACGGGTTGCCGGCCGACTTCGTCGAGGGTCATCCCGCCGACGAGGACGGGCTCATCACGATCACCACCGACTACCCCGACTACCTGCCGTTCCGAACCTTCGCCCGCGACCCGCAGGCCCGGCGGGCGCTGACCATCGAGTTCCTCAACCGTGGGTGGCCGGACAACGACGCCGTCCTGCACGAGATGTTCGCCCTGCGGGACGAGAAGGCGCGCATCCTCGGGTACCGCAGCTGGCCCGACTACGACGCCGACGTGAAGATGATCGGCAGCGCCCAGGCCATCGCCGAGTTCATCGAACGCATCTCCGACGCCGCCGAACCAGCTGCCCGCCGCGACCGCGAGGTGCTGGTCGAGCGGCAGCGGCAGGACGAGCCTGACGCGCCGGGCTTCGACGCGGCCGACCTCGGCTACTACATGGAGCTGGTGCGTCGGGAGCAGTACGACCTCGACGCCCAGGAGGTGCGCCGGTACTTCGACTTCACCCGGGTGCGCAACGGCCTGCTCGAGGTCACCGGGCGGCTCTTCGGCCTCGAGTATCAGCCGGCCGATGTGCCCGTCTGGCACCCCGATGTGGTCGCCTACGACGTCCTGGCCGACGGCGAGCGGCGGGGACGCATCTACCTCGATCTCCACCCGCGCGACGGCAAGTACAAGCACGCGGCGCAGTTCGACCTCGTCGGCGGCATCACCGGCCACCTCCTGCCGGAGGGGGTCCTGGTCTGCAACTTCCCGCCGGGCCTCATGGAGCACCAGCACGTCGTGACCCTCTTCCACGAGTTCGGTCACCTCGTGCACCACGTACTCGGTGGGCAGCAGCGCTGGGCGCGGTTCTCCGGCGTCGCCACCGAGTGGGACTTCGTCGAGGCGCCGTCGCAGATGCTCGAGGAATGGGCCTGGGACGCCGACGTCCTGCGCACGTTCGCGACCGACGCGGACGGGACGGCGATCCCGGCCGAGCTGGTGCGGCGGATGCGGGCGGCGAAGGACTTCGGCAAGGGGATCTTCGTCCGGACCCAGATCTTCTACACCGCGGTGTCCTACCTGCTCCACCGCGACCGACCCGACGACCACACGCAGGCGGTGCGCGACATCCAGGCCCGGTACGACCTCGTCGACCACATGGGCGGGACGCACTTCCAGGCGGCGTTCGGGCACCTCGCCGGCTACACGTCGGCGTACTACACGTACCTCTGGAGCCTCGTCATCGCGAAGGACCTCTTCTCCGCCTTCAACCCGGACGATCTCTTCGACCCCGCCGTCGCGCACCGCTACCGTGACCGCGTGCTCGCGCCGGGCGGTGCCAAAGACGCCGCGGAGCTCGTCGAAGATTTCCTGGGCCGACCGTTCGCGTTCGACGCTTTCGCGGCCTGGCTCGACCGCGAGCCGGTCGCGGCCGGCGGCTGACGCCGCTCGCGTTCAGAACCGGACAGTGAGCCGGTCGGACACCGGTCGGAACCCGATCGCCTGATAGATCCGGTTGGACGTCTTGTTGGCCCGGTCGGCGTAGAGCACCGGCACCGCAGCGTCGTCGAGGATGCTCCGCGCGACGTTCGCGGTGATGGCCGAGCCATAGCCGCGCGCCCGATGTTCGGACGGGGTGTAGACCGGTCCGATCCGCGAGACGCCGGCGGCCAGCGGCTGGCGCACGGCCATCGACACCGCAGTGCCGGACGGGTCCGTCCACACCCAAAGTCGCCGCTCGCGCACCGCCGCCGCAACCTGGTCCCGGGGATCGAACCGGTCCGGGAGCCCGCCGTGCGCCTCGCGGCTGAAGGCGGTGAACCAGTCACTCAGCGCGTCGATTTCCGATGCGTCGGCCGGCCGCGCTGCGCCCCCGATCCCTTTCGGCTCGTGCAGCGAACTCAGCTGGTACAGCCGCTCGGCCGTCCGGATCGCCGGCGGGCGTTCGAGCAGGCCGAGCAGCTCCTCGACCGCGGCGACCGGCCCGCCGATGCCGGCGAGGTCGTCCAGCTCGCTGAGCGCGGCACCCAGCGCGGGGAGGTCCGTCCACCCGGGGGTCAGGGCCACCGGGTGCGCCGCGCCGGAGCGGGCGGCCAGGGCGACGCTGTTCCGCGCGCACCAGCCGGTCTCGCCGGCGGCGAGCAGATAGGCGCGGATCGTGCCGAAGACCGTGTTACGCACCGGGTCGGCGAGGACGACCGGCTCGAGCAGCCGCCGGATCTCGCCCGGGTCGGTGGTGATCTGCACGGTCATGTCCTGATCGTTCCCCGCGGCCGCCGGCAACCGCCAGCGGATATGCCCGCCGATGCGATCCATAGAATCGCGGCGTGACCCCTCCCTCGCCGCCGGACGGCCCCGCCCTGCCGAGCCAGTACAGCCCGGCCGAGGTCGAGGGGACGCTCTACGAGCAGTGGGTGGAGCGTGGGTACTTCACCGCCGACCCGGCCAGCGGCAAGCCGCCCTTCTCGCTTGTGATCCCGCCGCCCAACGTCACCGGCAGCCTGCACATCGGCCACGCGCTCGAGCAGACGATGATGGACGCGCTCACCCGCCGCGCCCGGATGCGCGGCTTCGACACGCTCTGGCTACCGGGCATGGACCACGCCAGCATCGCCGTGCAGAACCTCGTCGAACGGCAGCTCTCCGAGACCGAGGGCAAGGGCCGCTTCGACTACACCCGCGAGGAGTTCATCGAGAAGGCGTGGGACTGGAAGGAGCGGCACGGCGGTCAGATCCTCGGCCAGATGCGTCGGCTGGGTGATGGCGTTGACTGGTCGCGCGAGCGGTTCACCATGGACGACGGCCTCTCCCGTGCAGTACAGACCATCTTCAAGCGGCTGTACGACGACGACCTGATCTACCGCGCCGAGCGGATCATCAACTGGTGCCCGCGCGACCTGACGGCGCTCTCGGACGCCGAGGTCGACCACGCCGACGAGCCGGGCGAACTCATCTCGATCCGCTACGGCGACGGCGATGCGTCGATCGTTGTTGCCACCACCCGTGCCGAGACGATGCTCGGCGACACCGCCGTCGCGGTGCATCCCGACGACGACCGGTACCGGCACCTCATCGGCACCGAGGTGTCACTGCCCCTGACGAACCGGCGGATCCCGATCGTCGCCGACGAGCACGTCGACCCGTCCTTCGGTACCGGTGCGGTCAAGGTGACGCCGGCCCACGACCCGAACGACTTCGAGATCGGCCGCCGCCACGACCTGCCGATGCCGACGATCATGGACGAGCGGGGCGTGATCACCGCGCCCGGCCCGTACGCCGGCCTCGACCGCATGGAGGCGCGATACGCCGTTGTCGCCGCCCTGCGCGAGGACGGCCGGATCGTTGCCGAGAAACGTCCGTACATGCACGCCGTGGGGCACTGCTCGCGGTGCGACACGGTGATCGAGCCGCGGCTGTCGCTGCAGTGGTGGGTCCGGGTCGAGACCCTCGCGGCCGCGGCCGGCGACGCCGTGCGCGACGGCCGGGTCGTCATCGAGCCGGCGTCCATGCGCAGCCGCTACTTCCAGTGGGTCGACGGCCTGCGCGACTGGTGCATCAGCCGCCAGCTCTGGTGGGGGCACCGCATTCCGGTCTGGTACTCACCCGACGGCGACGACATGTGCTTCGGGCCGGACGAGACCCCGCCCGCGGGCTGGACGCAGGACGCCGACGTCCTCGACACGTGGTTCTCATCCGCGCTATGGCCGTTCTCGACGCTCGGGTGGCCCGAGGACACCGAGGATCTGCGCACCTACTACCCGACCACGGTTCTGGTCACCGGCTACGACATCCTCTTCTTCTGGGTCGTGCGAATGATGTTGTTCGGGCTCTACGCCATGGATGGCGAGGTGCCCTTCAGGACCGTGGTGCTGCACGGTCTGGTGCGCGACAGCTCGGGCAAGAAGATGTCGAAGTCGCGCGGCAACGTCGTCGACCCCCTGCTGTGGATCGACGCCTACGGTGCGGACGCGGTGCGGTTGTCGCTGCTGCAGGGCGCGAACCCGGGCGCCGATCAGGCGATCAACGAAGAGTGGGTGGTCGGCACCCGCAACTTCTGCACCAAGTTGTGGAACGCCACCCGCTTCGCGCTGATGTCCGGCGCCACCGTCGACGGGCCGCTGCCCGAGGCGCCGGTCGGGGCCGATGCGTGGATCCTGTCGCGGCTGCAGGCCGTGGTCACCGAGGTCGACGAGCTCTACGAGCGTTACGAGTTCGCCAAGATCGTCGACGCCCTGTACCACTTCGCGTGGGACGAGGTGTGCGACTGGTACATCGAGCTGGCCAAGCTGACGCTGTCGGGCGATCGCGCGGGGGAGACCCGGCGGATCCTCGGCGAGGTCCTCGACACGCTGCTGCGGCTGCTGCACCCGATGATCCCCTTCGTGACCGAGGCGCTGTGGACGGCGCTGACCGGTGGCGAGTCGGTGGTCATCGCCTCCTGGCCCGTGCCCGACACGGCGCGTGCGGATGCCGAGGCGGAGGCGGGTGTGGCCACCCTGCAGCACGTGGTCACCGAGGTGCGCCGATTCCGCTCCGATCAGGGAGTCAAGCCGTCGCAGCGGATCCCGGCCACCATCGCCGGTCCGGTGGACGAGGACCAGGTGCGCGCCCTGCTTCGGCTCGACCAGCCTGGGCCCGACTTCGCGACGACGGCCTCGCTGAAGCTGGGGGTCGGCGTCGAGCTGCAGTTCGACCTCTCCGGCGCCATCGACGTGGCGGCTGAGCGAGCCCGGCTCACCAAAGACCGCGCCGCGGCCGAGAAGGAGCGCGCCGTCAACGCCGGCAAACTGGGCAACGAGGCGTTCACCGGCAAGGCGCCGGGGGCCGTCATCGCCAAGGTCCGCGACCGCCTCGCCGCGGCCGAGGCCGAGCTCGCCCGCATCGACGCAGCACTGGCCGCACTCCCGTCCTCAGGCGGCGCGTAGACGCGCTTGCGCGGCTTTCTCCAGCGGCGACGCCGGCGGGCGCCGCCGTCCCGGCGGGTCCGGTGGTCGGCTCCGGTACCGGTGGCCCGTGGGAGTCGTGACCTCGATCTCGGGTGGGCCGGCGCGGCTGGCCACGACGCGGGTACGCCAGCCGGCCGCCTGCTTGGTGTAGTTGCACGCTTCGCAGTAGCCCTGGCCGTCGCTGACGGTGGTCCGTCCGCCCCGTGCGGCCGGCGTGACGTGGTCGGCGTGCCGGATCGGCGCCCCACACCACGGGGTTCGGCAGTATTGGTCGCGCAGCCGAAGGAAGCGGCGCTGGTTGGCGGTGAAGAGCCGGCGGTGCGTGTCCATCGCGGCCAGCTCGCCTGTGCCCGGCCTGCGGAAGAGCCGGCGCAGCCAGGTCGGCGTGCCGTCACCGGCCTCGAGCGCGAGGCGGCGGGCCACTCCGGCCGGGATGGGACCGTAGCCGTCCAGGTGCGCGGGCTCCCCGCTGTTCGGGTCCAGCAGCGTCTCATCGCTCATGACGAGGTTGACCTCGATCGGCACGTCGCCGGCGCTCGCCTGACCGGTGACCCGCTCGACGAGCGTGTCGGCCATGATCTGCCCGCGTCCTCGGCAGTCGCCGACGGCGGTGACGCTGTCGGCTTCCCGCTGCAGCGCGGCGTAGGCGGCGACCGCCTGGGTGACGGGAAGCAGGGCGGTGAGCCGGGCCATCGTGTCCGGCGCGGGGAGCACGGTGACCCGCCGGTCGTTCTCGGCATTGCGCGCCCGCTCGGTGAAACCCGCGGGATCCAGCGCGTAGGCGAGCTTCTTCGCCTCGGCCTCGACTCGGCGGTCACCGAGCGCCTCGAGGCGCGGCGCCAGCTTCGCGTCCACGGTCGCCCGCTGCTCAGCTGACAGCCAGATCGTCTCCCGCGCGACGACCATGGCTCGCCACTCGGTGGTCCGGCCGGCCTGCAGGGCGGCGAAGGTCTGCGGTAGCTCGCTCGTCAGCACGTTGGCCCAGCCGACGTAGCGGCTCGCCTGATACGGGGAGATGCGGCGAGCGAGCGCGACCTGCCCGGCGACGCTGCGCCGGATGCGGTCGTCTCGTTCGGCGCGGGCCTGCTCAGCGGCGCGCTGCGAGGCGGCGAAGGCCGTGGTCTCGCGCGCCTGAGCAGCTGCGGTCGCGGCCTTGAGCCGTTCCAGCATGGCGACGCGATCGATACGTGTTGAGTCATCGACCCCTTGATCGAGATCGCTCAGCGCCGCAACCAAGCTCGCCAAGACGTCATCGCTGGTGGCCGATGCGCCTGACCCGAACATACGCTCGATTTTAGACGTCTCGGAAGGCAAGGTCAACCGAATTGGACGGCCTGTGGGGGCCGGCGGAGGTTCGTCCGCTGGCAATCCTCGCCGGCGTGGCTCCGTAGACTCCCGGAAGTGGCGACGCAGGCGCAGCACTACGCACAGGAGCTGCGTCGAATCGAAGCGGAGATCTTCGGGCGACGCGGCGAGGGTCACGTCAACCCGTCCAACGAGCGCATGCAGGCACTCGTCGACCTGCTCGGCGACCCGCAGCGCGCGTACCGCGCGATCCACCTGACCGGCACCAACGGCAAGACGAGCACCGCCCGGATGATCGACGAGCTGCTGCGCGGCTTCGGGGTGCGCACCGGGCGCTACACGAGCCCGCACCTGAGCAACGTCACCGAGCGCATCGTCATTGACGGAGCGCCGGTCAGCGACCTGACCTTCGTCGAGGGCTATCACGAGCTGAAGCCCTACATCGACATGATCGACGCTCGCTTCGACACCCCGCTGTCGTTCTTCGAGATCGTCACCGCGCTGGCGTTCTCGATCTTTGCCGACGCACCGATCGACGTGGCGGTCGTCGAGGTCGGCCTCGGCGGCGCGTGGGACAACACGAACGTCATCGACGGCGAGGTCGCCGTGGTCACGCCGATCGGGCTCGATCACATGCAGTACCTCGGCGACACCCTTGTGCAGATCGCCACCGAGAAGGCGGGCATCATCAAGCCTGGCGCGGTGGCCATCCTGGCGTCGCAACCGGTAGAAGCCGCCCCCGAGCTGATCCGGCGCGCGGTCGAGGTCGGGGCCACCGTCGCCCGCGAAGGGCTCGAGTTCGGTGTGCTCGAGCGGCGCATCGCGGTCGGCGGTCAGTTCCTTGCTCTGCAGGGCCTCGCCGGCGTCTACGACGAGATCTTCCTGCCGCTGCACGGGGCGCACCAGGCGCAGAACGCGGCCTGCGCGCTCGCCGCGGTCGAGGCGTTCTTCGGTGCCGGCGCCGAGGGCGGGACGATCGACGTCGAGACGGTGCGCGCCGCCTTCGCCGCCGTGCGCTCGCCGGGACGCCTCGAACCCATCCGCTCGGCACCGACCATCTTGCTGGACGCCGCCCACAACCCGGCCGGTCTGAAAGCGAGCCTGGAGGCAGTCGCCGAGGCGTTCCGCTTCCGGCGGTTGATCGGGGTCGTGGCGGTGATGGGCGACAAGGACGTGACCGGCCTGCTGGAACTGCTCGAGCCGGCGATCGACGAACTCGTCGTCACCGAGAACTCGTCGGCCCGCGGTCTGTCGGCCGACGAACTCGCGGCGGCGGCGGTGCCACTGTTCGGCGCCGACCGGGTGACCGTCGAACCGCGACTGGACGACGCGATCGAGGCCGCGGTTCGGCTGGCCGAGGACGGTGGCGACGAGGTCCTCGTCGGCGCGGGTGTGCTCGTCACCGGCTCGGTGGTCACGGTGGGTGAGGCGCGGACACTGCTCGGCGGCTCGACGTGAGCCAGCCGCAGCCCGGTGAACCGGTCGACGAGACGGCCGACGCTCCGACACCGGGAGAGCCGACTCCAGAGCAGTACGCCGAGCGAGCGCGCCGGGCGAACAAGGCGACCCGTGGCGCGCTGGCCGGCGTGCTCGGCCTCGAGGCCCTGGTGGTGCTGCTGATTCCCCGCGCCATCGCGTTCACCACGGGCCTCGGTCCGGTGCGGACCGGCATCTGCATCGGCGTTGCGGTGCTGCTGGTCGTCGGTGCGGCGATGCTGCGCCGGCCCTGGGGGATCGCCCTCGGCTCGGCCCTTCAGGTCGCCTTCATCGCGACCGGTTTCATGATCGCGACGATGTTCCTCGTGGGCGCGCTCTTCATCGCGATCTGGCTGCGGCTGCTCATGCTGCGCCACGAGATCGTGGGCAGCCCGGGCGGACTGCGGATGCTGGCCGGCTGACCCGGATCGCTACGCTGCGATGGTGAGTGAGCCGGCCGTCGAACGCACCCTCGTCCTAGTCAAACCCGACGGTGTGGCCCGCGGACTGACCGGTGAGGTCCTCCGGCGGATCGAGGCGAAGGGCTACCGCATCGTCGCGCTCGAGCAGCGAAACGCTACCCCTGACCTGCTCGCCGCGCACTACGCCGAACACCTCGGCAAGCCGTTCTACGACCCGCTGGTCGAATTCATGCTGTCCGGGCCGGTGGTGGCCGTGATCGCGGAGGGGCATCGCGTCATCGAGGGCTTCCGCTCACTTGCCGGCGCCACCGACCCGAGCGTGGCCGCGCCGGGGACGATCCGGGGCGACCTCGGCCGGGACTGGGGGCTCAAGGTCACCCAGAACATCGTCCACGGCTCCGACTCCCCGGAATCGGCCAGGCGCGAGATCGGCCTCTGGTTCCGCTCGAGCGCCACCTGAGAGTTCGTCACACAAGCAACACCCGTCCCGCGCGTCGCAGCCGGGTTTGCCGTTCCGCCGACCCTACGATCGCGACATAGCTGTCTCGATGTCTCGAAGGGTCCTGCCGTGACGTTCACCCCGTTGGCTCGGCGTGCCGTCGTGGCGCGCGTGTCACAACGCGGCGGTGACTTCCTCGGCGGCGACCTCGCGATCGATCTCGGCACCGCCAACACCCTCGTCTACGCCCGCGGCCGCGGCATCATGCTCAACGAGCCGTCCGTGGTCGCCGTCGACACGTCCACCAACTCCGTCGTCGCGGTCGGCGCCGAGGCGAAGCGGATGATCGGCCGCACACCCGACCACATCAAAGCGGTCCGGCCGCTGCAGGACGGCGTGATCGCCGACTACGACGTCACCTCGGAGATGTTGCGCTACTTCGTGCGCAAGGTGCTGCGCCGGCGCGGCGCGTTCACCGGCCCCCGAATCATCGTCTGCGTCCCGTCCGGCATCACCAGCGTCGAGCAGCGGGCGGTGAGTGAGGCCGCGTACGCCGCCGGAGCGCGACGGGTGCACACGATCAGCGAACCGATGGCCGCCGCGATCGGCGCCGGACTGCCGGTGAACCAGCCGTCGGGATCGATGGTCGTCGACATCGGCGGAGGCACCACCGAGGTCGCGATTCTCGCGCTCGGCGGCATCGTGTCCTCCACCAGCGTCCGGGTCGCCGGCGATGCGCTCGACACCGCGATCGTCGACCACGTCCGCGCCGAGTTCTCCCTGCTCATCGGCGAGCGCACCGCCGAGGAGCTGAAGATCTCAGTCGGTTCGGCCTTCCCGGTCGCCGGCCCCCGCAGCGCCGAGATCCGCGGACGCGACGTCGCGACCGGGCTGCCGCGCAACGTCACCATCTCCGGCGAGGCGCTGCGCAAGGCCATGGACCCGCCGCTCGCCCGGGTCGTTGCCGCGGTGCGCGCGACCCTCGATCGCTGCCCGCCCGAACTGGCCGGCGACCTGGTCAGCGGGGGCATCGTGCTCACCGGCGGCGGTGCGCTGCTCCGCGGCATGGACGCTCGGCTCAACCACGAACTCGGCGTTCCCGTGCAGGTGGCCGACCGGCCGCTCGACTCGGTGGTGCTCGGCACCGCCACCGTCATCGAGCACTTCGAGCAGCTGCAGAAGGTCGTCGTCGACGGCCATCGTCGCTAGCGGCGAGGCTCGGCCGTGCGGCGACTGACGCAGCGACAGCGCGCTTCGGCGATCGTCCTGGCGGTCGTCGCCGCGTGCTTCATCACCCTCGACCTCGGCGGCGGCGCGCTGGGTGACGCGCACAGCGGCGTCCGGGGGGCACTCGGCTCGCTCTACCGCGGCACCGACGCGGTGATCGGACCGGTGCGCCGGTGGGTTCAGGGCGTCCCGAGCGCCGGCACGAACAAGAGCAGGATCGAGCAGTTGCGGCAGGAGAACGCGGCGCTGCGCGGTCGCATCTCGTCGCTGCAGGCCGACAAGCGGACTACCGGGCAGCTCGCCGACCTGCAGCGGGCCGCGGACGGCAGCCACAACCGGTTACTGCCGGCCCGGGTCGTCGCGCTCGGACCCGGCGAGGGCTTCGACTGGACGGTCACGGTCGACGTCGGCACGCACGACGGCGTACGGGTCGGGCAGACGGTCACTGACGGTGCCGGGCTCGTCGGCCGGGTCCTGCACGCCGACTCGGCCAGCAGCGTGGTCCTTCTGGCCGCGGACCCTGGTTCGGGCATCGGAGTGCGCGATTTGCGCACCGGCGAGGTCGGCGTCGCGTCCGGCCGGGGCACCGACGGCTTCAGCTTCGCGCCACTGCGCCCCGACGCCAAGATCACGGTGGGGGACCGGCTGGCCACCGGCCCGACCGGCTCGACGAGCTACGTGTCCGGCATTGCGGTCGGCACCGTGACCTCGGTCCGCACCTCGGCCGACGGCACTGTCCGGGCCACCGTCCGGCCCACGGCCTCGCCTACCGCGGTCGACCTGGTCGCCGTCATCCTCGGCTCGGACACCGGCGGTCTGGCGCAGCGAGGCACCCGATGACCCGCGCCCGGGTGGCGGCAGCGATGGCCGGCATCGTCACCGCGCTGCTGCTGCAGGCGACGGTCGTAGCGCCGCTCACCGCGCCGTGGCCGGTCAGCCTGCCGGCCGTGCTGGTCGCGGCGGTCGCGCTCGTCGACGGCCCGGCCACCGGGATGTCGTTCGGCTTCGCCGCCGGCCTGACGGCCGACCTGGGGTCGCACCACCCGGCCGGCGTGCTGGCGCTGAGCTGGCTCGGGGTGGGCCTGGTCTGCGGCACCGTCGCCGACCGGCACAGCCTGCGCCGCGATGCCCTCGCCGTCGGTGTCGCGTGCGGGCTGGCGGCAGCCGCCGCCGGCCTGCTGCTCGCCGTCGTGCACAGCGGTGGCGGCTCGCTGCCCGCCGTACTGCTCTACAGCGCGCCTGCGGCGCTCGGGGATGCCGCCCTCGCCGTCGTCGTGGTCGCACTCGTCCGGCGGATGCTGCGCGCCGATTCGCTGCGCGCCCCGCACCCGGTGTACACCGAGCTCGTCCTGGGGCCCAGCCGTGGCTGATCTCCGACGCCGTCCTCGCACACCGCGGCGCCTCGGCATCGTCGTCACGCTGGTCGCGTCCATGATGTTGACGCTCTTCGCGCGGCTCTATTATGTCCAGCTGCTGGATCCGAACAAACCCGTGCAGAGCGCGCACCTGTTGCACAACGGCGCGATCGTGGTCCCCGCCCCGCGCGGGCTGATCGTCGACGCACGTGGTCGGCCGCTGGTGGCCAACACCTCGGCGCAGGTGATCACGGTGAATCGCGACCTGCTGCAGAAGCGGCCGGACAAGGGACGACCGGTCCTCGCCCGGCTGGCGACCCTGCTCGGACAGACGGCAGAGCAGCTGGCCAAGGAGATCACCCCCTGCTCGCCCAAGGTGCCTGCGCCGTGCTGGACCGGCGAGCCGTACCAACCGGTGCCGGTCGCGTTGGACGCGCCCACGCGCACGGTGCTGGCGGTGAGCGAGCATCGCGAGCAGTTCCCCGGCGTGGACGTGCAGACGGTGACGCTGCCGGTCTATCCGAACGGCAGTCTCGCCGCCCACCTGCTCGGCTACACCAGCGAGATCACCGAGGCGGACAAGAAGAAGAACCCGCAGCTGAACGACGCGGACACGATCGGGGTCAGTGGTCTGGAAGAGCAGTACGACTCAGTGCTGCGGGGCGTCGACGGCAAGCAGATCGTCGAGCTCAACCCGCAGGGCTACACCGTCCGGACCGGCGCGTCGGTCCCGGCCACGCAGGGCGACACGCTGGTGACCAGCATCGACCGGGACGTCCAGCAGCTGGCCGAGCAGTCACTCGCGAAACAGATAAGTGACTCGCGCAAGGCGGGCAAGCCGGCGACCGGCGGCGCGGTGGTCGTGATGGACCCGAACACGGGACGCATCATCGCCTCCGCCAGCTATCCCACGTACGACCCGTCGCTGTTCACCGGCGGGATCTCGACCGCCGACTACCGGCGAGTCACCGACCCCTCCGCCGGTGTCCCGCTGCTCAATCGCGCCATCGCAGGGGAGTACGCGCCCGGCTCGACGTTCAAGCTGATTACCACGTCGTCCCTCGTGATGAACCACCAGATCAACACGCACGACACGTACAGCTGCCCGGGTTCGCTGGCCATCGACGGGCGGGTGAAGACCAACTACGACTCCGAGGTGCTGGGCGACATCACCCTGCGCGACGCGCTCGGCTATTCGTGCGACACCTTTTTCTACCGGCCGGCGGCCAACGAGTACTACGCCGACCAGTCGCGCATCGCCAAGGGCGAGAAGGCGAAGGAGTCGCTGCAGCACATGGCGACGGATTACGGCGTCGGTCACGCGCCAGGGGTGGACCTGCCCGCGGGTGAGCAGTCGAGCGGCGGCTACGCCGACCGGGAGACCCGGATGGCTCGGTGGAAGGCCAATCGAGCGACCTACTGCGCCGATGCGAAGAAGGGCTACCCGGAGATCGGCAACGCCGCCAACCGGGCATACCTCACCGCGCTGGCCAAGGAGAACTGCACCGACGGGTGGCGCTACCGCGCCGGTGACAACGCCGACATGTCGATCGGCCAGGGCGAAACCACCATGTCCCCCCTGCAGCTCGCCCTCGCGTACTCCGCGATGCTGAACGGCGGCCGGATCTGGGAGCCGACGCTCGGCTGGGCGGTGGTGGACGCGAAAGGCGCCGTCGTCCGCACGATCCAGCCGAAGGTGCACGACCGGGTGCCGGTCAGCCAGTCGCTGTTCAACTTCATCACCAAGTCGCTGTCGTTCAGCCGCGGGTGGGCGGTGTCGGGCGCGTTCGCCTACATCGGCACGAAGTACCAGAACCGGCTGGGCGGCAAGACCGGTACCGCCGAGGTCTACGGCAAGCAGGACACGTCGTGGCTGGCGACCTGGGGACCCACGTACAAGCAGAACGGGAACACCAAGGCGAAGTTCGTCGTCGTCGGGATGGTGGAGCAGGCGGGGACGGGCGCGACCGCGGCCGGCCCGATGCTCAAGCGGATCTGGGACGGCCTGCTCGGCGCCCACGGCGCGCCGGTCATCCCGGGCTCGCAGCCGCAGACCACGCTGCCCAAGGTCGCGGCCCAAGTGAAGGTGACCGGCCGATGAGCCTTCTCATGGCCCGCGATCCGAAGGCACCGTTCGTCCTCACCCCGCCGGTGATGCCCCTCGAGCGGCGCGCCCGCGGCTACGACGTCCCGCTCGCCGCGATCGCCCTCGTGCTCTCGCTGATCGGTGCGCTGCTGGTCTGGGCGGCCACCCGGCAGACGCAACTGGACGCGGGTGCAAACGGGCAGAGCTACCTCTACCGCCACCTCGTCAACGTCGTACTAGCCGTGGTGCTCATGCTGGCCGCCGCCCGCATCGACGCCCGGTTGCTGCGACTGTTCGGACCGATCGTCTATCTCGGCAGCCTGCTGGGGCTGGTGCTCGTCCTCGCCGTCGGTACGACGGTGAACGGCGCCAAGGCCTGGATCCGGCTCGGCGGCGGGTTCGAGTTGCAGCCGTCGGAGTTCATGAAGCTCGGCCTGATCGTCGGCATGGCCGTGCTCTTCACCAGGCACGACGACGAGCGGGAGGAGGACGCGCCGCCCCGCATGACCGACGTCCTGGCCGCCCTCGGCCTCGTCGCCGTACCCCTCGGCCTGATCATGGTGCAGCCCGACCTCGGCTCGGCGATGGTGCTCGGCTGCGCGGTCTTCGGTCTGTTGGTTGCGGCCGGCGTGCGGGCGCGGTGGACGCTCGGCCTGTTGATCTTCGGTGTCGTAATCGCGGTCCTCACCGTCAAGGCCGGAGTGCTGCACGACTATCAACTGGCCCGGTTCAACTCGTTCCGGGACCCCAAACATGACCCGCTGGGCGCGGCCTACAACGTCAACCAGGCCCACATCGCGATCGCCAACGGCGGCCTGTTCGGCGCTGGGCTCTTCGGCGGGCCGCAGACCAACGGCGGCTTCGTGCCCGAGCAGCAGACGGACTTCATCTTCTCGGTGGCCGGCGAGGAGTTCGGCCTGATCGGCGGTGGCCTGATCATCGCGCTGTTCGCCGCGCTGTGCTGGCGCGGGCTGAGCATCGCCCGCGAGGCCGACCGGGCCGGCCGGCTCGTCGCGGTGGGTGTCGTGTGCTGGTTCGCGTTCCAGGCGTTCCAGAACATCGGGATGAACCTCGGCCTGACCCCGGTGACCGGGGTGCCCTTGCCGTTCGTGTCCTATGGCGGGTCCTCGATGTTCGCCCAAGGGCTCGCCATCGGGCTGCTCCAGGCCGTCCGGCGACGATCGCTGTCCTGATCGTGCCCGTTCTGTGATCATCGGTCGCAACAACGGGTGACGGCGCACGTCTTATCTGCAGAGACTCGCAGCGGGGCTCTAGCAGGAAGGTCGCGCGATGGACGCCGGAGTGGAGCCAGGGGTGTTGGACGATCCGCACCCCGTCATCGCGGCACGGGCCTTCGAGGACCTGTACCGGCAGCAGTGGTGGCCGATGCTCCGCCTCGCCACGGGGCTCGTCGACAGCGTCAGCGCCGCCGAGGACGTGGTCCAAGACGCGTTCACCGCGCTATACCGCCGATGGGACGCCGTGCGTGAACCCGCCGCTGCTGTGGGCTACTTGCGGATGAGCGTGGTGAACGGGGGGCGGTCGGTATTGCGGAGGCGGAAGACAGCTCGCAAGCACCTTCGCATCGTCCGGGAAGAGATGGACGAGGCGGCCGACCACACGTCGCTCCTCTCGGCCGAGCACGAACTGGCTCGGGCGGCGTTAGCCCAATTGCCCGACCGTCAGCGCGAAGTACTGACGCTTCGCTACCTCGCCGACCTTTCCGACGCCGACATCGGCGCTGCGACCGGGCTCTCCCTGCCCGGGGTCCGGTCGGCTTCGAGCCGCGGACTCGCCGCACTTCGTGCCAGTCTGGGAGGTCGGCTGTGAACGACGACGACAACGAACTCGCGCGACTGCTCAACGACCAGGTCGATCAGCGGCTCGGGCGCAAGCGCCCCGCGCCACCCTTCGATGCCGCTCGTGCCGCGACGGTGCCCGGTCGTCGTGGCCGTCCGTCGTGGCTGCTCCCGCTGATCGCCGCAGCTTGTGTGGCGGCTGTCGGCGGCACCGTCGGCGCAACCCGACTGCTTGCCGATCACGGCCCGGCGCCGGCCACGCATCCACCCGCGCCGACGGTGACGACAGGCCCGTCCCCGGTGCCGTCGTCGGTGGCTCCGTCGCCCACGGCGCCGGCCACCGCGAGCGCGCCGGCCAGCGCGAGTGCACCGAAGCGCACCTCCGCGCCGCTCCCTTCGAAAGACTCCGGGCCGGAACCGTTCGACGTCCGACTAGGCGAGGCCCGCCTCGTTCTTCCGGCCGGCTGGGTTGCCCGCGATCTGCAGCAGTACGCAGCGCCTGAGACCTCGTTCGTCGTCCCGGGCTGGTGCCTCACGCCGAGCGCCGTCGCCGTCTCGACCCAGGCCGGCGCGTGTCCGATCATCTTGTTCGCTGCCGGAATCGCGCAGGAGCTCGATGTCGACACACCGGGCGGATTCAGCGCGAATCCCGAGTACTGCAACCAGGGTCACGAAATCGACCGCGAGAGCGAGCAGACCGGTGACAAGCAATTCGGTGGCCGAACCGCAGACTGGCGGCACTGGATCATCTCGTGTCAGAGCGGCCGCGGCTACGACATCGAACAGTACGTGGTGGCGACCGCATCGGCGTACATCCTGTACAGCAGTCACGCCGACGGGAGATACCACCGCGCGCTGACCGAGATCGCCGCTCAGGCTCAGCTGCCCGCTCAACAACTACCCAGTCGTTTGATGGACCGTGGCATCGTCCGCGGTCTGACGAGAACGGGTGACAGCTACCGGCTCCGACTGGACCGGGTCGTGGAGCGGTACGGCGGGAGGGAGAACGTCAACCCGAAGACGTACGACTACATCGTGCCGGCCGAAATTCTGGCCAAGTCGAGGGTCCGGGTGGGCTCGCGCATCTTCCTCGCGACCGATGGTTTGTCGGTGACCCAGCTCTATATCGCTCCGGGCGACTGACGCTCACGCCTCGGGTGCGGGACGGAGGAGGCGGCGGGCCGTCAGCGTGTTGCCGACGCTCGCCCCCACCACCATCACGAGCGCGACCGTCAATACCGCGGTGAGTGACTGGCCGAGCACGATCACACCGGCCAACGCCGCGACCGCGGGCTCGAGACTCATCAGCAGTCCGAACGCATAGGCGGAAAGTCGGCGCAGCGCCATGAGTTCGAGCGAGTACGGGATGAGCGACGAGAGCAGCGCGACCCCAAGGCCAGCGAAGAACACGTGCGGCTCCAGCAATGCATCGCCGCCTTGGACGATGCCTGCGGGCGTGACGACCAGCGTGCCGATGGCCAGTGCGATCGCGAGGCCGTCCAAGCGCGCGAACACGGCACCGACCCGCTGCGACAACAGGATGTAGAGCGCCCAACAGGCCGCGGCGACCAACGCGAGCACCACACCCAGCGGGTGAATGCCGTGGTGACCCCCACGTGAGGCCAGCAGCACGACTCCGCCGGCGGCCAGCGCGACCCACACGCCGTCCAGCATCCGGCGCGAGCCGACCACGGCCACGAGCAGCGGCCCGGTGAACTCGATCGTCACCGCCACGCCGAGCGGGAGCCGGTTCAGCGCCTCGTAGAAGCTCCAGTTCATGGCGCCGAGGATCAGGCCGAACGCCACCGCCGCGCCGACGTCGGCTCGACTGCGGCCGCGCAGGCTCGGCCGGGCGATCGCCATCAGGATCAGCCCGGACAGCAGCAGCCGAAGGAGCACGACGCCGCCCGGCCCAGCCTTCGGGAACAGCGTGTCGGCGAACGCCGCGCCGAACTGCACGGAACCGATCCCGCCCAGCACGAGCAGCTCAGGCGGGGCGGGACGCATCTCAGCGATCCTGCCAGCGGTGTCGCCGCCGCCGGACGCCGCATGGCAAGATCCAAGATCGCCGACGAAACGGTACGGCCCGACGTCCGTACAATCGGCGGACGTGCCTGTCGCCTCGCTCTTTCCCGACCTCGAGCCGCTGCTGCTCCGGGTCACCAAGCCGATCCAGTATGTCGGCGGTGAGCTGAACGCGCGGACGAAGGACTGGGACTCGGTCGCGGTGCGCTGGGCGCTGATGTACCCCGACGCGTACGAGGTCGGCCTGCCGAACCAGGGCGTGCAGATCCTCTACGAGGTCCTCAACGAGCGCGACGATGCGCTGGCTGAGCGCACCTACGCCGTGTGGCCCGACCTCGAGGCGCTGCTGCGCGAGCACAACATCAGCCAGTTCACCGTCGACATGCACCGGCCGATCGGCGCGTTCGACCTGCTCGGCATCAGCTTCTCCACCGAGCTGGGCTACACCAACATGCTGACCGCGCTCGACCTCGCGCACATTCCGCTGCACGCCGCCGACCGGAATGACACGCATCCGATCGTCGTCGCCGGCGGCCACGCGGCGTTCAACCCGGAGCCCATCGCCGACTTCGTCGACGTCGCGGTGCTCGGCGACGGCGAGCAGGTTGTCGGCACGATCACCGACCTGGTCGCTGACTGGAAGGGGCAGGGCTGCCCCGGCGGACGCGACGAACTGCTGCTGCGGCTCGCCGCCACCGGCGGCGCGTACGTGCCGCGCTTCTACGACGTCACCTATCAGCCGGACGGCCGGATCGAGTCGGTGACGCCGAACCGGCCGGGAGTTCCCGAGCGGGTCAGCAAGCACACCGTGATGAACCTCGACGACTGGCCGTACCCGAAGACGCCGCTCGTGCCGCTGGCCGAGACCGTCCACGAACGCATGTCCGTCGAGATCTTTCGCGGCTGCACCCGCGGCTGCCGCTTCTGCCAGGCCGGCATGATCACCCGTCCGGTGCGCGAGCGTTCGATCACCGGTATCGGCGAGATGGTGGCGAACGGTCTGGCCGCCACGGGCTTCGAAGAGGTCGGCCTACTGTCCCTGTCGAGCGCCGACCACTCCGAGATCGGGCCGCTGGCCAAGCAACTCGCCGACCGCTACGAGGACGACAAGGTCAGCCTGTCGCTGCCGTCCACCCGAGTCGACGCGTTCAACATCGACCTCGCCAACGAGTTCTCCCGCAACGGCCGGCGCTCCGGCCTGACGTTCGCCCCCGAGGGCGGCTCCGAGCGTCTGCGCCGGGTCATCAACAAGATGGTCAGCAAGGAAGACCTGATCCGCACGGTCTCCAC
>JAVHVD010000097.1:0-3175 GCA_032160745.1 Pseudonocardiales bacterium
GCGTTGTCGACGACCCAGCCGAGCGCGCACCCGATCTGATCCTGGGTGACGTCCCATAGGTGGCGGTCGGCGGAGGACAGCGCATAGTCGATGCTGACCACCAGCCACCCTTGCTCGGCGAACCACCGCATGTCGGTGCTGTGAGCGCCGCGGTCGCCTGAGACCCAACCGCCGCCGTGCACATAGACGAGAACGGGTGCGCGCGAACCGGATCCGGCCGGGCGGTAGATGGACAGCTGCAGGGGCTGTCCCTCGAACGTCGTATAGGTCGCCTCGTCGTTCGGCGCCACCTGTCTCGGCGTTGCGATGCCGAACGTGTCGAGGAGGCTGATATCGGCGCCTGCGTGCTCGACCGCGGCGATCATGCGCGCATCGATGACCGACGCTCCTGCGACGGTCAGTGCGGCGACGACCGTGAGCACTGCGGCGATACGGCTGCGCCGCAGACGCCAGTGGACGAGGGCGAGCACCCCGCCCGCCATCGATGCCACCGTCAGCCACGGCAAGTACGGCGGGACGTAGGCCGTGGTAAGGCCCACGTACGGCACGTCGGCAAGGAATGTGCCCAGCACACCGAGCGCGGGCGGCGTAACAAGTAGGGCCGCGACGAAGAGGACGACAACGGGCACTGACCCATCTTTGCCGAGATCTCGCGCGAACAAGCCTGCACTCGGCAACGATGTGAACCGTGGAGGGGCAACAGACGCTTCGGGCGGGGATCGTGATCGGCGCGCTGGGCGTGGTCTTCGGCGACATCGGCACCAGCCCGATCTACACGATCCAGACCGTCTTCAACCCCGGCGACCCGCATCCCGTGCCGATCTCAACGGCCAACGTGTACGGCGTCGTTTCGACGATCTTCTGGTCCGTGATGATCATCGTCACGCTGACCTACATCACGCTGGTGATGCGCGCCGACAACAACGGCGAGGGCGGGATCATGGCACTGATCACGCTGCTGCGGCGATGGACGGGCCAGCGGGGCCGCCGCACCGCGATGATGCTGGCCGCACTCGGGCTGTTCGGCGCTTCACTGTTCTTCGGCGACAGCATGATCACGCCTGCGATCTCCGTGTTGTCCGCCGTCGAGGGGCTCAAGATCATTGAGCCCGGCTTCGAAGATTTCATCGTGCCGATCACCGCGGTGATCATCGTTGGGCTGTTCTCCGTCCAGCGGCGTGGCACCGCGGTCGTCGGGCGGTTCTTCGGGCCGGTGATGATCGGGTGGTTCGTCGCGATCGGCGCGTGCGGCGTGAACGGCATCGTCGACAATCCCGAAATCTTGAAGGCGTTGTCCCCGACCTACGCCGTGGCGTTCCTGGCGGAGCATTTCCACATTGCGTTCTTCGCCCTCGCCGCGATCGTGCTGTCGGTCACCGGCGCGGAGGCGCTGTATGCCGACATGGGCCACTTCGGCCGGAAGGCCATCACGTACGGCTGGCTCGGGCTCGTGCTGCCTGCCTGCACGCTGAGCTACTTCGGTCAGGGTGCGTTGGTGCTCGCCGACGAGTCCAAGGTGACCGCGCCGTTCTTCTTGCTCACCCCGGAGTGGGCGCGGCTTCCGATGGTGCTGCTGGCCACCGCGGCGACGGTCATCGCGTCGCAGGCGGTGATCACCGGGGCGTTCTCGGTCGCGTCGCAGGCGGCTCAGCTCGGCTACCTGCCGCGGCTGCGTATCCACCACACCTCGGCCTCGACGATCGGCCAGATCTACGTCCCGTGGATCAACGGGTTGCTGATGGTGGCGGTGCTGATCCTCGTCTTCGCGTTCCGCAGTTCGGCCGCACTCGCGTACGCGTTCGGCATGGCGGTGACGGGAACGATCACGATCACCACCACACTGTTCTTCTACTACGCCCATACCAGGTGGCGATGGCCGCTGTGGGTCGTCGTGACCGGCGGCGGACTGCTCCTGCTGGTGGATCTGATGTTCCTCGCGGCGAACATGACCAAGTTCGTGCACGGCGCGTGGCTACCGCTGCTCATCGCCGTCGCCGCCTTCACGGTGATGACAACCTGGGAGAAAGGACGCGAAATCGTCACGCGTGCAAGGGAAAAGGCCGAGGGCCCACTGCGCGAGTTCATCGATGGCCTTCGGGACTGCAAGCCGCCGCTGGTGCGCATGTCGGGCACGGCGGTGTTCCTCAACCGGGGCAACGAGACGGCGCCCCTTGCGATGCGGGCCAACGTCGAGCACAACCGCGTGCTGCATCGACACGTGATCGTCATGTCGATCGACACCGTTCCGGTGCCCCGCCTGACCGACGAAGAGCGAATAACGGTCGACGAGCTCGGCTACAAGAGGGACGGCATCATCCACGTCAGCGCGTGCTACGGGTACATGGAAAGGCCGAACATCCCGGCCGCACTGCGCCTGCTCGACCCCGCGCAGACCGAAGGCCACATCGACGTCGATGCGGCCTCGTACTTCCTGTCCAAGCTCGAGCTCGTCGCGGGCGACGAACCCACGATGGCGCCATGGCGCAAGCAATTGTTCATCGCGACCTCGTACATCACCTCCGACGCCGCCTCCTATTTCAGCCTGCCGCTCGACCGAACGGTGAGCATCGGTTCCCGCATCGAGGTCTGAGCCTCAGTCGTCGTCCTTGTCACCTTTGTCCTTCTCGTCCTTGTTGTCCTTCTCGTCCTTGTCGTTCTCGTCCTTGTCCTGCTTCTTCTCTTTCGAGCCTTTGCCGATCTCGATCGTGGCCCAATGACCAGGGGAGACGAAAACGCTCCAGTTGCCTTCCTCCCGGCCCAGCTTGAGCACTCCGTCCTCGACTTTCCATTTCGTGCCGTCGTCGTAGTCGGATTCTTGTCCGTCGATGTATGTGAGTTTGAACGCCATGTCGACGGATACCCACATTTGCTCGTGCTCACTCCAGCGGCGAAAGGCCCGCCGCGGTGAGCGTGTAGGCGCGGTGGCCGCGTTGCTGGCCAATGGCGATGTCCAGCACGGACTTTCCAACCTGCTCCGCGGTGAGGGCGGGCCCCAGCGACTGGATAAACGTGTCGACGTCGACGCCCTGGCGCTCGGCGTAGGCCGCGACCGCCTTCGCGCCGAGTTCGGTCGCAGGCGTCAACGCGGGCAGCACCGAGACGAAGTCGATGCCCAGCCCCGCCCGCTCCGATTCGAGAGCGGCGTAGCCGGCGATGAGCCTGACAGTGGCCTTGG
>JAVHVD010000098.1:0-6134 GCA_032160745.1 Pseudonocardiales bacterium
GTCGCGCCCTGCGCCCGGGCGTGAGCGATGCACTTGTCGACGTCGGGCACCTCGAGGGCCAGGTCGATGACACCGTCGCCGTGCAGCCGGTGGTGATCGGCGTAGCGGCTCGCCGGGTCGACGGCACCGATGAGGACGAAACGGGCCGAACCGGCGCGCAGCACGAACGCCTTGTGGTCGCGGTTGCCGGTCTCCGGGCCGCTGTAACCGACGAGGTTCATCCCGAACGCATGCTGGTAGAAATGCGCGCTCTGGGTCGCGTTGCCCGACACGAAGACGACTGCGTCCATCGCCGTGACGGGGAACGGGTCGGTCGACTCGTCGTAGTCGACGAGCCCGACAAGCTGCTTGAGGCGGTCGATGGTCAGCTGGGCGTCGCGCTCTTCCGGGGTGAGATCGACTGTCGTCATGTCGTCAGCTTGCGCGGTGTGCCTGTGCTGGGCAAGTGCGCCGCCAGATAGCGGGCAACCTGCACAGACTGCCTACCAGGTTGGCAGTCTGGCTGGCCAAATTGCCTAATCGGTCATCGCCGCGACCGCGGCCAGCACCGCGAACGCCGCGAACAGCACCCCGGCCACCCGGTGCACCAGACGCAGGGGCACGCGCCGCACGACGATCCGCCCGGCCAGGACGGCGATCGTCGCCACGGTCACCAGCGCCAGCCACGCCCCGAGCCCGGTCGCCACCGCATGGGCGACCCCGCGGTGCCGGGCGACGAGCCCGGCGGTGGCGATCTGGCTCGCGTCGCCCCACTCCGCAGCGAACAGGACGCCGAACGACGTCGCGACGATGCGCAGGAAGGGCGCCGATTCCCGGGCCTCTGCGAGCTCGACGTCGTCGTCGGCCTCGAGCGACTCCTTGATCAGCAGCGCGGCTCCGATCGCGAACAGCAGCGCTACCACCGCCTCGACGGCCCGCCGCGGCAGCAGGGTGATAATGCCGCCGGCGGCCCCCGCGATCACACACTGCACCGCGAAGGCCAGAGCCACACCGAGCAGCACCGGGCGCGGCCGATAGCGGGTCGACAGGACCAGCGACGCGACCAGCGTCTTGTCCGGCAGCTCGACGAGGAGGATCACGCCGAACGCGATCAGACCGGCGGTGAAGGAAGACATCGCGTCGATCCTGCCGTGTCCTGCCGAGCTCGCGGCGAGCGCACCCCTAGCCTGAATTGCGATGTCCAATTACGTCACGGTCTTCGCGCTCGTGCTGGCGTACGTCGCCCTGGTCGCGGCGTACTGCGCGCTGCGCACGCTGGCGAGACTGCGTCAGGCCACGACCGTCCTGGCCAAGGGCGCCCGCGGCCCTGAGGCGCACGCGTCGCTGATCGAGGCGACCCAGCGCAACACCGAGCGCACCGAGATCGTGGCCGAGGAGATCGCCGACCTGCGCGCGATGGTCGCGGACCAGATGAAGAAGCGAAAGGACGCGCAGCCGGGCGCGGCGCCCGGCGGGCTGTCGCACATCGCGCTCGTCCGCTACGACGCCTTCGGCGAGATGTCCGGGCGGATGTCGTTCTCGCTGGCCCTGCTTGACGAGCACGGCGACGGTGTCACGATCAGCGCGATTGCGGGCAGCGCGGACACCCGCGTCTACGCCAAGAGCATCTCCGACGGGAAGGGCGAGCACGACCTGTCCCCCGAGGAGCACCAGGCCGTCACCGCTGCCATCGCCAAACGCCGCAAGCTGCTGCCCAGTCGCAAGACGGCTTAGTCACCGTGGCCCACCCTGTTGACTGGCGCCTTTCCGGCTGATTGGCGCCCTAGAAGGCGCCAGTGAACGCACAAGGCGCCAGTCAACGGAAATGCCGGGTGAGGTGCAGGACAGAATGCTCCCGTGACGACCATCGCGTTCCTGGGGCCGGAGGGGACGTTCGCGCACGCCGCATTGCGCGCGCTGCCCGCTGCGGCCGGCGCCACGTTGCTGCCGACGGCCAACGTGACGCTGGCGATCGACGCGGTGCGTTCGGGCGCCGCCGACGCCGCGCTCGTCCCCCTGGAGAACTCGGTCGAGGGCGCGGTCCCGGCCACCCTGGACGAGCTGGCCAACGGCGAACCGCTGATCATCGCCGAGGAGACCTACCTCGCCGTCACGTTCGAGCTGATGGCCCGGCCGGGGACGCAGATGACCGGCATCCGTACCGTCGCCACCCATCCGCACGCCGAGGCGCAGGTCCGTCGCTGGCTGATCGAGAACCTGCCCGACGCGCAGGTCGCGCTGGTCGGGTCGACCGCCGGGGCGGCGCAGGCGGTCGGGGCCGGCGAGTTCGATGCGGCAGTGGGCGCAGCGGTGGCCGGCGAGTTGTACGGCCTGGACGTCGTCGCCCACGACATTGCCGACAACGGGGGAGCGGTGACCCGTTTCGTGCTGCTCACCTGCCCGGCCCCGCCGCCCGGCCCCACCGGCAACGACCGCACCACCATGGTCGCCTACCTGCGGGAGAACCATGCCGGGGCCCTGCTCGAGATCCTGTCCGAGTTCGGGACGCGGGGCGTCAACCTGACCCGCATCGAGTCCCGCCCGACGAAGGGCCGTATGGGGCAGTACTGCTTCTCCATCGACTGCGAGGGCCATCTCGCGGACGAGCGGGTCGGCGACGTGCTGGCCGCCCTGCACCGGATCTGCGGCGACGTCCGCTTCCTGGGTTCGTATCCCCGCCGGGACGGCGCGCAGGGGCCGGTGCCCGTCGGCCGGCGCGACCCCGAGTTCGTCGAGGCCCGGTCGTGGCTGGCCAAGCTGCGAGAGACGGGGGCGTCGTGATCGACGAGGACGGCCGACCCGAACCACCGCACACCAGTGACGAACGGGCCACGATCGAGGGCTTCCTCGACTTTCACCGGGCGACGCTCGAGCTCAAGTGCCGCGGCCTGACGCCCGAGCAACTGGCCACCCGATCGGTGCCGCCCTCGTCCCTGTCGCTGCTCGGCATCGTCCGCCACCTGACCGACGTCGAGCGGAACTGGTTCGACCGGTTCGTTCGCGAGACGAAACGTCCGCCGCTGTTCTACTCCGAGGACGAACCGGACGGCGACTTCGACAACGCGGTCGGGACCGCGGCCGCGGTCGAAGAGGCGTTCGCTGCGTGGCGCGCCGCCGTCGAGGAATCCCGTGCAGCCAGCGCGAGGACCGCGCTGGACGCGACGTTCGACCATCCGCGCAACGGCCCGACCTCGTTGCGCTGGGTCCTCACCCACCTGGTCGAGGAGTACGCACGCCACAACGGGCACGCCGACCTGCTCCGCGAGACGATCGACGGGGCCACCGGCGAGTAGCCGCCTACAGGTACAACCCGGTGTTCGCGTCGTTGCGTTCGGCGGCGACCGCGTGCAGGTCACGCTCGCGCAGCAGCAGGAACTCTTCCCCGGCGATCTCGACCTCGAAGCGGTCGTCGGGGCTGAACAGCACGCGGTCCCCGGTCTCCACGGCGCGGACGTGGTTGCCGACGGCCAGCACCTCGGCCCACATGAGCCGCTTGGAGACCTGGGCCGTCGCCGGGATCAAGATCCCGCCCGACGATCGCCGCTCGCCGTCCTCGTGCGAGTCCTTCACCAGGACGCGGTCGTGCAGCATCTTGATCGGCAGCCGGTCACCCACACCTGCCAGCCTACGGGCGGGCGGCATGCCGACCGCGCGGAGACCTCAGTGGAACTGCGGGATGAGCAGGTAGAGCCCGTAGAGCAGCGCAGCACAGCACGCGGCGAACGCCACGCCGGCCGTCGCCAGGCCGGTCGCCCGCGCCGCCGATCCGCTCGGCGCCGACTTGGCCGCCTCGGCCTTGGACAGGCCCAGCACCCCGAGCGCGAACACCGCAACGATGCCGACGCCGAACAGCAGGCTGACCTCGGCGACCTTGAACAGCCCCGACCAGTGGATCTCGATACCAGCCATGCCGTCCTCCTCAGGCCGCCGCAGCGAGGGTGGGCTCGGGAGCGAGCGCGACCGCGGCGGAGTCGTTGACGTTGTCGGCGTTGACCGCCGTGCGGCGGGAGTAGACGTAGATCGCGACCACCGCGCTCATCGTCACCAGAGCGACGAGCAGGACGCCCCCGTTTCCGGACACCGCCACCTTGGCCGCAAGGCCACCGACGACGGCGGCCAGCGGAAGCGTGAACAGCCAGGCCAGCGCCATGCGGCGGGCGACCGTCCAGCGGATCTCGGCCAACCGGCGCCCGATTCCCGAACCGAGGATGCCGCCGGCGCACACCTGGGTCGTCGACAGCGCGAAGCCCAGGTGCGAGGAGGCGAGCAGCACGGCGGTGGATGACGTCTCGGCCGCGAAGCCCTGCGGCGGCTCGATGTCGGTGATGCCCTTGCCCATCGTGCGGATGATGCGCCACCCGCCGGCGTAGGTCCCGGCCGCGATCGCCAGCCCGGCGAGCAGCACGACCCACCACGGCGGCCCCGACTTCGAAGCCAGGTTGCCCGAGGAGATGAGTACCAGCGTGATGATGCCCATCGTCTTCTGGGCGTCGCCGGTACCGTGGGCGAGCGCGACCATCGACGCCGACAACGTCTGACCGTGCCGGAAGCCGCGGTCCACCGAGGACCGGCGCGCCCGCCTGGTCAGCCGATATGCGAGGAACGTCCCGATCGCGGCGACGACCCCGCAGACCACAGGCGACGCGACCGCGGGGACCAGGACCTTCTCCACGACCACGTCGAAGTGGATCGCCCCGGCTCCGGCCGCCACCCACACCGCGCCGATCAGGCCGCCGAACAGGGCGTGTGACGACGAGGAGGGCAGCCCGAACAGCCAGGTGACCAGGTTCCAGAGGATCGCGCCGATCAGGCCGCCGAACACGATCGCCGGCGTCACCTTGGTGTCGTCCACCAGGCCGCCGGAGATGGTCTTGGCCACCTCGGTCGCCAGGAAGGCGCCCACGAGGTTCAGCACACCGGCGATCGCGACGGCGACCTTGGGACGAAGTGCGCCCGTGGCGATCGACGTCGCCATGGCGTTGGCGGTGTCATGGAAACCGTTGGTGAAGTCGAAGGCAAGGGCCGTGATGATGACGACGACCACGAGGAGGGAGACGTCCACGTGGCGGACGCTACGGACATGCGGTGATGTTTCGGCGGACGGAAGGTGAACGGCAGGTGAACGGCATAGCGGGTAGTCCCGGGCGACCGGCCCGGTAACAAGGTTGTGTCGGTCGTCACGGGCGCGTGTGGGCGGGCGCTACGCTCCGGATCTCACCACCCGGGGGCAGGGTTCCCACCGACCGGGGCTCTCAGGGCTCCGTTCGCCGAAGAGAGGACGACATGGCGCTTTCATCTCGTAGAAGAAGGACCATCACGCTGTCCGTGGCGCTCGCCGCGGCCGTGACCCTCGCGGCCTGTGGTGCCGGCAAGAAGAACGACAACAAGTCGAGCGGCGCTGCCGCAAGTGGCGGTGCCAGCTCCGGCGCTCCTGCGGGTGGCAAGCCGGTCACCATCGGCACCACCGACACGGTGACCGCGCTCGACCCGGCCGGCTCCTACGACTTCGGATCGCTGACCGTCGAGACGAACATCTACCAGTTCCTGATGAACGTCCCGGCCGGCGGCAAGGAGCCCAAGCCCGACGCGGCGAAGAGCTGCGGATTCAGCACTCCGACCACGTACAAGTGCGTCCTGCAGCCCAATCTGAAGTTCTCGAACGGCCACGACCTCACGGCCGCGGACGTCGTGTTCACGTTCCAGCGCATCGGCAAGATCAACGACCCGAACGGGCCGGGGTCCCTCATCGCGAACATGAAGTCGGTCGCGGCCGAGGGCGATGACACCGTCGTCTTCACGCTCAACAACCCGAACGACCAGACGTGGCCGTTCGTGCTCGGGACGTCGGCCGGCCCGATCGTCGACTCCCAGGTCTTCCCGGCGGACAAGCTGCTGCCGGACGCGCAGGTAGTCGGTTCCGGACCGTATGTGATCGCGAGCTACCAGAAGAACCAGCTCAACCAGTTCAAGGCCAGCCCGACCTACACGGGGCCGAACAAGCCGAAGACGAGCCAGATCACGATGAAGTACTACACGACGTCGGACAACATGAAGCTCGACGTCCAGAGCGGCGGTATCGACATCGCCTACCGCACGATGAGCCCGACCGACATCGACTCGCTCAAGAAGGACAGCAACGTCAAGGTCCTCACCGG
>JAVHVD010000099.1:0-11443 GCA_032160745.1 Pseudonocardiales bacterium
GTCACCAGCTGACCTGAACCAGACCTCCGACGGGCCCCGTCTCCGGCGGGGACGGCGCCCGTCGTGCGGTCAAGAGTGATCGCCAGCAGCGTTGCGCCCACGGGACGTGGACGCAACTCTGCGAACGGGCAGGAGCACCGGCTGACACCGGGGATGATCCGGCAGACGCCACCGTGGTCGGCCGCTTCACCGGCAGCGCGACACAGCATGGCCCATGGCGGGGCCATCCACCGACCTGCCGCCACGCGCCTGCTTCTCACCCGCTTCGACGCGACCAAGGACGACTCAATCCAGTCCTAGCGCGCTCCGAAACGGGAGCAGAGCCGATGTCAGATCGGCGGCCGGTACATCGCTACCAACGCGCTCACGCCGAAGCCGGCTCCGGCCACGATCATCGCCGGTCCGGCTCCCGTGGCTTGGCCCAGCAGCCCGAAGCCGATCGCACCGATGCCCTGGCCGCCGACCCGCAGGCTGGTGAACACGCTGAGCGTCCGGGCCCGAGCCTGGTCGGACGCGCTGACCTGCACTGTCGCCCCGAGCTGCGTCTGCATCACCAGGGAGGCGAGTCCGAATCCGAACAGGCACGCCACCGCCATCGCCGGAGCGCCGGTGAGCACAACCAGCACGAGTAGTGCGCAGGCCGCGACGTTGGCTGCGACCAGCAATCGCGTCGCTCCCAGGCGCGTCGTCAGGGCGCGATACGCGACGACGCCGACGATCGAGCCGACGCCGACGGCGGCGAGCAGCACGCCGTAGCCCGTTGCGCCGAGCCCGAGCAGGTGGACGGCCACGCTGGGCAGCAGCGCCCACACGGCGCTGTAGGGGAGCGTCGTCACCGTGATGTGTAGGAAGGCACGCCGCAATACCGGCGTCGAGCGGATCGCCACGATCCCGGCCGACACCTCATCGCGCAGCCGGCCGGCCGCCGGCAACGGCGGCGTGGCCGGCACAGTGCACCCGACGAGCACCGCGGCGAACACAAGATAGGAGCAGGCGTCCAATGCGAAGACCGTCTGCGGCCCGGCCAGCCCGACGAGCAGGCCGCCGAGCGGCGGCCCGATCACCCGGGCGATGTTGAGGTTCACCTGCGCCATGGCCACAGCCGAGGGCAGGTCGGCCGGTTCGACCACCTCGGGGATGAGCGCCTGGAAGGCGATCATCGACACCGCCGAACCCAGGCCGAGCAGCGCCGTCGAGCCGAGCAGCATCGCGGGGCCTACGTCCCCGCGAAGGCTGGCGACGGTGAGCACCGCTGCGACGACGCCTTGGAACAGTTGCGAGCACAGCAACAGACGCCGCCGGTCGAGACGGTCGGCCAGCGCGCCGACCGGCGCCGCCACGGCCAGGATGGGCACCCGCGCGGCCGCGACGACCAGCGCGGCAAGGACGATCGCGTCCCCCCGCCGGACGATCACCCACTGCGCGCCGACGGTCTGCATCCAGTTGCCCAGGTCGCCGGCGAACTCGGCCAGCCACAACGCGCGGTACGCCCGGTTGCCGAGCACCCCGAAGGAACCGGTGGCGCGCGAAAGGGTCACCTCATCGCTGCTGCGCCGTGGCCGGCTCGGCCGTCGCACAGCGGCGCTTGATGTCGGTGACGATCGCGTCGGCGATGGCGAAGGTCTGGGCGCCGCGCGAGTCCCACGTCGCCCCGCCGTTGTGTGGCGTCAGCACCACGTTCTCGAGCCGGCGCAGCGACTTCGGGATGTAGGCATCCAGCACGACCGGCGGCTCGTGCCAGAACACGTCGAGACCGGCGCCGGCGATCGTCGCGCTCTGCAGGGCACGGATCAGTGCGTCCTCGTCGACCAGCCGCCCGCGGCCTACGTTGATGAAGTACGCCGTCGGCTTCATGAGCGCGAACTCACGCTCACCCATCAGCCGTAGATTCGCGTCCTCGAAGTTGGCGAGCATGCAGACGTAGTCACCACGGGCGATCAGCTCGTCCGGGGCGGCAACCCACTCGACGCCGAGCTCACCCTCGTCATCGGGAGAGAGCCGGGTGCGTTTCGTGTAGAGGACGGTCATGTCGAGCGCTCGGAGCCTGGGCACGGCCTGCCGGGCGACCCGGCCCAGGCCGTAGAGCGACACCGTCTTCCCGGTGCACCCCTGGCCCATCAGGTCCATCGTCATCTCCTGGAAGAAGCCCGTGCCGCGGCAGTACCGGTCGGCCTCGACGACCCGGTACGCGAGGTTCAACAGCAACGCCACCATCAGATCGGCCGTCGCGCGCGGGTTGAGCCCATAGCCGTTCGCGCTGTAACCGCCGCCGGGCGGCGGCTCGGTGGGGGTCGCCTCCAGCAATGCGATGCCGGCCGCGTCGCAGGCCTCGAAGTCCTGGGTGTCGACCCGGGCCCGGGCGACGCCGTACCCCTTCAGCGCCGGATTGGCCGCGACCATCGACGCCGTGATCGGCGTCGAATGCATGCAGAAGACGTAGTCGGACCGGCGAGCGGCAGCCTCGAGCTCGCCCACCGAGATCTCGCGATGGGCGAACGGGAACACCTCGATCTCGGCGACCGTGCGCAGATGGTCGAGGGCGACCTCTGGCACCGGCTGGCACACGAAGACCTTGGGACGCATTGTGACTACTCCGATTCGAGACTGCGGTCGACGCCGGCAGCGGCGTGCCCGATGCCGTCGGTGACGAGGTTGGCCCCGACGGTGAGCAGGACGATGGCCAGCACGGGGAGCAACACGCTGAGCGGCGCAACGGTCAGACCGCTCTCGTTCTCGTGCGTCATCAGCCCCCAGTCGGCCGCGGGCTGCGCGACGCCCAGGCCGAGGTAGTCGAGGCCGGCGATCAGCGCGATCGAGTGGGTGAGCCGCAGACCGAACTCGACCGTCAGCGGGGCCGCGATGTTGGCCAGGATCTCGCCGGACAGGATGCGCCGAAGTGGCATACCGGTGCCTTCGGCGTAGCGCACGAAGTCCGACTCGCGTACCTGCATCGTCGACGAGCGCACGATCCGGCCGGTGTAGGGCATGTAGGTCAGCCCGACCACCAACACCAGCACCCACCCGTGCGCCCCGACCACCGAGATCGCCAGCAGGGCGAGGACGATGCCCGGGAAGGCGAGCAGCAGGTCGACCACGCGCATGAGCGCCTCGTCCACCCAGCGCGGTGCGTAGCCCGACAGCAGCCCGAGTGCCGTGCCGGCGCCCACGGCGACCACCGTGCCGAGCAGCCCCACGATCAGGATCTCCCGCCCGCCGCTGAGGAACCTGCTCAAGACGTCGCGCCCGAGGTAGTCGGCGCCCAGGTGCGCAGTCGGCGAGGCACCGGAGAACGGGGCGCCCACGAACTCGGTCGTGCTGTGCGGCGCGAAATACGGCCCGAACACCGCAACGCCGACGACCAGCGCGACGATGACCAGGCCGATCTGTGTGCGGGCGAGCCGAAGGGACTGCCGCAGGAAGCCGCGGTGGCGCGTGCGGCGCTCGGCGACCGGAACGGCGTCCGCGCTCGGTGGGCGGGGTGCGATGTCGATCGTGGTCATGACCGGCTCCGTAACCGTGGAGTAACCGCGATGACAGCCAGGTCGCTGATCAGGTTGATCAGGACGCAGGCCAGCGCGATGAGCACCACGAGGGTCTGGACGACCGGCACGTCGCGCTCGTTGACCGCCTGCACCAGCGCGTACCCGACGCCGGGGTAGGAGAAGACGGTCTCGACGACCACGATCCCGCCGGTGAGGAACACCAGCGTCAGGGTGAGCGACTGCACCATCGGTCCGAGCCCGTTGCGCAATGCATGCCGGAAGATGACTCGCCGCTCCGGCAGCCCTTTCAGCCGCGCCATCATGACGAAGTCGCTCTGCAGGACGTCGATCATGCTCGCCCGGACCATGCGCAGGGGGTAGGGCACCGTGCTGAGCACGACCGCGATCATCGGCGCGACGACGAACTTGAGTTGCGTCCACACCGACGCGGTCGGATCGAGGGTGCTCGCGGCCGGCAGCACGTGCAGGACGTTCGTCGCCAGCAGGTAGATCACGAGGACGCCGATGGCGAAGCCAGGAATCGCACTGAGGCACAGGGTCACCATGGAGACCCCGTTGTCGAAGGCCTTGCCGTTGCGCACCGCGCACCAGGTACCGACGACGATGGCCAGTGGCACGGTGATCAACATCGTGAAGAGGGTGAGCACCGCGGTGTTGGCGACGTGGCGCATGACCAGCGCCGACACCGGCTGCGGCGAGACCAGCGAGTCGCCCCACTTGCCGGTCACGAACCCGGTGACCCAGTGCCAGTACTGATAGGGCAGCGACCGGTCGAGGCCGAGCTGCTTGGTCAGCGCGTGCAGTGCGAGCTGGTTGGTGTCGCGACCGAGCAGGCCGATCGCGGCGTTGCCGGGAAGCACATGGACGGCGAGGAAGACCAGGACCGAGATCAGCCACACCGTAAGCAACCCACTGCCGGCGCGGCGCAGCACCAACGCACCGATCGACGTGCTGCGCCCGCGTCGCCCCGAGGTCGACGCATCCATCGCGGTCATGACAGTGCCTTCCGGTCGCGTCGCGCTACTTGTAGGACACGAGCCGGTAGCGCCACGCGCCCAGGCTCCAGCCGTTGCTGTTGAACGGCGCGAAGCCGGTCAGCTTGCTGCTGTACGCGTCGATGTTCTGCTTGAAGGAATGGATGATGTCCGGGCCGAGGTCGTAGAAGCGCTTGAGCAGTTCGCCGGACAGTTCCGTCTGCTTCGCCTCGTCGGTCGCCTTGAGCAGTGACTGATAGATCGCCGTTCCGGCCGGATCGTCCCAGTGGCTGTCGTTGATGCCCCCGCCGGCGAGGAACCGACCCGCATAGCCGGTCGAGATGATGCCCGCGGCCCAGTAACCGTTGGTGAACGGCCAGTTGGTGAAGTTCGCGTCGTAGGCGTCCGGCGTGAGGTTGGCGACCTTGACCGTGACCCCCGCCGCTTTCGCCTGCTGGGCGAAGACCTGGGCCGAGTTCACCAGCGAACCGTTCTCCGGTGCCGTCGTCAGCGTGACCGACATCCCCTCGTAGCCGGCCGCCTTCAGCAGGCTCTTCGCCTGAGCGATGTCCTGGTGCCGTTGGGGCAGCGAGGGGTAGCCCGGGTCGGCGGGATCAGGCATGTCGTTGCCGATCGAGGCGTAGCCGCTGTAGGCCTGGGTGACCATCGCCGGCCGGTCGACCATCAGCCGGAACGCCTGCCGCACGCGCACATCGCTGAACGGCTTGGCGTCGATGCGCATCGTGATCGGCTGGTAGAAGCCCGACTTGGTGATCAGCGTTTCCAGCTGCGCGCTCGACAGCTGGCCGAGCACCGCCGGCTCGACACCGTCCAGCGCCTGGATCTGGCCGGACAGCACCGCCGCGGTACGGGACGTGTTGTCCGCGAAGTCGATGATCTGCAGCTCGTCGAGGTATGGCTGGCCCTCGATCCAGTAGTTCGGGTTGCGGACGAAGACGCTGCGCGAGCCCGGCGTGAAGCTCTTGAACTTGAACGGGCCGGTCCCCACCGGGTGTTTCGGGTCGAAGCCCACCGGGAGGATGCTGGTCGTTGCTGATCCCCACCGCTTGCCGAAGATCGCGTCGGGCGACTTGAACGCGAAGCGCACGGTCCGCGCGTCCAGTTTCGTCATCCCGGACGGATCGACCGCGGCGAAGGCCGTGTGTGCGCGGCCGGGGTTCTTCGGGTCCAGGATTCGCTGCATGGTGAAGATGAGGTCCTCGGCGCCGACCGTCTTGCCGTTGTGGAACTCGACGCCCGGGCGCAGGCGCACCGTCGCGGTCATTGCATCCGCGCCCACCTCGATCGATTCCGCGAGCGCGGGCTTGAAGTGGTACGGCAGGGTCCCTTCGAGGTAGGTGAGGCTGTCGTAGAGATTCTGGCAGCGCTGCTGATCCATGTCTGTGCTGCTCTGATGCGCATCCAACGTGTCCTTGTTGCTGCCCAGGCTGCCGACGACCAGAGTGCCGCCTCGCTTGGCCGGGCCCGAGCTGGTCTTGCCGCTGGTAGCGGCGGAGTTGCTCGACGAGCCGCTGGTGCAGGCCGCCAGCGCGGCGAGGCTGAGTGCGCCTGCCCCGCCGATGAGAAAGCTGCGGCGATCCACAGGTGAGTTCATCGGGAAGTCCTTTCGGCACTGACCGTCAGCGCGCCTGGTGACGCGGGAACGGTTGTGATCGGCGAACGATAAATTGCTGGCGTTGCCCGGCCATGTGGCCGTCGTGAACGGGCGATTACGGCGACACTGCCGCGTGCGGTTCGGGTGATCAGCCGCGCTGATAGCGACGGACCGCCAGGCAGGTGAAGGTGGCCGTGATGCCTCCTGTCCAGAGCAGGTAGTGGATGAACGGGGTCACCAACTGGCCACCCACGGCCAGCGCGCGAACCAGATCGACGGCAGCCGTCACCGGGTTGACCTCGGCGAACAGCTGCATCCACCCGGGCAGTCGCGACACCGGGGCGAAACCCGAGCTGCCGAACACGAGCGGAAGAGTGGGCGTGATGAGGATCGTCTGGGCGCTCTCCGGGTCGCTGGCCACCAGCCCGACCCACGCGCTGAACGTGGTGACTGCCAACCCGAAGCAGGTGATGGAGAGCACGAACGGCACTGCGCGGAATGCGCCGGCGCTGAAGTGGTAACCCACCGCCGTGCAGGCGATGACGGTCAGCACGATGGTCTGCAATGCGATCCGTGCGGTGTCGCTCAGGGTGCGCCCGATCAGCACCGCCGACCGCGCGATGGGCAGCGACCGGAAGCGGTCGTTCATGCCCGAGTCCGAGTCGTAGGAGACGGTCACCCCGGTACGCATCGCCGTCACCATCACGGCCTGGATCAGCACGCCGGGGATGACGTACTCGCGGTAGGACGTGCCGGGGATGTGGGCGACCCCGTTGAACACGTACGCGAACAACATCATGTTGGTCAGCGGCTGGACGACGGACAGCAGCAACAGCTGGCGGTTGCGGTAGAACTTCACCAGGTTGCGGTTGGCGATGGTCGCGATGTTGCCGGCCGCGTCGGCCATCCGCAGCCGGGGGAGCGACGGCAGGACATCCACGGCATCCCAGCCCACGTCCACTTCGAGGTCAGCGCGCACTTCGACCGCCCTGGTCGGTGAGCGCGGTGAAGACCTCGTCGAGTGAGGCTCGCCGCAGGTGGATGTCCTCGAGCCACAGTCCCTCGGCGTCCAGCAGGCGGGTCGCCTCGACCACGGTGTAGGTCCCGGCCGGCACGGTGACCGCGACCCGGTCACCGGCGCGCCCGATGGCCGCGTCGGGCACCCCGGCCTTCTCGGTGAGGAACCGCGCCGCACTGTCGGCGGTGTCCGCGTTTCCGGAAACCAACTCCAGGACGTCGCCCCCGAAGGCCGCCTTGAGCGCGGCCGGTGTGCCGTTGGCGACGGCCTGCCCGTGGTCGATCACGGTCACGTTGTCGGCCAGCCGGTCAGCCTCTTCGAGGTACTGCGTGGTGAGCAGGATCGTCGCGCCGTCAGCGCGCAGGCTGCGCACCACTGCCCAGAGCTCCTCCCGGCTGGTCGGGTCGAGGCCGGTGGTCGGCTCGTCGAGGAACAGCACGCTCGGTGCGGTCACGAGGCTCGCGGCCAGGTCGAGCCGCCGGCGCATCCCGCCCGAATAGCTGCGGGTCAGGCGGCTCGCCGCCGGGGCCAGCCGGAACCGGTCGAGCAGGTCGTCGGCCCGAGCCTTGGCCGCTCGCCGACTCAGATGGAACAACCGGCCGATCATGATCAGGTTCTGCCGGCCGGTCAGGTCGCCGTCGACGGCCGCATATTGTCCCGTCAGCGCGATGATCGAGCGCACGCTGTGCGCCTGCCGGGCCACGTCGTAGCCGCCGACGAAAGCCCGTCCGGCGTCGGCGGTGTCGAGCGTGGTCAGGATGCGGATCGTCGTGGTCTTGCCGGCGCCGTTCGGGCCGAGAACGGCGCCGACCGATCCCGCCGGGACGGCGAAGCTCAGGCCGTCGACGGCACGTACTCCGTCGAACGACCGGCTCAGGTCCTCGACCAGAACGCCTGACCGCATCTGCTTTCGCACCCCGCAGCTTCGCCTGTCCACGACAATTGTGGATTGTGCACAATCGGACTGGATGCAGGTTGACGGCAGTCAGCAGCGCCCCGCAAGGGGGGAAACACACTTCTTACAAACGGGTGGTCAGCCGAAACACGATCGGTCGGTCCGCGCGCCGCGCGATCGTCAGTCGGTGCCGGCCGAGGCCGCGATGGCCCTGTCGTCCTTGAGCAAACCGAGGATCGGCTGGCAGTGCTCGCGCAGGATGTGCGCGGCCTTCTCGGCGTCGCCCGCGCGCGCTGCGGCCACGAGCGCGTAGTGCTCCTGCTGCGCCTGCCGGCGGCGGCCGGCGATGCGATTGCTGTCCGCCGGCACGTGCAATGCGCTGAGGGTGAGCAGCTCGCTGAGCAGAGAGATGGCCCGCAGCCGCCCGGAGGGCCGGGCCAGGGTCAGATGGAAGTCGCGGTTCAGCAGTCCGTACCGGTTGCCCGCGCGATCCATCTTGCGGCACAGGCGCTCGGCCTGATCGAGCGTGGCCTCGTCCATCAGCGGCACGGAATGCAGCAGGTTGTCGGACTCGACCACGATGATGAGCTCCTGCATCTCGATGCATTCCTCGAGCGTGAGCCTGCGGACGACGACACCGCGGTGCTCGTCGATCTGCACGAGCCCTTCGGTCGACAGCGAGCGGAACGCCTCGCGAACGGGCGTGGTCGAGACGCCGAGCTCGGTGGCGATGTCGACCTGGCGCAGGCGGCCCCCGGCCGGTACGACACCGGTGATGATCTGCTCCCGCAATACGTCAGTGACCCAGGCCTGCGTCGTGCGGGACGCGGGCGTGTGGGCTTGCCGAGCGATGAATGTACTGACGGCTGACCTCCCTGATCTGCGCGCCCTGCGTCGCGTCTGATCACGATCAGTGTGCCCGACGCACGATCCCCGCCGGTAGCCGAACCGGGTCGGCAACCCTCGAACGTGTTAACGCTCGGTTTCGAATGTAAGGGCTTGGTTTCGTGCCTTGCCGTGGCCTCGGCGGCGGAGCACGCTCGGTTCGTCCGCAGGATTATGCACAATCCACAGCGTGGCGGAGCCGGTCGGCCGGTGACTCCGGGCAGGAGCTTTCAGCGTGGGAACCCGCATCTTCGTCGTCCAACCGATACCCGAGCCGGCGCTCGAGCTGATGCGCTCGGTCGCCGAGGTCGAGGTCTATCCGCATTCCGACCGCATGGTCAGCACCGACGAGCTGACCACGGTGGCTCACCGGTGCGACTACATCTTCGCGATGCACGAGACGATGATCTCGGCCGAGGTCGTGGCCGGGACGCCCCGACTCAAAGGCATCGTCGTCGGTGGTCGCGATGCCTCCGACATGATCGATGTCGACGCCTGCACGGCGGCCGGGATCGAGCTGGTAACCACGCCACCGGCCCCGACCGCACGCGCGGGCAACGCGAAGGCGACAGCTGACCTCACGCTCGCGCTGCTGCTCTGTGCGGCCTACCGGGTGACCGAAGCAGACCGCTACACCCGGGCCGGTGGTTTCCGCCAAGAGATGACGATGGATCTCATGGGGGTCGGCTGCACCGACAAGGTCGTCGGCGTGATCGGCATGGGCCGGGTCGCCGAGGAGCTGGTGCCGCGGCTGAAGGCCGTGGACGCCGAGGTCATCTACACCAAGCGGACGCGGCTGGCGGCCGCCCGGGAGGCCGCACTGGGCATCGAATGGGTGGCCGAGCTGCCGGACCTGCTGTCGCGCAGCGATTACGTCGTCATGCTCGCCAACTACAACGAGTCGACGCACGCCCTGATGGGAGCGGCCGAATTCGCCCTGATGAAGCCGACGGCCTATTTCATCAATCCCGGCCGGGGGCGCCTCGTCGACGAGCCGGCGATGATCGCGGCGCTGGAGAACGGTGTCATCGCCGGCGCCGGGCTCGACGTCTACTGGGACGAGCCGCCGGTGGTCCATGAACCCTTCGTCCCGTTGGCGCTCCGCAAGATGGACAACGTCGTGCTGACACCGCACAACGGCGGTGCGACATGGGACTCGCGCACCCGGCAGACGGTCGGCATGGCCGAGGCGCTCATCGCGCACATCGGCAACGGAGGCTGACGTGGCCGTCCTCAACTGGGGTCTCGTCGGCACCTCTGGATACGCAGCGCGTACTTGTGTTCCCGCATTCGACGCGTCGTCGACGGCGCAGCTGAACGCCATCGTGGGCAGTACCCCCGAGCGGGCGCGGGAGTTCGCCGCGGAGCACTCGGTGCCCCGCGTCCACGACGACGTCGCCGCGCTGTGCGCCGACCCCGACATCTCGGCGGTCTGGATCGCGTCGAGCAGCTATCTGCACTTCGACCACGCGGTCGCAGCGATCGCGGCCGGCAAGCACGTGCTGCTCGAGAAGCCGATCGCGCTCACTTCGGCAGAAGGCTGGAAGTTGGTGCAACTCGCCGAGGACGCCGGCGTGTACCTGGCCACCGGCTACCAGGCCCGCTACGTCCCCGCCCACCAACGCATGCAGACGCTCATCGCCGACGGCGCCATCGGCCGCATCGTGACGGCGCGCTCGCTCTACGGAATGCGGCGGATCGGTGCACCGCGCACCTGGCGGGGCGAGCGCGACAAGGCGCGCTGGGGCGTCCTGGCCGACATCGGCACGCACCACATCGACCTGCTCCGGATGCTGCTCGGCGACGTCATCGCAGCGGCGGGCGAGACCGAGCACCAGAACGGTTACGAGACGGAGGACCTGGCCGTGGCGACACTGCGCTTCGCCGACGGCGTCGTGGCATCGATGGTCATCACGGGCAGTTGGTTCCGCCCGACGACCGTGGTCGAGGTCGTGGGCACCGAGGGCTGCCTGATCGCCACCGACACCTCGCCGGACGGCCAGGGACACGCCGAACTCATCACGCCGGACGGCACGACCACCGACATCACCGGCTCGACACCGGTGTCCGCGCACGCCCAGCTCGACACCGTCACCGCCGCCTTCCTCGGTGCCGACGTCGCGTTCGCCACCGGCGAGGACGGCGCCCGCAACCTCGACGTCCTGGAGATGATCTCGCCATGACCACCGCGGGCGATCTGCGAGAGGTGCTGCGCGTCGAGGACCTCACCGTGCGCGTGCCCGGCGAGCGTGGCTACGACATCGTCAGCGGTCTCGACCTGAGCCTGCACCGCGGCGAGGTGTTCGGCCTGGTCGGTGAGTCAGGATCGGGCAAGACGACGCTGGCGCTGGCCCTGCTCGGCTACGCGCGTCCGGGTACCGAGGTCACCGGTTCGGTCCGCATCGACGGCACCGATCTGGTCAGTGCCGACGACACCACCCGCCGCCGGGCGCGGCGCACCCTGGTGTCCTACGTGCCCCAGGATCCGTCGACGGCACTGAACCCCGCGATGCGGATCGGCGCCCAGCTCGCCGAAACTGCCGGCCGTGGGCG
>JAVHVD010000100.1:0-11793 GCA_032160745.1 Pseudonocardiales bacterium
GTGCTCAATCTCGTCCCGGCCACGGCCGGGTCGATCACCTGGCGCGGGCACGATCTGACCCAAATCTCGAACAAGGAGATGCGCCCGCTGCGGCGGGACATGCAGATCGTGTTCCAGGACCCGTTCGCCTCGCTCGACCCGCGGATGACGGTGAGCGAGCTCATCGCCGAGCCGCTGCGCATCCACGGGCTGTACCGCGGCGAGAGCAACGGGCGACAGCAGGTCCGCGATCTGATGGCGCAGGTGGGGCTCAACCCCGAACACGGCGCCCGCTACTCGCACGAGTTCTCCGGCGGCCAGCGTCAGCGCATCGGCATCGCCCGCGCACTGGCGCTCAAGCCGAAGCTGCTGGTGCTCGACGAGCCGGTGTCCGCGCTGGACGTGTCGATCCAGGCCGGCGTGATCAACCTGCTGGAGGACCTGCAGAAGGATTTCGGGCTCTCGTACATGTTCATCTCCCACGACCTCTCGGTCATCAGGCACATTGCCGACCGGGTCGTCGTGATGTACCTCGGCAAGGTCGTCGAGACAGCGGACGCGGACGAACTCTTCAGCCGGCCCTCGCACCCCTACACGCAGGCGCTGATGTCGGCGATTCCGCTTCCGGACCCGGTGAAGGAGCGGGAGCGCAAGCGGATCCTGCTGACCGGTGACGTGCCGAGTCCGGTCAGCCCGCCGTCCGGCTGCCGGTTCCGCACCCGGTGCCAGAAGTTCGCGCACGAGCTGGACAACGCCCAGCGCGAGTGGTGCGTCAACGTCGAGCCGGCACTCGAGGCGAAGTTCACCGGCCACGAGGCCGCGTGCCACTTCGCGGCCGCCCGAACGGACATCCTCGAGGTGGGTGAGACGCATGAGCAGTTGGCCGCCGAGCTGGCCCCGTGGCCGACCGGCCGGCCGACCGACGAGCAGGCGTCCCAGCCGATGGTCTGCCTGCCCGGCTCCGAACGGCGCGAGCCGACCCGGCTGAGCGACGAGGTCTTCGTCGACGAGGAAGGCGAGCTCGTCCTCGAGGGCGAATCCTCCTGACGCGATACGGTCGCGGCGTGGGTGACCTTCGGCTGCTTCTCGTGCATGCCCATCCGGACGACGAGTCCATCGGCACCGGCGCGACGATGGCCAGCTACGTGGCGCGGGGCGTGCAGGTCACGCTGCTCACCTGCACGCTCGGTGAAGAGGGCGAGGTCCTCGTGCCCGAGTACGTCCAGCTCGAGGCCGGCCAGGCCGACCAGCTGGGCGGGCTGCGCATCGGCGAGTTGGCCGACGCCATGCAGGCGTTGGGCGTCACCGACCACCGGTTCCTGGGCGGCGCCGGGCGCTTCCGGGACAGCGGCATGATGGACACCGCGGCCAATGAGCACCCGCGGGCGTTCTGGCGGGCGGCGTCCGAACCCGAGGTCTTCGACGCCGCAGTCGCTGCCGCGGTGGACGTCGTGCGCGAGGTCCGTCCGCAGGTCATGGTGACCTACGACGACAACGGTGACTACGGCCATCCCGACCACATCATGGCGCACCGGGTGGCCACGGCCGCGGCCGAGAAGGCGGCCGACCCGGCGTACGGCAGCGGCGAGCCGTGGCGGGTGTCGAAGGTCTACTGGACCACGATCCCCAAGTCCGTGCTCAAAAAGGGATTCGACGCAATCGGTGAGGCGACCGACCTGCCGTTCGGCGTCGCGAACGTCGAGGACCTGCCGTTCGGCGTGCCGGACGAGCTGGTGACGACGGCCGTCGATGCCACTGGCTTCGGCGAACAGAAACTCGCGGCGTTGCGCGCGCACCGGACCCAGATCGCGGTCGACGGCCCGTTCTTCGCGCTGTCGAACATGCTCGGTCGCGAGGCGCTGTCGATCGAGTACTTCCGCCTGGCGCATGGTGAGCTCGGGGTCGAACGCGACGCCGACGGGCGTGAGACCGACCTGTTCGCCGGGTTGGACGTCCCGTCGTGAAGTCGTGGGGCTGGCTCGACTGGCTCGGCGTGGCGGTCCTCACCATCTGCGGCGGCCTCGCCGCGCTGCTCGAAGCGCTGCTGGTGCCGTTGTACGTGGGCTCGGTGATCGTCCCGATCGCGGTCGTCCTGGCGCTGGCCGGCAACATCCTGCTGCCCCGGCTCGCCCGGTCCCTCGTGCCCACGACACCGGCCGCCCTTGCGCCCTTCGCCGCCTGGCTGATCGTGATGGTTGCCTTCGGTGTGCTCGGCCGCCCCGAGGGGGACGTGATCCTGCCGGGCTCCCCGGCAGCAGCCCAGTACGTGACCTACGGCGCCCTGCTGGGCGGCGCGCTCGTCGGAACGGTGACCGTGGTGTGGCTGACCCCCCCGCCGGTGACCAAGGAGCAGGCGGCGGCTCGAGGCTGAGCGCGCTCAGCCGCTGAACGGCTCCCGGTTGGCCTCTTTCAGCGCCTCCTGGACGGCGTTGACCGCCGCCGGCGGCATGTCGGTCTCGACGAGTTCCGCGCCCGGGAAACGAGTCAGCTCGCGCTGCAGATCGGCCACCGAGACGTGGCTGACGAGCAGCGCGACCGCGGTCCGGCCGGGCGGGACGGCCTTGCGCAGCTCCTCGATCGTCGCGTCCTTGACGCCGGTGTCGCGCAACTTCGCGTAGAGGGCCCCACCACCGGCCGTGGCGGCGCCGACCACGAGCCCGCCTATCGGGCCGCCGAACAGCGTGCCGAGCAGCAATCCCCACACCCCGGCGCCGACGCCGGCCTGGCCCGGCGTCACATCGGTGGTCTCGGTGACGTGCGAGGTGCCGTCCTTGTCCCGGCGGATGATGACGGCGTCGTGCAGCTGCAGGTCCTCTTCGCGCTGCAGCCGGGCCGCGGCGAGCAGGAACTCCTGGGCCCACAGGGGATTGTCGAAGGAGATGACCAAAAGCTTGCTGTTGTCCGGGGGCGACGACATGCCCTCGAGTCTAGGGCGCTTCGGCGGCGGGCTCGTCGCGGTAGTGGTAGTCGTGATGCACCCAGTAGCCGAGCCGGTCGTACAGGGCCACGGCCGAGGTGTTGTCGACCAGCACCGACAGATAGCTGTGCGTGGCGCCGTGCGTCGTGGCGGCCCAACGCCAGAGTGCCGCCATCACCGCTCCCGCGAGGCCGCGTCGGCGGTGGTCCGGCTCGACCTCGACCGCCATCACTCCCAGCCAGCCGTCATCGACGGCGCCGCGGGCGACGGCGACCGGCCGGCCCTCCACCCGGGCGGTGGCGAACGCCAGCCGGTCGTGGCGGCTGAGCAGCGCGCGGCCGGTCTCGCTCTGCCCGCCGCCGTCGCGGTAGAGCGAGAGCCAGTCGGCGTCCGGACGGTCGGCGATCTCCACTGGTGGACCTGCGCCGGCCGACGGCGCGCTCAGCGCGTCCAGCCGGGCGACGAAGAGATGCGTGCGCGCGGTCGCCGCCCATCCCCGCTCGCCGAGCTCGGCATCCAACAGCCGACGCCCCTCGACCGGCACCTGCAGCCGCAACGGGAGGCCGCGCTCGGCGTACCAGGCGTGCGCGAGCGCCAGCGCCTCGTCCAGCGGTCGGCCGGGTTGGCGCAGCGGCAGGACGGAGTTCGCGCGACGCGTGAACCCGTGGTCGGCACGCAGCAGCCAACCGCCGAGTTCCTCCGTCTCGGCCGGCCGCAACCCCTGCGCCGCGACCGTCTCGAGCGCGAGCTCGTCGGCGGTCGAAGGCGGCACCAGGCGGGCGATCGACACCGACTCGAGTGGCACCTCGATCAGACCGTGGCGGGTGTCGACGACGGCGGTCTGCGCGCCGAGGCTGACGAGATCTCCCACGACGTCGCCGAACCGCGATCGCCCGTCCGGACCGTGATCCAGGACTCGGCGCACGCTGACCCGGCGACCCACCCAACTAGGCTCCAACACGAGCGGCATACTAGGTGCTGACAGCTACCCCGAGGGACCCGCGAGGGGCCCCGGCCCGACCCGCCGTCTGTTCCGTCTCCATCGCCCCGGAGGAGCGCAGTGACTTACGTGATCGCCGAGCCGTGCGTCGATGTCATCGACAAGGCCTGCATCGAGGAGTGCCCGGTCGACTGCATCTACGAGGGTGGCCGGATGCTCTACATCCACCCGGATGAGTGCGTCGACTGCGGTGCCTGCGAGCCGGTCTGCCCCGTCGAGGCGATCTTCTACGAGGACGATTTGCCGGAGAAGTGGCGGGACTACACGGCGGCGAACGTCGATTTCTTCGACACGCTCGGCTCGCCGGGCGGGGCGTCCAAGGTCGGCAAGACCGACAACGACCCGCAGTTCATCAAGGACCTGCCGCCGCAGGCCGAGGAGTAGCGGCTACTTCTTCAGGTCGTACATGGTCGCCGTGACGGCGACCGCGGAGTCGGACGACGATTTCCAGCCGCCGGTGCGCGACCAGACCTTGCCGTTGTAGCGGACCTGCTCGATCCCGAGGCGGTCGGCATTCGCGACGAACCACCCGACCGTCTGCCACCGCGCGGACGGCACTCGCACGCTGAGGCCGGCCACGGTCGGCGTCCGCACCCCCAGCTCCTGGTGCACCTGCGTGGCGACCGAGGCCGGGCTCGCCACCTTCGTGGGCTTGTTGAAGCTGCACGAGATGGCGGCCGGTTTGCTGCCGGACAACGCATCGGCGAGGGTCTGCGCTTCCAGCTCGTGCTGGGCGTAGGCGTTGCCGTCGGCGGAGATCTGCACCGCCTGGATCACGTCGGCCAGCGGGCGGGTCTGCCAGCCGGACACCTTCACCATCGCGTCGAGGAATTCCTTCGTCGCCTCGCCGACGTCGTTGAGCTTGGCCGGGTCGCCGCCACCCCAACCCTGCGACGGCCGTTGCTGGAGCACCCCGACCGAGTCCCGGTCGCCTGCGCCGGGGGCCAGGTTGGTCAACTTGCTCTCCTGCAGGCCGGCGGCCAGAACCAGGACGGAGGCGCGTTCCGGCAGGTTCACGGGGTACTTGGTGACGGCACCGACCATCGCGGCGGCGACGACGGCCTGGTCGGGATCGAGTTCGTACGCGCCGATCGTGCAGCTGTCGGCGGTCAGCTGGTGCTTCGCCGTCGACCACAGCGCGCGCAGGCCGAAGGCGGCGGCAATCACCAGCACGGCGCCAACGACGAGCGTGACCACGCCCTTCCGGGAACGAACAGCCATCATTCAGACGTTCGTGTGGAGCGCGTCGTTGAGTGCGACACCGCCGCTCGTGCGCGGCCGCGCTTCGAGCGCGCCACTGACGCTGTTGCGCCAGAACTGCCAGCCCGACTCGCCGGACAGCGTTGCGGCCTTGACGACCCGCCCGCCGGGCAGCGTCAGCTTCGAACCGGCGGTGATGTACGTGCCGGCCTCGACGATGCAGTCGTCACCCAGCGAGATGCCGATGCCGGCGTTGGCGCCGACGAGGCAGCGCTCGCCCACGGTGATCTGCTCCTTGCCTCCGCCGGACAGCGTGCCCATGATCGACGCGCTGCCGCCAATGTCGGATCCCGCGCCGACGACGACGCCGGCCGAGATGCGCCCCTCGACCATTGATGGGCCGAGGGTGCCGGCGTTGTAGTTGACGAACCCCTCGTGCATGACGGTGGTGCCCTCGGCGAGGTGCGCGCCGAGGCGGACGCGGTCGGCGTCGGCGATCCGGACCCCGGTCGGCACCACGTAGTCGGTCATCCGCGGGAACTTGTCCACGCCGTACACCTGCACCGGCCCCTTGCGGCGCAGGGCCATCCGGGCGCGTTCGAAGTCCTCGACAGGGCAGGCACCGACGCTCGTCCACACCACGTTGGGCAGCACGCCGAACAGCCCGTCGAGATTCACCTCACGCGGGCGGACGAGGCGCCAGGACAGCAGATGCAGCCTGAGGTAGGCGTCGACCGCGTCCACCGGCGGTGCGTCCACATCGATCTCGCAGACGGACACGTCCAGTCGCACTCCGCGGTCGGCGGCGTGCTCCTGGCTGCCGGTAAAGGCAGTCAGCTCGTGCGGCGCAGAAGCGGCGCGGGGAAGTCGGCCCAGGGCCGGCTCGGGGTACCAGGTGTCCAGGACGCGCCCGGTCGCCGGGCCCGACGTCACCGTGGTGGTCAGCCCGTAGCCCCAGGCAAAACGTTCGCTCACGACCGGTTCTCGCTGTGTCGGCTCACCTGTTCACCCTAACGACGAGCTCCTGAAGACCCGGGTTGCGTGGGTCACGCGCAGCTTATGAATGGACCATCACAATGCGGCGTCCGCGTAGCGTTCGGGCCGTGCTTGATCTCACTCTCGACGCGGCGCAGCTCACCGCCACGCTCGTCGACATCGAATCGGTGTCCGGCACCGAACAGCGCCTCGCCGATCTCGTCGAGCAGGCACTGCGCACCTACCCGAGCTTGACGGTCGAGCGCGACGGGAACGTGGTGACGGCGCGGACGTCCGGCGAGCGAGCGCAGCGCGTCGTGCTCGCCGGCCATCTCGACACGGTGCCGATCGCCGGCAACGTCCCGTCCCGGCTCGAGGGGCCGACGCTGCACGGGTGCGGCACCGCCGACATGAAGTCCGGTGTGGCGGTGATGCTGCGCGTGGCGCACCTGGTGGGCAGCGGCGCACTCGATCCGCGTGTGGAGCTGAGCTGGGTCTTCTACGACTGCGAGGAGGTCGAAGCGGCGCGCAACGGTCTCGGGCGCCTCGCCCGGACCCGACCGGGCGAGCTGGCCGGCGATTTCGCGGTCCTGCTCGAGCCGACCGAGGGGGCAGTGGAGGGTGGCTGTCAGGGGACGATGCGGGTCGCGGTCCGGACGACCGGCGTCCGGGCGCACAGTGCCCGGTCCTGGCTCGGCGCGAACGCGATCCACGCCGCCGCCCCGGTGCTGGCGCGCCTCGCCGACTACGAGGCCCGCGTCGTGGACGTGGACGGTCTAACGTACCGCGAGGGTCTTAACGCGGTCGCGATCGCGGGGGGCGTCGCCGGCAACGTCATCCCGGACGAGTGCACGGTCACCGTCAACTACCGCTTCGCCCCGGACCGGTCGGAGGACGACGCGCTGGCCCACGTCCGCGACGTCTTCGCCGGGTTCGACGTCGAGGTGACCGACAGCGCCCCGGGCGCCCGGCCCGGCCTCGACCAGCCGGTGGCCGCGCAGTTCGTGGCCGCGGTGGGTGGCGGTGCCCGGGCCAAGCTGGGGTGGACCGACGTCGCCCGCTTCGGCCAGCTCGACATCCCGGCGGTCAACTTCGGGCCAGGCGACCCGAACCTCGCGCACAAGCCCGAGGAACACGTCGCGGTGCAGCAGGTGCGCGACGTCGAGGCCGCGCTCGTGCGGTTCCTGTCGTGACCGACCTTGGCCGCGCTGCGGCGCAACCCGCCGCGAGTCGTGCCGCAGCGGGGCCACGACCGGTGGTTGTGGCGGTGGCGCTGGACGGGCGGCACTCCTTCAGCAAGCCGATCGCCGGCGCGATCACGCTGCGGGCCGGCCTCGGCGTCGAGGGCGACGCTCACTTCGGTGCCACCATCCAGCACCGGGGCCGGGTCAGGCGCGACCCGTCGGCGCCGAACCTGCGCCAGGTGCACCTCCTCCAGGCCGAGCTGCTGGACGAGCTGACCGCGCAGGGCTTCGCCGTGGCGCCGGGCGTGGTCGGCGAGAACGTGACGACCCGGGGGATCGACCTGCTGGGGCTGCCGACCGGCAGCCGGCTGCGGCTCGGCGACGAAGCGCTCGTCGAGGTGACCGGGTTGCGCAACCCGTGCCTGCAACTCGACCGGTACCAGCGCGGGCTGCAGCGCGCGGTGCTCGACCGCGACGACGCCGGCAACCTGATTCGCCGGGCCGGCGTCATGGCCGTCGTGCTGGCCGACGGCACGATCCGGGCCGGCGATCCGATCGCGGTCGAGCGGCCGGGCGGCCCCGTCCGTCCACTCGAGCCCGTCTGATCGCCATCGGCGGTTCTGACCGCTCGATCGGCCATCACATCGACGCGCTACCGTCCGAATCATGACCAACGAGCGGGACGGGCGAACCCAGCACCAGCACGGACCAGTGCTGCAGCGCCGCGCGCAGATCAAGGCCGGGACGACCGACCAGCGGCTGCTCGACTCCCGCGGTACGTCGGACTGGGTGCACACCGATCCATGGCGGGTACTGCGGATCCAGAGTGAGTTCGTCGAGGGCTTCGGCCTACTCGCCGAGCTGCCGGCCGCGGTGTCGGTGTTCGGCTCGGCCCGCACGCCGACCGACCATCCCGAGTACGCAGCCGGCCTGGCGTTGGGCGGGGCGCTGGCGCGGGCCGGGTTCGCGGTGATCACCGGCGGTGGTCCCGGGGCCATGGAGGCGGTCAACCGCGGCGCGTCCGAAGCCGGTGGGGTGTCGGTGGGCCTGGGCATCGAGCTGCCGTTCGAGCAGAGCCTGAACGACTGGGTCGATCTCGGGATCAACTTCCGTTACTTCTTCGCCCGCAAGACGATGTTCGTGAAGTACGCCCAGGCGTTCGTGATCATGCCCGGCGGCTTCGGCACGCTGGACGAGATGTTCGAGGCGCTGACGCTGGTGCAGACGCAGAAGGTGACCCGCTTCCCCGTGATCCTCTACGGCTCGCAGTACTGGAGCGGGCTGATCAGTTGGATCCGCGACAGCGTGCTGCCGGGCGGGAAGATCAAGGAACCGGACATCAACCTCATGCACGTCACCGACGACGTGGACGAGGCCGTCGCACTCATCATCGACGCCGAGCGGTCCCGGTCGCAGCAGAGCGAGGCCGAGCGGGCCGTCGCGGCCGAGAGTCCGGTCGCGCAGGCCCACGACGGTCAGTGAAGCACCCCGCGTGAACGTCTGCGTCTACTGCTCCTCGTCAGAGCAGATCGACCCGGCCTACGTGTCGCTCGCGAGCGAGGTCGGCACCCGTCTCGCCGATGGCGGGTTCGGGCTGGTCTCCGGGGGCGGTCGGGTCTCGATGATGGGCGCGGTGGCCCGCGCCGCCCGCGCCGGCGGCGCGCACACCGTCGGGGTCATACCCGCGCACCTGATCCCGCTCGAGGTCGCCGACACCGACGCCGACGAGCTGATCGTGGTGGACACGATGCGTGAGCGGAAGGCGCTGATGGACGAGCGGGCCGACGCGTTCCTCGCCCTGCCCGGTGGCATCGGGACCCTCGAGGAGCTGTTCGAGGTGTGGACGGCGGCGACGCTCGACATGCACGGCAAGCCGGTCGTCGTCCTGGATCCCGACGGGTTCTACGACCCGCTGTGGCGCTATCTGGACGACCTGCGCGCGCGTGGGTTCGTCCGCGCGACCGCGCTCGCGACGCTGGTTCGGGTGTCGACGGTGGACGAGGCACTCTCTGCCCTGCGCCGAATCCCGCGCTGATCAGCCGCCGCGCGGCAGTCCGGCTCCGTGCTGCTGGAAGTACATGAGCCGTTCGTTCTCGTACCCGACGCGCTCGCCGGTCCGATCCAGATCGCGGAACATCTGCTTGAGCACCCGGATGCCGCCGGCCGACTGACCGGCGATCTCGCGCGCCAACGCGACCGCGACCCCTTCCGCGTCGGCGGCGCCCGCCGTCCGGTGCAGGAGGCCGAGTTCGGCCGCATCGTGCGCATCGACGACGCGACCGGTGAAGACCAGCTCCTTCGCCCGCGAGATCCCGATCAGCGGCGCCAGCCGCGCCGGCCCGACCGGTACGCCGAGGCGCGCGCCGGCCCACGCCAGCTTGAGGTTGTCCCCGCCGACCCGGAGGTCGGCACCGGCGACGATCTCCGCGCCGGCGCCGACACAGTTGCCGACACAGACAGCGATGACCGGGACGGGGAACGCGTCCAGTCCGGAGTACATGCGCGTGAACGCGGCCATTCGCGCGATGCCGGCGTCATGGTCGAGCGTCTCGCCGACGTCCGCGCCGGCACACAGCGCCCGCGTGTTCGTGGTCGACAGGACGAGCGCGCGCAGGGCATCGTCGGCCGCCAGCTCGTCCAGGAGGTCGTTGAGCAGCTGCAGGGTCGCCGAGTCGAGCGCGTTGCGCTTGTCCGGCCGGTTGAGCCGGACGACCGCGATGCCATCGTCGATGCGCTGCACCAGGACCGGAACGTCAACCATGCGCGCCAGTCCACCACGGCCCGGTTCTTGTCCTCCAGTCGCGTCGTCGCCTCGAACGCAGTCGCGGACTGAGACCCGACGTCACAGGGTCCGACTCGTCCGGTCGGCTCAGACCAGGCCGCGGCGCGCTACCGCAGGGGGTCGAGTGCCGCGGATCGCCGCGACCATGTCGAGGACCCGTCGGGTCGACCGGACGTCGTGCGCGCGGAAGATCTGCGTGCCCTGCCAGGCGGAGATGGCCGTGGCGGCGAGCGTGCCTTCCAGCCGCTGCGCCGGCGGCAGGTCGAGCGTCTCGCCGATGAAGTCCTTGCGGGACAGGGCTACCAGCACCGGCCACCCCATGGCGACGAGCTCGTCCAAGCGGCGAGTGACCTCCAAGGAGTGGCGGGTGTTCTTGCCGAAGTCGTGAGTCGGGTCGACCACGATCCCGTCGCGCCGCACGCCGCGAGCCGCGGCGGCCTCGGCGGCAGCGGTCACCGTCGCGATGACGTCGGCGACCACGTCGTCGTAGGCGACCCGGTGCGGGTCGGTACGGGGCGGGAGCCCGCCGGTGTGCGTGCAGACGATTCCCGCCCCGGTCGTCGCCGCGACGGCGACCAGTTCCGGGTCGGCACCGGCCCAGGTGTCGTTGATCAGATCGGCGCCGGCAGCAACGACCCGCTCGGCGACCCGTGCCCGCCACGTGTCGACGCTGATGGCGACCTGCGGGAAGCGCTCGCGGACGGCCGTGACGACGGGCAGGACCCGGTCCAGTTCCTCGGCCACCCCCACCGTCGGTCCGTATCCGGCGCGTACCCCGCCGATGTCGACGATCGCCGCTCCCTCGTCGACGGCACGCGCGACCGAGTCCAGCGCATCGGCCAGCGCGACGTTGCGCCCGCCGTCGTAGAAGGAGTCCGGGGTGCGGTTCAGAATGGCCATCACGGCGAAGTTCCCGGGTTGGAGCCGGAGCGGCCCGAGCGTCAACGTCACCCGATCAGCCTGGCATGGCACGATCGACGGCGTGTTGCACCTGGTCTGGTACGGGCTGCTGGCGATCCTGCTCGCCGCGGGGTTGTTCGCGCTCGCCGCCCGCTTCCTCCCCGCAGGCGAGCAGATCGCCCCGCCGCTGCGCGACGAACCGCCCTGGGAGCTCCCGCCGGATCGGTCCCTGCACCCGGAGGAGATCGACGCCGTACGGCTGCCGGTCGCGTTGCGCGGATACCGGTTCGCCGAAACCGATCTGCTCCTCGACCGCCTGGCGGCCGAGCTGCGCGTGCGCGATGCGGAGATCGCACAGCTGCGCGGCGCGGCGCCGGCGACCGCCGAGCAGCCCCCCGTCGAGATCGCGCCGGTGCCCGCGGAGACGTCGGTCGAGACAACGCCCGGGTACGAGCCGCTGCCCTTCGATGCGCCGTACGGACCGCCGCCGGCCCTGCCTTTGCCCGTGGACGGAGCGCCGGCTCCGCTCGACGATGCGCCAGCGCCGCTCGACGATGCGCCGGCGCCGCTCGACGATGCGCCGATAGATGGTGCCCTGACGCCCGTCGACGACGAACCACTGCCGGTCGAGGGTGACCCGCTGCTCGATCTGACCGACGACGGGGCGGCGGTTGTCCCGGCGCCGGAGACCCTCGACCTCTCGGCCGGCCGGCTCCCGACCGACGACGGCCATGCCGACGAGGTACGAGGCGATGGGTTGGCGGTCGAGGAGATCCCGGTCGAGACCGAACTGGAGGACTTGGCCGACGAGCTCGCGGTAGCCCAGCAGATGACCGACGAACTCGTCGTCGTCGAG
>JAVHVD010000101.1:0-7325 GCA_032160745.1 Pseudonocardiales bacterium
GCCACGACAGGTGCCAAATCGCAAGGTCGTGGGGCCAACTGGCCGTAAATGCTCTTCGGGCGCACCTGCGAACGAGCATAGGTCTTGCTCGGACCCTCTTCTGCGGAAACCGTCGCGATCGGCAGACGCATCGGACGAGTTGTCCGATGCGATCAGAGAACCCAGTGGGCGCCAAGCTGGCTCGACGCGACCAACCGCGGCCACGGCTTGCCGCCGTTCGGCGGGTAGAGGTTCTAGCGCTGCCCGTAGCCCAGGCGATGGCCGAGGGCACCGCGGTCGTCGCCGCAACCGCAGAAACCCGACCATGTGATCGGTCATCCAAATTCAGCATGCCCGCCACGAAGCTCGTCAGGCGTCGGCTCGCCTAGACGATGCCACCGGGCGTGATCGGCTTCGCGGTGCACCGTCGACACATCTCGCGATGTTCAAGCGGTGGCAGACGGCTGCGTCGCCGCTAGACCCTAAAGCCGATCTATGGCTTCGCGGAGCCGGAGGTCCGCGGCCGGCCACCTCGACGACGTCCGGCGCGCACCACCGTTGGCGCATGTTGGGCACCCATGCGAAGGGCGATCGCTCGGTCGAGCTGTAGCTGGATACCTGACAACACGTTGCGCATCGAGAAGAGATGGGAGCTCAGGTGACGCTTGCGCCGGCTCGACCAACCCGGATTCGCCCGCCGCTTCTTTCACTAGCTGCCGGAGTGCTGTCACGGCTACCGGACCGACCGCACGGATCGCCGATTCCGTACGTGTACTCGTGCGATAAGGCCGAAGGCAACACCGGCGAGGTGTGCGGCTCACCCGCCCTGGCCGGTCACGTGTCTGGTTACGGGATCTTTTGCGGGGGGTGTCGTCGTCCGCTGTTTCCGGTGGGCGTCCTGTCGGGCTGGTGTTACGGCTTGCGGGCGAGGACGTACAGGCGCTGGGTGGTTTCGCCGCGGGAGGTGAATGGGCCGCGCTGGTACCACTCGACGTCGAGCAGGCCGGCTCGTTCGACGGCGGCGACGACCTCGGCGGGGTCGTGCAGTACGAAGTCGAGGTCGATCTCGTGTCCGAACCAGTCTGTGACGGTGCGGACCTCGGCGCCGGCGTGGAGGGCGAGCACAAGCCAGCCGTTCGTGCGCAGGGGCCGCGCGAGCGCCGCGATCGCGGCCGGCAGTTCGGACGCGGCGAAGTGGATGAGCGAGTACCAAGCGAGTACGGCACCCCACCCGTTGTGGGTGGTGGGACGCATCAGCTGGCGCAGGTCGCCGGCCTGGTAGCTGACGCCGGGGTAGCGGCGGCGGGCCTCCTCGACCATCTCCGGCGAGAGGTCGAGGCCGGTTGCGTCCGCCCCGGCCTCGGCCAGGAACGCGGCGACGTGACCTGGGCCGGTGCCGACCTCGATCACCGGCGCACCGTTGGACAGTTCGACCACCCGTCGCAACAACCACGATTCGAACGGCAAGCCGGTGAGCTCGTTGAAGAGTTGCTCGGCATAGGAAGCCGCGACGGCGGCGTAGGCCGCGCGGACCTTGTCATCGCGCACCTCGGGCCCCGCGTCGAGCACCGACTCGCGGTCGACGGGCATCGGGCCCGCGGCTGTCTGCGGCGGCTCGACCGGGCCAAGCAGATGGATCCAACGGCTGTCCTGCTGACCCGGCTGCCGCGCGAGTTCGCGCACCAGCGGGGTCTCGCCACCGGCCATCCGAGCGAGGCACGCCTCCACCTCGACGCGGTCGGCGAAGCGGTACAGCCGCTCGGTGCGGGTCTTCAGCGCTCCGGCCGGCTGCGGCCCGCGCAGCAACAACCCGGTGAGCAGCGCCCGCTCGTCCGGCGCGAGCCCGCGTCGCTGCGCGAATGTCTGGACGTACTTCACCACGCGGCTGCCCGCGCCCTGCCAGGTAAGCGCCACAAGTTCCTTGTCCTTGAGCGCCCGTAGCGTCCGATGCACCAGCTCCTCGTCGTAGTCGACGACGGGCTCTCGGCTGCTGGTCTGATTGCATGCGGCGCGCACTGCATTGATGGTCATTGGGTAGGACGCCGGGACGGTGATCTCCTTCTCCAGCAGGCTGCCCAGCACGCGTTGTTCGGCGGCATCGAGCACTGGCACGTCGACCACGACGCCGAGGCTAGCGGGGCAACGGCCGCAGCGCGGACTCCGCGCTGCCATCGCCGCGCCCTGAACGGTGCTTGCGACTGCCGGAGCCCTACCTCAGCGGTGGCGGGTCACCGTCACGGTGACGACCGCGGTCGATCGCCCGCCATGCCCGCCGCCGACGGTGTAGGTTCACCGGTCGCGACCGGTGAAGCCGGCTGCGGGCGGTACACCACGGCGATCGTGCCGCGAACGCTGCACACACCGGGCAGCGGTGAACGACACCGGCAGCCGCGACGACGCCGTCGCCGGCACGCGGAACGCGCGGTGCCTGACGCTCACCGTCGGCACGTTCCCGAAGCCGATCGTCTTCTTCTTCAGCGATGACTGACGCGCGTGGTGATGTCGAAGGAGCCCGACTTCACTGCCAGATTCACGTACGAACCGTCGCGCGTCGCCGAGGTGACCGCGCTCGACCCGCGCACCGCGCCCGACGCGCTCCACACCTTGCGGCCGTTGACCATGATGTCTATCGCGCGGTCGAACGTCGGCACCGCGATCGTGCCCGAGGTCCCGACCGGGGCGGCGACGTGCATGGCGAAGCTCTCGCCGGCCGTGTCCGTACCTGAGTGGCTCCAGTCGACGATCAGTGGGCCGTGCGGCGTCGGGGCCTGACCCTTCGTCCACGCCAGCGACCCAGTGTGCGGCTGCACCAACCACGTCTTGTAGCCGGCAGCCACGGGCTGCGCGCCGAGCACGTACTTCGACAGGGCCGAGGTCGGCATCGTCGACCAGCCGTGGGCCATGCTCGTCTGGCTCGAGGCCTGCGTGCCGTCGGGGCTTTCGTTTTCCCAGAAGGTGCCGGTGTTCAGGTCACCCGGCGCGATCATCGGGCCCCACTCGTCTGACAGCAGCTGCAGTGCATCGGCGGTGTCGCCCGCGCCGAGGCGTGCGTTCAGCTCGAAGCCGGACACGAACGGGCTGATCGTGTTCTGGTACCCGCTCGAGAACGGCAGGGTGCCGTGAGCGCTCCACAGCGTCGACTTGACCTTCGCGAGGATCCCCGGGACCTTGTCGGCCGCTGCGACGCCGTACTGCACCGCCAGCACGTTCGCGTCCTGGGCGACGACGTCGCTCTGGTCGCTGAGCTTGTAGACCCCGGTCGCCGCATCGAACAGCCGGCTGTTGATCGCCGACCTGAGCGCGGCCGCGCGTGTGGCGTACGTCGCCGCGAGTGCTGGGTGTCCGGTCGCCCTCGCGAGCTGCACCCCGTCGACGAGCGTCTGGTAGTACAGCGCGTTGTAGGCCGTGACCTCGCCGGTCTTGTTGCCGTCGTAGTAGTCCCAGTCGGCGCCGTTGCCGTTGGTCGTCGCAAACAGCCCGTTGCCGTCGACCTGCGCCGCGCTCCAGCTGAGCTCGTTGGCGACGAGCGACCACTCCTTCTGCACGAACGCCGTGTCGGCGGTGTACTGGTAGTACTCGGCTAGGTCGCGGACGAAGTACATCGAGTAGGTCGCGGAGTAGGCGTTGCGCACGTCGGCCGGGGCCGCCCTGTTGATCGGCGTCTGCGGCGGCATGTCACCGCTGACGTAGCCGTTGCTGCCCGCGTAGCTGCCGAGCAGCTCGAGCGAACCGCGGATGTAATCACTCGTCGCGGTCGAGTAGAACAGCGTCGGGCCTTCGACGGCCAGGTCGCCCGACCACACCGCGCGGTCGCGCTTGGCGCCGTCGAGGATCAGCGGGACGGTGTTGTTGCCCGGCACGTCGAAGTCGGCGATCGCGGACACATCGCTGAGGGCGTTCTGGTAGAGCACGGCGTCGGTCGGCGAGGTCACCGATAGGTTGCGGAAGTCGGCCTGCTCGCCGCTGAACTCGCGAATGCCGAACGACCCCGTGGCCTGCGGAGGCGTCCCGACCGCGAAGGCGGACGAGTCAAAGCTTGCCACCTGCGTGCCGTCGAGGAAGGTCGTGACGGTCGTACCGCTGACGACCTCCTTGACCGTGTGCCAGGTGCCCGGATCGATCGGCGAGCTGAGCGTGACGTTGCCGATCGTCTGGTACTGCCCGTTCTTCTCCGACAGCTGCTGCAACACGTTCGGGCCGGGGCCGTTCGCGTTGTCGTCGGACGCGTCGAGGATCAGCACGTAGCCGTCCTGGGCGTCGGTGCCGCGCAGCATCCAGCCCGACTGGTTGGTGACGATGCGGGTGTCGAACTGCACGGTGTAGTCGGTCCAGTTCGTGCCTGCGCGCAGCAGTCCCGTCCCGGCACTCGTGCCCGGGACATCGAGTACACCGCTCTCGGTCGTCCAGCGGGGGCCGGTCGTGCCGACCGGCATCTGGTTGACCTGAGCCGTGTATGCCCCGTCGTACCAGTATTTGTTGAGCTCATCAGAGCTAGAGACGAAGTAGCCCCGGTACTTGTCCGGTGTGGCCAGGTAGGGCGTGAAGTCGATGCCGGCGGCGCTCAGCGACAGGGTTCCGGGCGAGGCGAGCGTGATCATCTCGTAGCGCTCGCCGCCCTGGATCTCGGGATTCGTGATGCGTCCCGCGGCCTGGACCGTGTAGGTGTCGTAGCGCTTGGGGTCGCCGCTGGCCCACGGTGAGACGCCGTCGCCGGTCGCGCTGAGCTGGGTGCGAGTCTCGCTGTAGCCCGCTTGCAGGGTGGGTGAGCCGCTGACGGCGGAGACGTCGAAGGTCGGGTAGCCACCGACCTCGTGGCCGTAGTCGAGCACGAGCGAGGCGGAGCCCGAGATCGTCGGCACCGCCGGGTCGGCCTGGCCAGTCACCGACTTCTGCACGGCGTAGTCGGTGCCGGCGTCACTTGTCTGCACGCTGTAGTCGACGGGGAATGAGGCGGTCTGCCCGTCGGGCGACAGCGTGTCGGTGCGCGGCCAGAGCACGACGCTGCTCACCGACTGCACCGAGCCGAGGTCAACCGTCACCACGATCGGGGCACCGCTCACTTCGGCGGACGAGTGCGGTTGCGAGGTGTAGCCGTGTGCCGACGGGTTCTCGGAGTTGATGACGCCGTCGGTGAGGTAGCTAGGATTCCAGCCGGCTGCCTGGATGGCTTCGGATGCGCTGACCTGCTTGCCCTGCGCGAGATCGACGCTCGTGTCGGCACCGAAGGCCTGCAGCTCGGCGAGCTGCACATAGCGTCCCGCCGGGTCGCCGGCGGCCGGCAGCCCGAGCGCGGAGACGTCGAGCCGGACGTAACGGGTCTGCACGGCCGGGAACTCGACCGTCACCGGGTGCGGCGTGATCGTCTTCGGGGTTGCGGTGAGCGTGGTGACGCCGCTGCCGCCGCTGACGAGCGCGCCTGGGTTGGTGACGTCACCTGTTGTGGTGAGGACCGACACCGGCTTCACGTCGGTGGTCGACGGTGACTGCACGTACTTCTGCCAGTCGGGACTGGCAGGCCAGCCGGTTGCCTTGGTGTGTGCTGCCTTCGTCGGCGCTGCCTTCGTTGGCGTCGCGGAGGCGGCGGCACCGCACAACGCGACCGAGGTGACCGCGGCGATGGTGAGGGCCGTGGCCCGGATGCCGGTTCGGAAGCGTCTCATCGTCGAGTCCCTACCTGAGTGCTGATTGATACGTTTCAGCCGAAAGGTAGGCAGCGATGGCTCAGGTCACAACGGGGCGATGCAAATTGTCCGATATCGGCCACGGCGTCGCGAGGGCGTCCCTTGTGCCCGGTGCGGTCTCATAGGCGTCGCCATGCGCCGGGGCGAAGCAGCTATAAGCCGTTCAACCCGACCACGACGGTCGACCCCTCGTGTCCGGCGACGCCGAGCGGCAGCAACAAGGTGACGACGAGGTCCCAGGCGACCAGTGCCGTGCTCACGGTCGCGGCGTGACGAGGTTCGCGACGACGACGCCGCGGTGCGACAGAGCGACGACGGATGCGATGACGCCCAGGTCGTCGCGCACCATCACGGCGTCAGCCCACTCGACGGCGAGGTCCAACCCGCGGCGGCCGATCGCCACGATCTGGCCGTCATCGGCGTCTCACCGGAACGGGTGCAGACCCGGTAGTTCCGCGGTCATCGCTGGGCTGCCGAGGAGATGACGCGGGGATGGCGTTGTCGATGAGGACGGCGGCGATGGCGGCGGCGGCGGGGAAGGATTCGCTGTTGAGGACTCGGGTGCGGGCCGAGGCGCCGTCGATGAGCAGTGCGAGTTCTTCGCCGAGCTGTTCGGGATTTCGTGCGCCGGCTTCGCGGGCGGTTGCGGTGAGCCGCGCGGCGATGGCGATCTTGTACTCGCGTGCGTACTGCGATGCCGGGTGCTCAGGGTCGTGGAGTTCGACGGCCGCCGCGATGTAGGGGCACAGGGGCATGGACGCGGGCATCTCGAAGGCGGCGAGGAGTCGTTCGCGGGGTGTGAGGTCGGTGCGGTCGAACACTCCGGGCATGACGTCGGGATCGAATCGGCGCAGGTATTCGGCGACGAGTTCGTCCTTGCTGGCGAAGTGCTGGTAGGCCGTGCGCTTGGACACCTGGGCCACGGCGCAGAGTTGGTCCATGCCGGTGCGGTTGATGCCCTGATCGCGGAACAGCTGCTGGGACGCGCTGAGGATGCGCTCGCGTGCGCCCCTGCCGCGGCGCCGGCCCAGGGGGCCCTTCTCCAACTCCGTCATGCCTCCAGCATATACCGTTCGGTACAGATCGGTTTACATAGCTTGCGCTCCGGCCAACCTTCGGACTACGTTACGTACACAATCTGGTGTTCATAAGAACTGAACTGGTTCCGGATACCCATCAACGCAACGGAGTGATCATGGGAAAGCTCGATGGCAAGGTAGCGGTGATCACCGGCGGATCCACCGGCCTGGCGCTATCCGGCGCCAAACTGTTCGTCGAGGAAGGAGCGCACGTCTTCATCCAGGCCCGCCGGCAGGAAGCACTGGATGACGCCGTCAAGCTGATCGGCCGCAACGTCACCGCCGTCCAGGGTGACGCGGCCGAACTGGACGACCTTGACCGCTTGTACGACACCGTCAAGCGGGAAAAGGGCTCGATCGACGTGCTGTGGGCCAGCGCCGGGATGGGCGAACCCGGCGTCCTCGGCGAGATCACCGAGGAACAGTTCCACCGCGCCTTCTGGCTCAACGCCCGCGGCACCCTGTTCACCGTGCAGAAGGCGCTGCCGCTGATCAACGACAACGGCTCGATCTTCATGACCGGATCCAACGCCTCCCTCGGCGCCTTCCCCGGCTGGAGCCTCTACGCGGGAAGCAAAGCCGTCCA
>JAVHVD010000102.1:0-6779 GCA_032160745.1 Pseudonocardiales bacterium
TACGCGGACCACCACTACTGTGCCGCCGGCCCCGCCGCGACACCCGCCGCCACGATTCGGCTCAGCGCCCATACCGTCGTACTACCCTCCTCCTCGCCCGCTCATCACCGCCCGGCCCGTTAGCGCGACGGCTCCCCGGTGCTCAACGTCGGCCGCGGAATGTGCGTCGGAGGTCGTCGACCCATCCGTCGGGGATTTTCCACGGGACCCCGACGCCCGGAAGATAACCGAGAACCACAGTGTCGCCTGCCGGAGCCGCCAGCCGCCTCCGCGATGACTGACCCACGCCAGCGCCCACGCCCCAGGCACCAAAGGGCGAGATCCGTTCGTCCTGGACCAAGACGCAAGGAACGTTCGAGCTGAGTGTCACCGTGCCGGTGGGTTCGACCGCCGAGGTGTTCGTGCCGGTGGGTCCGGGGCAGACGGTGCACCCGCCCGCAGATGTCCAGCTGCGCGGCATCGCCGACGGATACGCCCGGTTCGTGGTCGGCGGCGGTAGCTATGTGTTTTCCGCCGCAGAGCACACCGCACCGACGGCGCTCCACGAACCGTCCCCGGTTCTCAGTGAACGACGGCTCGCGCGCGTCCTCGTCAACGCGCTACATCAGCGGCGTGGAAGACGCCTCGAGTCAGACCAGCATTAGCGCTCGCACGAGGAGTGCCGTTTCGCGGCCCGTCAGACGTCGGCCGGTGTCTCCGCGGATCCACGCTCGACCAACTCTGTCGGCAGCATCACCCGCCGCGCCGGCCCGTCCGTACCGCCCAGCCGGGCCAGGATCTGCTCGGCGCCGACCGCGCCCATCCGCTCGGGGTCGTGGGCGATCACCGTGACCCCGAGGACCTCGGCCAGGTCGAAGTCGTCGAAGCCGACCAGCGCGGGCCGGTCAACGCGACCGCTTAGCGCCCGCAGCGCGCCGGTCGTGATCAGGTTGTTCGTCATGATCAACGCCGTGGGCGGCGGGTCGAGCGCGAGCACCTCGCGCACCGCGCCCTCGGCGGTGGCGATGTCGTGGCAGCCCGCGCGGACGTATCGCCGCCACTCCGCCACGCCGGCCGCCGTCACCGCCGACTGGAAGGCCGCGACGCGCTGCCGATGCGTCGCCAACCGTGTGAGGTCGCCAATCAATCCGATCCGGCGATGGCCCCGCTCCAGCAGGTGTTCGACCGCGCGGTGCATGCCGCCGTCGTTGTCGAGGACGACCACGTCGGCGACGATGTCGGCCGGCTCGCGGTCGAGGAACACGACGGGCAGGCCAAGGCGGCGTTCGGGCTCGAGATAGGCGTGGTCGACGCTGCTCGTCACAATCAGCAGCGCGCTCACCCGCCGCTCCAGCATCTCGGCGATGAGCACATGCTCGAGTCCGGGATCCTCGTCGCTGCTGGCGGTGATCAACTGCAAGCCGGCCGCGCGCAGGCACCGCTCGGCACCGCGGGCCACGCGTGAGTAGAACGGGTTGCCCAGATCGCTGATGATCAGCCCGACCAGCGACGAGCGCGCACCGGCGCGCAGCTCACGCGCGATGGCGTTGCGGCGGAAGCCCAGCTGCTGCGCGGCGGCGTGCACCCGGTCCGCCGTCGTCGCCGAGACATACGGCTCGCCGTTGAGCGCCCGCGACGCCGTCTTCAGGCTCACGCCGGAGAGCGCGGCCACCTGCCGCAGCGTGGGCCGGTTCCCGGCCGGGCGGCTGGCGACCATCTGACAACGTTAGCCCTCGCTAGTGGGTTGGACGCGTCCGCCGAGCAGTGGCCGATGCGTTACCGGGCGGAGGACGGGTCCGGATCGACCGGATTCTGCCGCGCAAGTCCGGACGGCCGCAACCGGAAATTCGGACTCTTGACGCCTTTCGGGCGAGATGGTAAATCTGCCTAAACCCAATCTGACATCGATGTCAGGCCGGCCCCCCACTCCGGACCGGCTTGCTCCGTCCAGGAGGAAGCAATGACAGCTGTCGGCCCCCACCGGCTTGCGCGCATGTTCGCCACGGTCGCGGCGCTCGCTGCGGCGGTGCTCGTCAGCGGCAACGCCGTCGCCGCTGCCGCGCCGTCCAGCCCGGCTCCGAGCCCGTCCGCGAGCAGCAGTTCGACAGCGAGCCCAGCCACGCCGCAGACCGCGCACAACGGTTCGGCGGACACACCCGTCGTTTGCGCCAAGGACGCCAACGGCCATCTGCTCGACTGCCCGAAGCCGGTCGCCAAGTCGAAGCGCCCGGCCGGTGCGCGGAACACGACGACGGTGACCGCGCCGGTAAGCAACCCGGCCGCGCTCGTCGACAGCCGCACCTGGACCAGCGGCGGCGGCAACACGTTCCCGGGCGCGATCGTGCCGTTCGGTATGACCCAGTGGAGTCCGGACACCTCGCCGAACCGCGCCGCCGGCGGTGGCTACAACTTCGGCGACAGCAAGATGGTCGGCTACTCGCTGACCCACGTCACCGGCCCCGGCTGCGGCGCCGGTGAGGACATTCCGATGCTGCCGATCACCGGCGCGCTGCCCAGCGGCGACCCGAACGGCGTCACCACCTCGTTCAGCAACGCCAACGAGATCGCGCAGGCCGGCTATTACTCCGCCCAGTCGAACCAGCCGGACACCATCACCTCGGAGTTCACCGCCACCGCGCACAGCGCGATGGCGCGGTTCACGTACCCGGCCGGGCGGACCGCCGGCTTCCTGATCAAGATGCAGGACAGCCAGAACGGCCAGTTCGCTCCGAGCACGGCCACCGTCGTCAACGACCACGAGGTGCAGGGCTCGGAGACCAGCGGCCACTTCTGTGGTGAGGACACCAACAGCGGGCAGAAGCAGGTCTACACCGTCCATTTCGACATCACCTTCGACCAGCCGTTCACCGCGCAGACGATCGCCGGCTCCAACGGTCCGGACGCCGTCTACCTCTCCTTCGCGAACGCGAGCACCGTGCAGGCCAAGGTCGGCATCTCCTACGTCAACGACGCCAACGCCAAGGACAACTGGCAGGCGGAGAACCCGAACTGGGACTTCGGTGCGGTCAAGGACGCTGCGCAGAAGGACTGGAACGACCTGCTCAGTCGGATCCAGATCTCCGGCGGCGACTACGCCCACACGCAGATGTTCTACAGCCTGCTGTACAAGGACTTCGTCCAGCCGAACATCACCAGCGACGTCAACGGGCAGTTCATGGGCGCCAACCAGCTGCCCGACACGATCACCAAGGGACAGCACGACCAGTACGGGATGTACTCCGGCTGGGACATCTACCACTCGCTGTCGCAGCTGCAGGCGATGCTCGACCCGTCAGCGGCGAGCGATCAGGCGCAGTCGCAGCTGAACTATTACGCCGAGGACAAGATTCTCCAGCAGTGGGGCTACCTGCAGGACAACAACTACGTCATGGTCGGCGACCCGATGCAATCGGTCATCGCCGACTACTACGCCTTCGGGGCAAAGAGCTTCGACACGCAGGCGGCGCTGAAGGACATGCTCGAGCAGGCCAACACCACCAACGACGTCCGTCCCGGGCAGAACCTCGAGGACGCGCTGGGCTACCTGCCCGAGGACGGCAGCTACCGCAGCTGCTGTAACGCGCACGGCTTCGTGTCCTCGCTGCTCGAGTACGACAGCAACGACCTCGCGCTGTCCCGTTTTGCCGCCGCGCTGGGCGACACCGCGAGCGCGCTGGCGCTGGAACAGCGCGCCAACAACTGGGAGAACGTCTTCAATCCGGCGAACAGCCTGCTGAACCCGCGCAACAGCGACGGCTCGTGGGTGCCGGGCATCACGAAGACCACGACCGACCACTATGTCGAGGGCGACGCGTACGAGTACCTGTGGAACACGCCGAACAACTACGCCGCACTCTTCTCGCTGCTCGGTGGCAAGACCAAGGTCGCGTCGGCGCTGCGCACGTTCCTCTCTCAGCCGAACGGCTACGGCGAGTACGCGCAGCTGACCAACGAGTTCGGCTTCGGCGAGCAGTACGCGGGTGACTACGCCGGCGACCCGGCCGGCACGCAGAGTGCGGTGAACACGATCCGCAACACGATGTACCAGCCCGGTCCGAGCCTGGACAACAACGACGACTTGGGCGCCAACAGCTCGACGTTCATCTGGGAGATGCTGGGCATGTACCCGGAGAACTCGGGCAGCGACACCCTGGTGTTCAACGGCCCGGGCTTCCCGCACGCGTCGATCAGCCTGCCCAACGGCAAGACGATCACGATCGACGCGCCCGGCGCCTCGCCGACCAACTTCTACGTGCAGAACCTGAAGCTCAACGGGTCCCCGTACCAGAAACTGTCGGTGCCGTTCTCGACTCTGGCGAAGGGCGCCGCGCTGAACTGGACGCTCGGCAGCAAGCCGTCGACGTGGGGCACCGCGCCGCAGGACGCACCGCCGTCGTACGGCGCCGGCACCGATCCGGTGGTGGGCTTCGCGTCCAGCCAGCAGGTGACGGTCGCGCCGGGTGGTTCGACCACCGTGACGATCGGCGCGCAGAACGCGACGACGAGCACGCAGAAGGTGCAGCTCGGCGCGAACGCGCCGTCGGCCGTGAGCGTGACGCCGTCGAACACGACGGTCAACGTTGCGCCGAACGGCCGGGGTACGACCACGCTCACCATCAACGCCGGCACGTCGACCGCCGAAGGCTTCTACACGGTTCCGGTGTCGCTGTCCGACGGCGGTGCTGATCTGCCCAAGATCACGCTCACAGTGCTGGTGGCCCAGCCGGGCAGTCTCCTGCGGGCCTTCAACAACAAGGGGATCTCGGACGACTCCAACCCCAACGGGGCCAACTTCGACGGCGGTGGCTGGAGCTACTCGGCCGAGGCGCTGGCCGCGCAGAACGTGACGTCGAGGAGCACCGTCACCGTGGGCGACATCAACTACTCGTGGCCGCCCTCGCAACCCGGCCAGCCGGACAACGCGATCGCCGACGGCCAGCGGGTGACCGTGAACGCCCCGCCCGGCACGCGGCAGCTCGGGTTCCTCGGTTCGGCCAGCGGCGGGAACAGCCAGGGACTGGCGACGCTGGCCTACTCCGACGGCAGCACCGCGCGGTACTGGCTGGGTTTGTCCGACTGGACCCTCGGCGGCGGCGGGGGAGCAGTGGCCTTCGGTGACACCGACGCCGTCCGCACGACGTACCGCAACTGCAACCATTGCACCGGTGGCCGGGACAACGTCGACACCCACCTGTTCGCGGACGTGCTGCCGGTCGACGCCGGCAAGACGTTGACCTCGGTGACGCTGCCCTCCGGCAGCACCGGCGGCGACCTGCACGTGTTCTCCCTCGGCACTGCCACCGCGGCGCCGACCGGCCCGGTGATCAGCTCGGTCAAGCCGGACACCGTGACGGCGGGTGACACCGTGACGATCAACGGCAGCGCGTTCGGCGCCACGCAGGGCAACGGCTACGTCCACTTCGCCGACAACGGCACCAACTGGGGGGAGCCGAGCAACGCGGCGACATTGACCGTCGACAGCTGGAGCGACACGGCGATCACGTTCACCGTCCCCACGCCGAGCGGATCGAACGGGCAGTGGCACGTCGCTCCGGGCAGCACCGCGATGGTGACCGTGGTCAACGACGCCGGGCACACCTCCGACACCGCGGCGCTCGACATCGCCGCGTCGGCGAACCTGGCGGACTACTACGACAACAGCGGAATCTCCACCGACGGCGACGCGAGCTGCAACGCCGACTACGACGGCGACGGGTACAGCTACTCCGCGCAGGCGCTGTCGGCCGCGGGCGCGAACCCGGGCGGGACGGTCACCGTCGACGGCATCGGCTACACCTGGCCGGACGCGCCGGCGTGCCAGCCCGACAACATCCTCGCCGCCGGCCAGAAGATCCTGGTGCACGGGACGGCGGGGGCGACCACGCTCGGCTTCCTCGGTTCGTCCGGGAACGGCAGCGCGGGCGGGCCGGTGACCATCACCTACACCGACGGGACGTCCCAGACGTTGCAGCTGTACTTCGGCGACTGGGCGCAGGGCGCGTCGAACGGCGACATCACCGCGCTGACCATGCCGTACCGCAACTCGCAGGACGGCACCAGCCAGGGAATCACGATGAACGTCTTCGCCGACGAGATCACCCTCGACTCGTCGAAGACGGTCGCCTCGGTGACGCTGCCGATGATCGCCGACCACGTCAGCTCCGACACGTCCACACACATCTTCGCCCTCGGGCTGAAGTAGGTGAAGGGCTGACGTAACCCAGGACGCGGTGCGCCGAAAGCGGGTTGCTGCATGATCACGGTGCGAGGTCTACTCTTTGATCAATTCCCGGCAATGACATACAGAGGCGACCGACGGGTACACACAGCTACCTCCGTCGGAGAGGCGGCGACGACGTGGGGCAGGCCGCTCGAGTGCTCCGGTGCTGCGCCGCCGTCGCTCTCGCCGTCGCTCTGAGCGGCTGCGGCTGGTTCGGGGGAGGTGGCTCCGGCACGTCATCGAAATCGGTCTTCGACATCAAGCCCGGGCAGTGCTTTGTCGCGCCGACGGACGTCAAGGCCGAGCTGAGCAGCTTGGAACGTACGCCGTGCGACAAGCCGCACACCCAGGAGTCGTACGCCAACGTGACCTACCAGCCCAACGCGTCCGCCCCCAGCGGCGACACCTTTCCGGGCAACGACATCCTCAGCACCTTCGCCCAAGGTGCGTGCGCACAGCGCTACTCCTCGTACGTCGGCGTCCCGTATCTCGACTCGAAGCTGTTCTTCACCTACCTGCTGCCCTCTCCGCGGAGCTGGGAGCAGAACGACGACCGCAACATCCTCTGCTTCGTGACCAC
>JAVHVD010000103.1:0-29664 GCA_032160745.1 Pseudonocardiales bacterium
GAGGCGGAGCCCTCGTCGGCGGGGCTCGATGTGCAGCCGGCGACGGCGGCGACGAGGGCCACGGCGCTGAGCGCTCGTCGAGTTGCCAGCACGCGTGCATTCTCCATGAAGCGGAGAGTCCGGATTAGCCCGGTCGGGGCTGCCGTGGTAGTCAAGAGAACAGGTTCCAGGAAGGAGGGTCGGCCAGGTGCCAACCGCTGAGTCGGTGCGGACGGAGCCGTCCCGGCGCGCCGCCACGGTTGTCGCGGCGGTCGTCGCCGTCGTCCTCGGCGTGGCCACCTGGATCTCGATCACTGCGGTGCAGGCGATCAATCGCGAGGCCGATGCGGCACCGCCCCAGATGGTGCATGCCGTACCGGCGACCTACCAGCCCGGGGTACCGGCAGCGCCCGCGGCGAAGGCCGTACCCCTGCCGATGGGAAACTGGACCTCGCAGCGGGGCGTGCAGATCGCCCGTCGGGCGCTCCAGTGGCGCGGGTGGCCGTACAGCTTCGGCGCCGGCGGCCCGGACGGTCCCTCCTACGGGTTCGCGGTCGACAAGGACTCGCGCAACGACGGGACGGTCCGTGGATTCGACTGCTCCGGCCTCACCATGTACGCGCTCGCTCCGTGGTTGACGCTCGTCCACGATGCGGCCTCGCAGTACATGCAGGTCGGTTCGTTCCACCCGTCCATCGATTCGCTGCAGCCGGGCGACTTCGTGTTCTGGAGCGGCAACGGCACGGTGAACGGCATCGGGCACGTCGCCGTCTACGTCGGTGACGGCAAGGTCGTGCAGGCCCCCCGCAGCGGCGACGTGGTGCGCGTGACGCCGATCTACGAGGTCGAGTCCGGCACGATGGGCGCAACCCGACCGCTCACCTGACACCACCCGGCCAGGGCAATTGTGGTCGCCTTCGTCACGTCCGACCGCTGGTAGCCGCGCAATCAGCCCTGGCCGTCCGCCACGGCTGGTGATGCGCCCAACGAATTGCGATGTTCTGCCGCCGCATGGTCATCACGAAGGCGAGGTACGAGGCGGCGGCCGCGGCGATCGTGATCGTCGGCCCGAGTACCGACTTGAACAGGATGAACCCGTTCAGCGAGGCGTTGGTCAGCAACCAGACCGTGCCGACTGCGTTGACGGTGTACGTCGTTGCCCAGACGACCGACAGCACGTTGAAGAACCGCGCCTGACGCAGGCGGACCGACAGCTCGTCCGGGAACGCGCAGAAGTCGTGCGCCAGCCGATCGAGGACCGGCCGCCCGGCGATCGCCGTTGCGGCGAACAGCGTCGCCACGGCCATCGTGCCGATGACGGGCTGGATGAAGTAGAGGAACGTGCTGCCGGTGCAGAAGACGACCACCGTCCGCAGCGAGAGCAGCCCGGCGGCGAGAAGAGCAGCGGCGAGCACCGGCTTCTTGCGCACGACCCGGCTCAGCAGGGCCGCGTAGTACAACGACGCCGTCGCGAGGGCGGCCGCCCGCAGCCCGAACAGCGACAGCGTGCCGTAGAAGACGGCCATCGGCAGCAGCGTCACCAAGAACATCCGGCCGGCCGCGTGCCGGATGATCGGACGCCAGCCCGGCATGTCGATCACATGCGGCGCGCTCGAGTGGGGTGGCGCGAACGGTGCAGTGAGATCGGTCGCGGTCATGCGCAGCTCCTGGACGTCGCCCCCGCGCACCGATGAGATACCGAAGTTAGCACGGCGTTAGGTTTGCCTGAAGGGGACGCCAGGCGCGTGGTCGTCAGTCCCAGCAATATTGGCACGGAGATGGTGTACCCGCTTCGACGGCTGAACCCGCCGTCGGAGACCCGACAACGCCGGCGGACGCCTGCCGATCGCTGATCGGGACCGCGCCAGCGACAGCGTCTTGCGGGCGTTTCTGCGCGGCCTGCTTCGTCACCCCCATGCTCTTACCGATGGCGGTCCAGGAAGCGCCGGACGACGTGCGTGGTCGACGAAATGTCCGATGAGGTGATCGGCCGCCTCGCCGAGGTGGTCGGCGGCGAGGACGGCTGTCGGCGACGATTACGTATTTACCTAGGTAAAATTTTACCGATTGCCCTAGGCAAGCTAGGGTTCCTGGCGTGCTGGACTTCCGGATCGATCCGACGGCCGGGATTGCGCCGTACACGCAGCTCGTGCAGCAGGTGAAGCAGGCATTGCGGCTGGGCTGGCTGCAACCTGGCGACAAGCTGCCCACAGCCCACGAGGTTGCGGCCAGCGTGGCGATCAATCCGAACACCGTGCAGAAGGCGTACAAGGAGTTGGAACACGAAGGACTGATCGCCGGACGCCCAGGGCAGGGAACGTTCGTTCAACGCAGCCTCAGCCAATCCACGCCGGCATCCCTGGCGTTACTGACGCGCCGACTGCAGCGGTGGATCGCCGCGGCGCGGGCCGCCGGTCTGGATGAGGACGGGATCATGGACGTGATCCGGGCGACGATGCGAGATTTTGACGCCGAGGCGAGCGCATGACGGCGGCTGCAGATGCCGCGATCGCGACTGTGGACGCGGGGCGCCGGTACGGGGAGTTTTGGGCACTGCGCGACTGCACGCTCTCGCTGCCGGCCGGGTCGATCACCGCGGTGATGGGACCCAACGGCGCCGGCAAGACCACGCTGTTGAACATGCTGGTCGGCCTGCTGCCCGCCTCGGAAGGGCAGCTCCGCGTCGCTGGCGCACAGCCCAGCACACGGCCGGAATTCCTGGCGCGGGTCGGGTTCGTCGCCCAGGACTGCCCCCTGTACAAGGAGTTCTCGGTCGCTGACATGCTCCGCTTCGGCCGGGCGATGAACCCGTCCTGGGACGAGGCCCTGGCCCGCGACCGGATCAGCGCAGCCGAAGTGCCGCTCACCCGCGCCGCCGGCAAGCTGTCGGGAGGGCAGCGGGCGCAAGTGGCCTTGGCGCTGGCGGTGGCGAAACGACCGCAGATCCTGCTTCTCGACGAACCGCTCGCCGCGCTTGACCCGCTGGCCCGGCGGGAGTTCCTCAAGACCCTGCTCGACAGCGTCACCGCGACCGGCATCACGGTCATGTTGTCCTCGCACCTCGTCGGCGAACTGGCCCGCGTGTGCGATCACCTCGTCGTGATCCGCGACGGCCGACTCCGCTTGGCCGGCGAACTCGACGGACTCCTCGCCGAGCACCACCGGGTAGCCGGGTCGCCGGAAGACACCGCGCGGATGCCCGCCGGGGTTGAGGTGCTCAGCCGCTCGTCCCACGAGCGGCACACCACACTGCTCCTCCGGACAAGTGAACCGCTGCTCAACCCTGCGCTGACGACGAGCCCGGTCGACCTGGAAGCACTCGTGCTGGCCTACCTGGAGCGCCCCGCCCCCGCCCGGGAACCGCAGATCTCCGCGGTCGCACGAGATGCAGGCCTGCGGTGATCTGGACGACCTGGCGCCAGCACCGCGCGGAAGCAGCCGTCGGCGCGGTGATTCTGGCCGCACTCGCCGCCGCCATGCTCGTTGTCGGATCCATCGCTCGGGACCGGGCCCACGCCCTCGGCCTGCCCGCCTGCACCGGCACCGGCAGTTGCGGCGACGCCCTCGACCGGCTGCACCGCGACTTCCACTCCCTCCCGCCGTTCACCTTCGCGCTCATCGCCGTCCCTCTACTAGCCGGGATGTTCTGGGCAGCGCCGCTGGTGTCGCGCGAGTATGAGGCCGGAACGCACCGGCTTGCCTGGACCCAGTCGGTGAGCCCGCTGCGCTGGATCACCACGAAGATCACGCTCATCTTCGGCGTGCTCGCCGCGGCGTCGCTCCTACTGGGCCTGCTCGCCAACTGGACGTTCGACCCGCTCACCCCCGCGTTCGGCGGCCGGTACAACAGCACGTGGTACGACATCCAGGGCGTCGTCCCGGTCGCGTGCATGCTGTTCGCCCTAGCGGTCGGTGTCGCCGCCAGCGCCTTGATCCGGCGCACCATCCCCGCCATGGCACTCACCGTGCTCGCCTACGCGGCCGCCCGCATCCCGGTCCATTGGATCCGCTGGCGCTTCGCGCCGCTCACCGCCGACACGCGTTCGGTTCCCCTCAGCACCCTGCAGCAGCAGCCCACCGGCTCGCCGAACGACCTGGCCGGCTCAGCGCTGCCGCCGGGCGCGTCCCTGCGCAGCGCGACCGTCACAGACTCCTTCGGCCATCCGATCCCCACCAGCAAGGGCAACTTCGACCTGCTGCGGCAGTACTGCCCGAACCTGCAGATCGACGCCTCCCGATCCCGCGTGCTCAACCCCGGCGCCTGCGTAGCGAGAGTCCAGAACCTCACACTGCACCAGATGACCACCTACCAACCCGCATCGCACTTCTGGTTCATCCAGGCCGTCGAGAGCACGATCTTCATCAGCCTCGCAGCCCTCCTCGTTGCCGCCGCGGTCTTCGCGGTGACCCGACGCCGCCCCAGCTGACCCAACTGGAGCTGACCCCGCTTCTCGCCGCTGGACCGGCTTGGCCTCTACGGCTCGTCGACCGGCCCATGGGTCCCGACGCTCTGACACACTCCAGGGTTCATGGAGAAGATCGATTTGCTCGTCTGGTCCGACGACGCGGTTGTCGCCGCGCGAGCGCTCGATGTCCCCGGCGTACGGACCGCGACGGTGTCGCGGGCCGCCCGCTTGGAGAACGCCTCGCTGCTGATGGGGCGGGGCAAGGAACTGGCCGGGCTCGTCGAACTGTGGGTCGACAGCGTCGACGTGTGGCCGGTGATCGTCGAGCAGGTGCGGGCCGACGCCTACCTGGTTACCGAATCCGTGCCGCAGCCGGTGTCGACCGAACCCGGTCTGCTCACGCACCTGACCTGGTTCCCGAAGGCGGATCGGTTGTCGGACGAGGAGTTCTTCCACGGCTGGCACGTCGTGCACACCCCGTCGTCCGCGGCGCTGCATCCGCGCCGGCAGGGCTACGTGCGCGACTCGGTGGCCCGGACGCTGACCTCGGGATCCCCGCCGGTCCGGGCCATCGTGAGTGAGTCGTTCGCGCTCGACGACTACCTCGACCCGGCTCGGCTGTTCGGCGGAGCCGATGCGCTCAGGGTCACTATGGACGAGCTGCCCTTGTACGCAGACGCGGCCGACATCTCGAGCTGTCCGGTCTGGAAGGACTGACCCGCGCTACCGGGCGGCCAGCCACTCCAGGGCGGCGGCGGCCGAGGTGAGGATCGAGATGTGTCCGGCATCGGGGGACTTCCGAACTTCGGCGTCGGGCCAGTGGCGCGGACGCGGGCCTCGGCCGGATCGAAACCCCACGGATTGACGTAGGCCAGATCATCGTCGATGAGCGCAGCGGGACCGGCCGCCTGGGCCGGGCCCACCACGCTCGACAGCCATGACCACTCGCCGGACAGCGCGGCCAGGTCACTGGCCGTGAACTCCGGGTCGTACTCGGCGCCGGACGCCTCGTATGCCTCCTTCGCCGGCCGGCCTGCGACAGCGGCACGCAGCGACGAAACGCCCGATGCCGCCATGCCGGCGAACCAGTCGAGCCCGTCGGCGCCGAACGGGGCCAGACCGGCCACGCTGACCACCCCGACCACGCGCTCCGGCAGCAGCACGCCGCAACCGAGTGCGTGCGGCGCTCCGCCGGAGTGGCCCATCACCGCGAACCGGTCGATGCCGAGCGCGTCGGCCACCGCGGCGACGTCGGAGGCGGCTGATCCGACGTTCCGGTCGGGACGCGCGGTGGAGCCGCCGTAGCCGGGACGGTCGTAGGACACCCACCTGATGCCCAACCGGTCCGCGGCCGCGAACAGCGGTCGCGGAGGAGCGCCGATGTTCGGAGTGCCGTGGTGCCAGATGACAGCCAGCCGCGGCGCCGTCGGCCGACGGTCGTACGCGTGCAGGATCCGCCCGTCGGGCAGCGCTACGTCCAGCTCGGTGATCACGAGGCGTCCGCGAATCAGTCGCCGAAGTACTGCGTTATGCAGAACTCGTTGCTCTCGGGATCGGCCATCACCATGACTACGCCCTCCTCGTAGTCGTGGCGCTCCACCGACCGGCCCCCGAGCCGGGTCACGTTCGCCGCGCCCAGCTCGATGTCGTCGACGACGAGATCCAGATGGACCCGGGTCTTGCCCTGCTTGGGCTCCGGAACCGGCTGGAAGTTGATGACCGGTTCGGTTCCGCCGCGCGTGCCGAGGCGCAGCCAACCGGGCAGCGGGACGCTCACCTCGCGATCGAGCAGCGCGGACCAGAAGGCAGCGAGGACGTTCGGATCGGAGCAATCGACGGTGATGCCGGACAGACGAGCAAGGGGAGGCACCCAGCCAACACTAGGACGGGCTGATGACCGGCCGCGATGTGTTTACCTGCGCCGCCACGCCGGTCTTCGCCTCTGGGCCGGTTGCGGGTAGATCGGGCCAGTGCTGCGCCGAACGACCAGCCCGACCAGCACGCCGAACCCGAAGCCGACGACGTGCGCGAGGTAGGCCACGTTGCCGGCCGACGAGACCGCCGCGCCGCTTGCGTACGCCCACTGCAACACGAACCACAGGCCGAGAACGAGCCAGGCCGGCAGCCGCAGCGGAATGAAGAAGAGGAACGGGACGAGGCTCCAGACCCGGGCCTTGGGGAACATCACGAGGTACGCGCCGAGCACGCCGGCGATCGCGCCGGATGCGCCGATGAGGGTCTGGGCCGAGTTCGGATCGGCGAGCGCGAACCCGTAGGCGGCGATGATGCCGGCGAGCAGGTAGAAGACCAGGAACTTCACCCGGCCCATCCGGTCCTCAACGTTGTTACCGAAGATCAACAAAAACAGCATGTTGCCCAGGAGGTGCAACCAGCCGCCGTGCAGGAACTGCGAGGTGATCGCCGAGAGGAACGGCACCTTCTCATAGGTGGGCTTGCCGACCACGCAGCCCACACGGTTGCCCTCGCGCGCGGCGGTGCCGGTCGCCACCTGGTTGAGCGGATCGTTGTGCGTCAGCTCCTTGGGGATGGCCGCGTAGTGGTCGTAGAACTTCAACTGCCGGCACTGGTCCTGCACGGTCATCGAGCCGCTGACCGACGTCGAGTTGCCCGGCGTCAGGAGGAAGACGACGACGTTGGCGGCGATGAGTGCGTACGTCACCCACGGAGTGCGGCGCAGCGGGTTGATGTCATGGACGGGGATCACCACGCGCGCAAGTCTGCCCCGGACACCGCGTGCGTTCACCCCCAAGCCGACTGCGTGGGTGGGCAGGATGAGGTCATGTCCCGACTTGATGCCCCAAAGGTCGTTGTCCGCGGTGCCGCGCTGGCGGACGGGACGTCGGCTGAGCTCCGGCGCGACGTGACGCTGCTCGTCGACGGTCGCACGGTGGCCGGGCTGTGGGCCGACGGCAACGGGCCCGATCCAGCGACGCTGGACGCGGCGATGATCGACGGCAGCGGCGCGACGATCGTCCCGGGTCTGGTCGACTCGCACGCACACCTGTCCCTGCCCGGCGGCGCCCGATGGATCGATCGCGGCTTGGACCCCACCGAGGAGTTGCTCGAGGCCGGAGAGGACAACGGCGAGCTGATGGTCCGGGCCGGCATCCGCTGGGCGCGCGATGTCGGCGCACCGCGTCGTCCGGATGCGCACGGTCGGGAGCGGGCTCTCAGCCTCGTGTTGCGGGACCGGTGGGCCGGCGCCCACGACCGCCCGTACGTTCGCGCGGCCGGAACCTGGCTGAGCCGGGCCGGCTCGCTGCCCCACGGTCTGGCGATCGAGGTCGAGCACGGCGCCGACCTGGTGCCGGCCGTCGCGCAGCAGCTGGACGACGGCGCGGACCTGGTCAAGCTCTACCTCGACGGCCCGGACGCCGACACCGCCCCGTTCAGCGTCGAGGAGGTGCAGGCCGCGGTCGCCCTCGCCCACGGTCGCGGCGCGACGGTGGCGGCCCACTCCGGGACGTTGCCCGGCGCCCGCGTCGGCGCCGAGGCCGGAATAGACAGCCTCGAACACGGATTCGTCCTCGACGCCGACACCGCCGCCGCGCTCGCCGCCCACGGCGTCACGCTGGTCTCCACCCTGGCAGTGCTGCGCTCCTGGCAGACGTTCCGCACGACATCGGACAGCCCGCGCTTCGCCGAACCGGACGGCATCACTCGCATCGCGGCTCGCCGGGAGCGGGCGGAGGAGAGCGTTCGCCTGGCCGCCCGCGCAGGCGTGCCGATCGCGGCCGGATCCGACTTCGGCGGCGGCTCGCTGCGCGCGAACCAGCTCGCATGGGAGGTTCAAGCGCTCGTCGAGGCGGGCGTGGAACCACATGCGGCCCTGGCGGCCGCGACCTGGCGGGGCGGTGAGCTGCTCGGTGATCCCGAGGCCGGTCGGCTGCGCGAAGGCGGACCGGCGCACTTCAGCCTCGTGCACGGCGACCCGCTGTCCGACCCATCGGCACTGTGGCGGGTGTGGCTCACCCGCTGATGAGCATCGGCCGGGCCAACCGGCGCAAATACCACTACTCGGCGGCCGTTGCCGGGAATGACACGCGTGTAACTCCGTTGTTTCTCTTGCAACCTCCTGGTGCCTGTGTGACGGTTGGGACAAGTGAGTCGCCAGCAGCGCGGTGTTCGCGGTGCATCAATGGCGGCCGGCAAGCCCGAGCGGTCGAGTGGACCGCCGCCGAAAGGAACCGTCGACGATGGGCATCTCCTCCGAACATGGACGCACGACGTCCTTCTTCAGCGACTGGGAGCGGGAGATCGCGTCTCGGCCGGTAGCGAGGCCGGAGCGTTCGAGTCGACTCCGACGCATGCGGCGGCCCCGGCGGCGCTCGGTGGCTGCCGTGGGGGTGCTCGCCCTGGCTGCCTCGACGGCGGTGCTGCTGCCCACGACCAGTGCGTCGGCGGACCCGTCGGCCAACACCTGGTTGCGGTTGCGGATGTGCGAGTCGAGCAACAACTATGCGATCGACACCGGAAACGACCACTACGGCGCCTACCAGTTCGACCTGCCGACATGGCGCAGCGTCGGCGGCGGCGGTTACCCCAACCGGGCGTCGAAGGCCGAGCAGGACAAGCGGGCGCTGATCCTGTACCGCGAGCGGGGTTGGCAGCCGTGGCAGTGCGCCTCGATGCTGGGCCTGCGCGAGGACAGCGACGCCCGGTCGGGTCGCACCAACGACATCCACTTCCCGACGAGTACGTCGGGAACGTCGGGCATCCCCGCCTTCCCGGGCGGCTCGCACTGGTACGTGTACGGCGAGCGGAGCCGCAACATCAAGGTGTTCCAGGACCGGATGCACGCCCGCGGCTACTTCCCGGTCGGCACCGGCGAGTACGGCCCCAACACGTTGCGCATGGTCAAGCAGTTGCAGCGGCTCAACGGGCTGGTCCCAAACGGCTACATCGGCCCGAACACCTGGCGGCTGGCCTGGACCGGGCGCTACTCGACCTCGACGGCTGCAGCGACGCCGCGCATCCCAGCGTTCCCCGGCGGCTCGCACTGGTACGTGTACGGCGAGCGGAGCCGCAACATCAAGGTGTTCCAGGACCGGATGCACGCCCGCGGCTACTTCCCGGTCGGCACCGGCGAGTACGGCCCCAATACCTTCCGCATGGTCAAGCAGTTGCAGCGGCTCAACGGGCTGGTCCCCAACGGTTACATCGGCCCGAACACCTGGCGGCTGGCCTGGACCGGCAAGTACCGCATGCCGTAGGTCAGCTCCCGCCTCACTCGGCTCTGACTCAGCGGTGTCACGTCGAGCTGGAGCGGGCCCACAGGTTGATGTCGGCGTCCGCGGCGTACTCGTCGATCCGGGCGAGTTCGTCGGCGTCGAAGTCCAGGTTGTCCAGCGCGGCCAGGTTCTCGGTCAACTGGGCGGCGCGGCTGGCGCCGATCACCAGCGACGTCATCCGCGGGTCGCGCAGCGCCCAGGCGAGGGCGAGCTGGGCCAGACTCTGGCCACGATCGCGGGCGATGTCGTTCAGCGCCTTAGCCCGCCGCACCGTCTCGTCGTTGATCATGCCGGGGTCGAGCGATTTCGCCTGGCTGGCCCGGGACCCTTCCGGAATCCCGTTGAGGTAGCGGTCGGTCAGCATTCCCTGTGCGAGCGGCGAGAACGCGATACACCCGGCGCCCACCTCCTCGAGCGCGTCGAGCAGGCCGTTCTCGATCCACCGGTTGAACATCGAATAGGACGGCTGGTGGATCAGCAGCGGGGTGCCCAGATCGCGCAGGATCGCCGCCGCCTCTCTGGTGCGTTCGGGGCTGTACGACGAGATGCCGACGTACAGCGCCTTGCCCTGCCGCACGGCCCGGTCCAGCGCGCCCATCGTCTCCTCGAGCGGGGTGTGCTCGTCGAAGCGGTGGCTGTAGAAGATGTCGACGTAGTCGAGGCCCATCCGGCGCAGGCTCTGGTCGAGGCTTGCGGTCAGATACTTCCTCGACCCGCCGTCGCCGTACGGGCCCGGCCACATGTCGTAGCCGGCCTTGGTGGAGATGATCAGTTCGTCGCGATGTGCAGCGAAATCCTGGGCGAGGAACCGGCCGAAGTTGGTCTCGGCCGATCCGTACGGCGGTCCGTAGTTGTTGGCGAGATCGAAGTGGGTGATACCGCTGTCGAAGGCGGTGCGCAGGGTCGCCCGTTGCTCGCTCGAATCCCGGTCGTCGCCGAAGTTGTGCCACAGACCAAGCGACAGCAGCGGAAGCCGGACCCCGGACCGCCCGCTGGTGCGGTAGGTCATCCGGTCGTAGCGGTCGGCCGCGGCACGGTAGTCCAGGTCCAGCCCGTCGGCGCTCATCCGTCGAGGCGGGCGAGCTCGTCGGCGCTGAGTGTCAGCTCCGGTGACCGGGCCGAGTCCCTGATTGTCTCGGGGCGGGACGCGCCGGGGATCGGGATGACCTGCTCGGACTTGGCCAGCTCCCACGCGAGACACACCTGATGCGGGCTGACTCCGTGCTCAGCGGCGACCTCCTGGAACGCCGTGTGCTTGTCGCCGAGACCGCCGGCGGCAGTGATTCCGCCGAGGGGGCTCCACGGCAGGAAGGCGATACCCAGCTCGTCACACAGCTCCAGCTCGGGGTTGCTGCTGCGGAACGACGGCGAGAACTGGTTCTGTACCGACACCAGCCGGCCGCCGAGGATGTCGTTGGCCAACCTGATCTGCTCGACGTTCGCGTTGGAGATGCCGGCCATCCGGATGGTTCCCGCGTCGAGCAGGTCACGGATCGCACCGATCGAGTCGGCGTAGGGCACTGTCGGGTCGGGCCGGTGAAACTGGTAGAGCCCGAGCGCGTCGCCGCCGAGCCGCTTGAGCGAGGCCTCGGCGGCCTGCTTCAAGTAGGCGGGGGAGCCATCGAGGGTCCAAGAGCCGTCGCCCGGCCGCAGGTGGCCGCCCTTCGTGGCCACGAGGACGTCGGACGCGTCCCCGCCGTAGGTGGCCAGGGCCGTCGCGATCAGGATCTCGTTGTGCCCCACATCGGTCGCCGTCAGGTGATACGCATCGGCGGTATCGATGAGGGTGATCCCGGCATCCAGTGCGGCGTGGATGGTGCGGATGGACCGGTCCTCGGCCGGGCGCCCCTCGATCGACATGGGCATGCCACCCAGGCCGATTGCGCTGACGTCGAGGTCGCCGATTCGGCGCTGCTTCACGGAACTCTCCTTGCGTAGTCTTGGTTGTCCTACATCCAGCGTGCGTCGGCCGCGGTCAGCTGTCCAACAGCGGAATCCACTCACAGCCAGCAGTTAGAGTTCTGAATCGTGGAACTGCGCCAACTCGAGCACTTCGTCGCCGTCGCCGAGATGCGGCATTTCACCCGGGCGGCCGAGGCGCTGTCGATCTCGCAATCCGGTCTTTCGGCCTCGATCCGGGCGCTCGAGCGTGAGCTGCACACGGTGCTCCTGGTGCGCAACACGCGGCGCGTCGAGCTCACCCAGACCGGGCACGCGCTGCTGAACGAGTCGCGCCGCACCCTGGCCAGCGCCGCTGCGGCACGTGACGCGGTAGCGGCGGTCAACGGCCTGCTACGCGGGACTCTGGCCGTCGGCGCCGAGCAGTGCATCGGGGTGGTCGACGTGCCGGCCTTGCTGGCCCGCTTCCGGGCCGCTCATCCCGGCGTCCAGATCCAGTTGCGCCAGGCCGGGTCGGAACTGCTGCTCGACGAGCTGCGTGACGGCGGTCTCGACGTCGCGTTCGTGGCTACCTCGGGCCGACCGGTCGACGGTGTCGTACTCCGGCCCCTGAGCGTGGAGCCGATGGTGCTGATCTGCCATCCGACACACCGGCTGGCCGCGCGCAAGCAGGTCGCCATCGAGGACCTGCAGGGCGAGGTGTTCGTCGACTTCGATGCCGCATGGGGGGCGCGGGCGATCACCGACGCCGCCCTGGCCGCCGCCCGGATCAGCCGGCCGACGGTGCTCGAGGTGAACGACGTCCACACTCTGCTCGACCTGGTGTGGCATGGCCTCGGTGTCGCCCTCGTCCCAGCGCCGATCGCGGCGAAGAAGGCGGCCAAGCTCCCCGCCGTACCGCTGCGCCCGGGCGGCGCCGACGACTGGCAGGTCGCGGTCGCGAGCCCGCACGAGCAGCTGATCAGCCCGGCCGCGAAGGCCCTGCTCGCCCTGCTCCCCGCCAAGCACCGGGCACTCGCCGAAGCGGAGCTCGCGGCGTCCTGACGAGTGCGGGAGACTGGCGGCATGCCCGGACCCACGCGTGGTTTCCTCGGCCGACGGCACGCCGATCGTGACCCTCGACTGCCACCCGGCCAGTACGACACCGGGCAGGATTTCCCGGTGTTGACGGCCGAGGTGACGCCCCGCCTGGATCCCGACCGCTGGACGATGACCGTCGACGGACTGGTCGAGAACGCGCACACCTGGTCCTGGGCCGACCTGCATGCGCTGCCGCAATCGGAGTACGAGGGCGACATCCACTGCGTCACTACCTGGTCGAAGCTGGGGACCCGGTTCGGCGGCGTCTCGGTCGACACTCTGCTGGAGGCGGCCGGACCGTTGCCCACCGCGGCGTTCGTGCTCGCGACCTCGACCACCGGTTACACGACCAATCTGCCGCTGTCGCACATCGTGAACGGGCAGGCATGGATCGTCTGGACGCATGAAGGCCAGCCGCTGCCGAGGGAACACGGTGGCCCGGTCCGGCTGCTGGTACCGCACCTCTACTTCTGGAAGAGCGCGAAGTGGGTCACCAAGTTGACGCTGCTCGAGCACGATCAGCAGGGCTTCTGGGAACGCAACGGCTATCACGACCTCGGCGATCCCTGGCTCGAGCAGCGGTACCAGGGTGACTGACGCGCCGCCGCCCGCGCCCACCGGCGCCTGGGGCCGCGCGACCGTCCGCGACGTGTCGCACCCGTCACCACGCGCGGTCGTCCTGCGCCTCCAGGTGCCCGATCGGATCGACCACCTGCCCGGCCAGCACTACGTCATTCGGCTCACCGCCGAGGACGGCTACGTGGCGCAGCGCTCGTACTCCATCGCCTCGCCACCGGCCGACGAGCTGCTCGAGTTCTACATCGAGCGACTGGACGACGGTGAGGTCTCGACGTTCCTCGCCGACGTCGTGCAGGTCGGGGATGAGCTCGACGTGCGGGGCCCGATCGGCGGCTGGTTCGTGTGGGACGCGTCGGGGCCGGCGTTCGGTATCGCCGGCGGGTCCGGTGCCGTGCCTCTCGTGGCGATGCTCCGGCACGCGAACGGCGTCGGGCGTCCCGACCTGCTGCACCTCGCCGTGTCGGCTCGTACCTGGCCGGATCTGCCGTACGGGGACGAGCTGGTCGCCGGTGGCGCGCTGATCGCGTTGAGCCGCGAGGACTACACCAACCGGCCGGCCGCGCGACTGCGCGGCGAGGAGGTCTGGCCGCTCCTGCCGGGCGACGGCACCTGCTTCATCTGCGGCTCGGCGGCGTTCGCGGAGGCGGCGTCGGAGTTGTTGATGGACGCGGGGGTACTGGCCGAGCGCATCCGGATCGAGCGCTTCGGGCCGACGAGTTAGGCGGCCAGTACCCGAAAGACCGGGAACCCGGGCGCGATGCGGGCCAGGTCGCCGTCCGTGGCGTTCTTGTCGACGCCCTCGAAGAACGAGCCGACCTCCCACCCCCACTTGCGCAGGTACTCGCGCAGCACCGTCACCTTGACCTCGTCGGTCAGCTCGGCGACCCGGAACGGTTCCACCCGCCTGCCGACCCGCAGCTCGCCCTGGCCGGACGAGCGGATGTTGCGGACCCACTGGGTCGTGCCGCGGGGGGAGACCAGGTACCGGTCGCCGTCGGCCGTGAGGAGATTGACCGGCGTGGTGCGCCATTCGCCGCTCTTGCGGCCACGGACGCGCAGTTCGCGGGACCCGGCGACGCTGATGCCCATCCGGGTCAGGCCGCGCACGGTCCGGTTGAAGACGTGCTGGGTGAACCAGCCGGGCTGCACATAACGGGTCTCGTCCATCGAAGGCTCCTTGGCGTTACGAGAGCAGTGCTCTCTGATATCTCCATCCTGGGTCATGCCCCCGCTCATGTCAAGAGCACTGCTCTCGTTTGTGTTCAATGCCAACCGGTTGTTCAGCGGGAAAGGCGGCGGCCCAGGATCGGGATGACGACCACTCCGGCGAGCACGTGGCCGCAGGCGAGGGTCAGGCGAGTCGCCTCGTCGGTGTGCGAAGCGAGCAGCGCAGGCACCAGCGACACCGCGGTCAGCACGACGGCAGTGCGGACGAACGTCCGGGCCGGGGCCGACGCACGACGGGCCAGGATGACCGCCAGCACGGTACCGAGGGCCGTGCAGAACACGACGCCGAACGACAACGCCGACGGCGGGATCGCCACGGCGTGGTCGGCGCCCGGGTCGCCGGCGTGCATCTTGCCGCCGACGGCCTGGGCGATTGCCCCGTAGACGTACAGGCCGGCCGCACCGGCGGCCGCCGCGGTGGTGCCGCCGGCGAGGACCCCGCGAACCGAGGGGCGCGCGACGGTCGACGTGGTGCTGGGCGTGGTAGCAGTGGCGATGGCGCTCATCGTGAACTCCTCTTGATAGCGGTCGGCGCCTCGTGGAGCCGGCTTCACCAAGTAGTCGGATGAGCTGTCGCGGATTCGACATCGTCCCGACGAGCTTTCGAAAACGTCCCGGCGTGTCGAGTCGGGCGGGAGAGTGACCGGAGGAACCCTCCGGTACCGGGAATTTCCGGCGGGACGGCGGGGGTTGCCCCTAGATGAGTGTCGCCGTGTCCGTCGCGCCGGCGCATACCGGGCTGCCGTCCGTGCACGTCGGTCGGCGCCGGTTGGTCAAGCTCGCGATCGTGCTCGCGGTGCTCACGACCGAGATCGCCCTTGTCGCTCCGCACCTGGCGGGCAGCGGCGCCGCCCTCGATCACCTTCGCTGGGGCTGGGTGGCCGCCGCCGTCGCCTGCGAGATCGCCTCCATCGCCACGTTCTCCCGGCTGCGCCGCAGTCTGCTGCGCGCCGGTGGGCTACAGGTACCACAGGGCCGCATGGGTGTCTTGACCCTCGCGGCGAATGCCATCGCGGTCAGCGTTCCGGCCGGCACGGCCGTGTCCGCCGGATACCTGTACCGCCAGCTCCGTCGACTCGGCGCCAGCGCGCCGCTGGTCACCTGGATGCTGGCGGCCGGTGCGGTCGTCAGCGGCGCCGCCTTCACCGTCATCACGGTGGCCGGAACGCTGCTCGCCGGCGACACCTCGATCGCTGCGATCGCCGGCACCACGGGACTGAGCCTGCTTGCGATACTCGGCCTGATCGCGTTGCTGAGCGCCCTCACGCGCCATCCGCGGCCGCTGCTCCACGGACTGCGGTCGGTGTGTCGCCGCCTGCCGATCCGGCGCGGGAAGAGCTGCCCCGACAACGACGAGAAGGCCCTCGACCAGGTCGCAGCGGAGATCACCGCCATCACGCCCCGGTTGCGCGACTGGTCGGCGGCGTTCTGGTTCTCGCTGCTGAACTGGCTCGCCGATCTCGCCTGTTTCGTGCTCTGCTGCTACGCCGTCGGCGTCACCCAGCTCGGTATCGGTGCCGCCGTCCTCGCCTACGTGGCCGGCCTCGCAACGACGAGCATCTCGCTGCTGCCCGCCGGTCTCGGCAGCCTCGAGGCGGGCATGCTGGTCGGTCTCACCCACGGCGGGGTCGCCGCCCCGCTCGCCGTCGCCGGGATCGTCATCTACCGCCTAGTGGCCTACGCGCTCGTTGCCGCCGTCGGCTGGGTGGCCTGGGCCGCGCTGCGCCGGCGCTTTATTGGCGACACAGTCCGCCCTCCCGGCTGAGTCAGCCCGGGGCGACCAGCCCGCCAGCGGTCCCGACCAGCTCGGTGAGCAGGTCGACGTCGGCAAACGTCTTGGCGATGACCGTCGTGCGCTTGAGGTAGTGCCCGACCGGATACTCCATCGTCATACCGATGCCGCCGTGCAGCTGGACTGCTTCGTGGCCCACGTGCCGGGCGGCGAGATCGATCTGGATCTTCGCCGCCCGAACGGCCGTGCGCCGCTGCTCGACGTCGTCGTCAGCCAGCGCAAGCCGGGCGAACAGTGCCATCGACCGCGCCTGCTCGAGCGAGACGTACATGTCCGCCGCGCGGTGCTGCAGGGTCTGAAACACCGAGATCGGCTGACCGAACTGCACTCGCGTCTTGAGGTAGTCGACGGTGAGCCACAGCATCCGCTCCATCGCGCCGACCGCCTCCGCGCACAGCCCGGCGGTGGCGACGTCGAGCACCGACTGCACCGCGTCGAGCGCCGCGCCCGGCGCCCCGAGCGCCGTCGCCGGGGCGTCGGTGAGCAGAACGTCGGCGCCACGCAGGCCGTCCTGCATCGGGTACGGGGCGCGCGCCACGCCCGAGGCCGTGGCCTCCACGAGGAACAGCCCGACCTCGCCCTCCGGTGTTCGAGCGGTGATCACGAGGTGGTCCGCCGCGTCGCCGCCGACCACGGAGATCTTCTGCCCCGACACCGTCCACGTGCCCCCGGACGGCGTCGCCGTGCTCTCGATGTCGGTCAGCGACCAGCGCGAGGTCGGCTCGGCGTAGCCGAAGGCGAGCAGCGTCTCGCCCGCGGCGACCCTCGGCAGGAGCGCCGCCTTCTGCTCCGGCGAGCCGGCCGCCGCCACCAGCGAACCACCGAGCACCACGGTCGCGAGGAACGGTTCGAGGATCAGCACGCGACCGAACGCCTCCATGACCACGGACAGTTCGTCGACACCCATTCCGGCGCCGCCGTACTGCTCCTCGAAGGTGAGGCCGAGCAGCCCGAGTTCGGCGTACTGCCGCCACAGGTCCCGGCTCCATCCGTCTTCGGAGGACAGCAACTTCAGCCGGGCGTTGGGGTCGTACTTCTTCTCCAGCAGGCCATTGACGGTGTCGGCGAGCATCTTCTGCTCGTCGGTGAGATCGAGGTCCATCTCCGGCTCCTCAGAACTTCAGGATCGCTTTGGCGATGATCTGTCGCTGGACCTCGTTCGATCCCGCGTAGATCGACGCCTTGCGCCAGTTGAAGTAGGTGGGCATCGCGTCGACGGCGCCTTCGGGCAGCGCCGCAAACCCGTCCGGCACGTCGCCGGAGTCCCGGTAGGGGAGTGCGGCCGGTCCGAGGACGTCGACGAGCAGCTCGCTGGCATCCTGTTGCAGTTCGGAGCCACGCAGTTTCAGCACCGAGGACACCGGGTCGGGCATACCCGACGGCAGCGAGGCCTCGCGGGCCAGGACGCGCAGGACACTCACCTCGAGGGCGGTGGTCTCGACCTCGAGCCGGGTCAGCCGGGCACGAATCAGCGGATCGTCCAGCAACGGACCGGCGAGGCGCTTGATCCGCGCGATCCGGTTCTTGAGCATCCCGACACCGGCATTGCTGGTTCGCTCGTTGCCGAGCAGGAACTTCGCGTAGGTCCACCCTTTGTTCTCCTCGCCGACGAGCTGGTCGGCCGGTACGCGGACGTCGTCGAAGAAGACCTCGTTCACCTCGTAGCCGCCGTCGATCAGATGGATCGGACGGACGGTGACGCCAGGAGCGTGCAGGTCGATGAGCAGGAACGAGATGCCCCTCTGTTTCTGCGCCGCCGGGTCGGTGCGCACCAGGCAGAAGATCCAGTCGGCGTACTGGGCCAGCGTCGTCCACGTCTTCTGACCGTTGACGATGTAGGAGTCACCGTCGCGCACCGCGGTGGTTTTCAGTGACGCGAGGTCGGAACCGGCGTTGGGCTCGGAGAAGCCCTGGGACCACCAGATCTCGGCACTCGCCGTCTTGGGCAGGAACCGTTCCTTGAGTTCCTGGCTCCCGAATGTCGCGATCACCGGGCCCACCATGGCGGTGTTGAAGACGATCGGCTGCGGTACGTGGGCAAGCGTCATCTCCTCGGCCCACAGGTGGCGCTGCAGAGACGTCCAGTCCTGCCCGCCCCATTCGACCGGCCAGTGCGGGACGGCCAGACCGTGCTCGTTCAGCGTCCGCTGGGTGTTCACGATGTCGTCACGGGTGGCGTGTTCACCGCGTGCGAGCCGCTCGCGCAGCTCAGCGGGGATCTCGGTGGTGAAGAAGGCGCGCATCCGTTCGGCGAACGCGCGGTCCTCTTTGCTGAGCGCGAGATCCATGGGCGTGCTCCTGAGGAGAGACGGCGACAGCGGTGCTTCTCCTTGCACGTTACCCGGGAGTAGGAGTGGCCTCCCCGGGCTGGCCCCAGACGGCGCGGGACCGACGGTTTCGATACCCTCGCGCGCACCGGCGTTCCGGTGCCGTGGGCCGAAGGCAGGGGATTCGATGGATCACAAGACGCTGGTCGACCTGATCAGCATCCCCTTGTTCACCGGGGTCATCGGCTACATCACCAACTGGACCGGCGTGCTGATGCTCTTCAAGCCGGTGCGGTTCTACGGCTTCCGGCTGCCCGGCCTCAAGCTGCTGTTTCCGTACCTGCCCCGACGGGTGCGGATCCTGCCGCTGATCCGCTACGACGGCCGGCTCGGCTGGCAGGGCATCGTCCCCTCACGCGCGGACAAGATGGCCAGCATCAGCGTCGACAAGGGCCTGGCCAAGCTCGGCAGCATCTCCGACTTCTACCGCGAGCTCGAGCCGGACCGGATCGCCGAGCACTTGACGGTGATCGCCCAGGCCGAGATCCGCGAGGTCGTCGAGCACATCATGCGGCAGGAGAACCCGCAGCTCTGGCACGACCTGCCTCCGGTGATCAAGGAGGCGGTGTTCGCGCGGGTCCGCTCCCAGCTTCCCGGCATCATCCGCCACATCACCGACGAGATCGGCGAGAACGTCGACCAGCTGATCGACGCGAAGCTGATGGTGATCACCTACTTCGGCAAGCACCCCGAGCTGCTCAACGAGCTGTTCCTGATCATGGGACGCAAGGAGCTGACGTTCATGCAGAACTTCGGCTTCTACTTCGGGCTGCCGATGGGATTCGTTCTCTTCGGCATCCTGCAGCTGTATCCGGCATGGTGGGTGCTGCCCCTCGGCGGTGTGGTGATCGGCTGGGTGGTCAACTGGCTCGGCATTACGATGATCTTCGAGCCGGTCTTCCCGAACAGATGGATTCCGTGGCGGCAGGGGCTGCTGATCAAGCGGCAGCCCGAGGTCACCGAGATGTACTCGCAGATGGTCGCCGACAACGTGATCACGCTGCAGAACATCGGCAACGAGCTGATGAGCGGCCCGCGCAGCGACCGCACCCATCAGCTGCTGGAGGACTCGCTGCGGCCGGCTGTCGACCAGGCGGTCGGACCGGCTCGGGCCGCGGTGCGGGTGGCGATCGGGACGAGGGAGTACGACCAGATCCGGTCCTCCCTCGCCACCGAGGCCACCGGATTCGCCCCGATCGCGTTCAACGACGCCGAGTTCAGTCGGCGGCAATCCGTCAAGATCTACAAGTACATCTCGTCGCAGATGGCCCGCATGGGCCCGGACGACTTCGTCGAGATGCTCCGCTCGGCCATCAAGCAGGACGAATGGTTACTGTTCTTCCACGGAGGTGCGCTCGGCCTGTTCGCCGGGTTCCTCCACCTGGCGATCTTCGGAGTCTGATTCATGGCTGACTACGTCGCGCCCCGATCCGGGGAACCGACGGCGACGGTGACCCGGCGGCCCAGCCCCGGAATGCCGCAGCGCCCCTCGCCGACCGGCCGCGTGCTGCGGCCGAGCCCGGCCGTGCTGAAGGCCGGCCCCGAGCTGGCTCGGGTAGCCGCGGTGTCGGCGTTCCAGATGTTGAGCTGGACGGTCGGCGCCACCGCGGCCGGTGCCAATTACGTGGCGCGCCGGGCTGTGGCCGGCCAGCCGGCGACCGCGATCCTGCAGGAGGCGGCCGGCGATCTGCGCAACTTCGCCCTCCGCACGCTCGGGCTGGATCCCGACACGGTCCCGACGATGACCCTCGGCTCCTCGGGCGGTACCGACCGGACCAGCGCACGCGGTGCGTCCGTCCGCGAACTGCAGAAGCGCGGCACCGAGCTGCTGCGGCGCTCCAACGACGTCCACGTCGTCGAGGACACGCACCCGGCCTTCGCGCGGATCTTGAGCGAGATCACGCCGGACGAGGCGCGGATCCTGCGCTTCATCTACCTCGAAGGGCCGCAGCCCGCCGTGGACATCCGCACGTTTCGACCGCTCGGCATCGGTTCGGAGCTGGTGGCAGCCGGGATGAGCATGATCGCCGAGCACGCCGGCCTGCGGAACCTGGACCGCATCGACCAGTACCTCACCAACCTGTCGCGGCTCGGGCTGATCGACTTCTCCAAGGAGCAGGTCAGCAACCCGACGCGCTACCAGGTGATCGAGGCGCAGCCCAAGGTGGCTGCGGCCCTGAAGGCGGCGGGCCGGGCGCCCAAGATCGTCCAGCGCAGCATCCGGCTCAACGCGTTCGGCGAGGAGTTCGTGCGCACGTGTCTGCCGCTGAACGGCCGGGTCGTACCGAACCGCGGGGCGGCGCGTCCGCTGCCGGACTCCGGCGCCGCGCTCTGAGCCGAGCGCTCAGCCGCTGCGCCGACCGGCGCGCCAGTCGTCGTACCGAATACGGTCGAGGGCGATCACGTCGCCGAGCCGCGCCCACTCCGCCCGTCCCAGGCGGGCGAGCGGGTCAACGGCGCGGGCGTCGGGCAGGCCGTCGGCCGCGATCACGTCGCGGCGGGCGGCCAGGTGCACGACCTCACCGAAGACCATCACGCACCGGCCGATCTCGTGCTCACCCGACACCCGGCACTCGAAGGCGATGGGCGCTGCCTTGACCCGCGGCGGCGCGACGACGGCACTCGGTTCGCGCTCGAGGGGCGCGGCGTCGAATTCACTCACGTGGCCCGGGAAATTGGTCGCTGAATCGTTCATGGCGTGCAGCAGGTCGCCGCTACCGATGTTGAGTACGAACTCGCCGGTGGCGCGGACGTTGGCCAACGTGTCCTTGTGCCCGACCGACACGAAGCACAGCGTCGGCGGATCGACGCCGGCGACCGTGGTGAACGAGTGCGGGGCGACGTTGTCCACGCCGTCGGCGGACAGGCTCGAGACCCAGGCGATCGCCCGAGGGATGAGCGAGGCGGTCAGCCACGGATAGATGCCGCCCTCGACGTCGGCGACCGCGAGCTCGATTCGGTCCGGCACCCCTCGACCCTAACGACTCAGGCGCATGTCACCGTCGTAGAGGACCCCCTCGGCCAGCTCCGAGGTGGAGATGACGTGCAGCACGGCGTTGATCAGGGCGAGGTGGGTGAACGCCTGCGGAAAGTTGCCCAGGTGCGCGCCGGAGTTGACGTCGATCTCCTCGGCGTAGAGCTCCAACGGGCCGGCGAGCGAGAGCAGCCGGCTGCACAGCCCACGGGCGCGGGTGTAGTCGCCGATCTCGCACAGTGCCGAGACCAGCCAGAACGAGCAGATGGTGAACGATCCCTCTTCGCCCGTGAAGCCGTCGTCGGTCTCCTCGACGCGGTAGCGCAGCACCATGCCGTGTTCGGTCAGCTCGTCGGCGATGGCTCGTACGGTCGCGACGATGCGCGGATCATCGGCCGGAAGGAACCGCACGAGGGGCGCCAGCAGCAGCGACGCGTCGAGCGCCGTCGACCCGTAGTACTGGGTGAGCACGCCGCGCTCGTCGATGCCGTGTTCGAGGATGTCCGCCTTGATTTCCTCGGCCGCCATCTCCCACTCGGACGCGGCGCCGTCCTGACCCATCACCGCGGCCAGCCGCGCGCCGCGGTCGACCGCCACCCAGCACATGATCTTGGACGACGTGAAGTGCTGGTGCTGCCCGCGGACCTCCCAGATCCCGGCATCCGGTTCGCGCCAGTGCTTCAGCGCGGCCTTCACCTGCTTGGCGAGGATCGGCCAGAGGCGTCCGTCCACATGATCGGCAGCCTTGCTGTGCAGGTAGACCGAGTCCAGCAGCGCGCCCCACACGTCGTGCTGGTTCTGCTTGCTGGCCGCGTTGCCGATCCGGACCGGTCGGGAGTCGGCATAGCCGGGCAGGTGATCGAGTTCGTGCTCGGTCAGATCGCTCTCGCCGCCGATGCCGTACATGATCTGCAGGTCGTCGTCGCGTTCGGCGAGATCGGCGATGAAGCTGAAGAAGTCGACCGCCTCCCAGTCGTAGCCGAGTGAGTACATGCCCCAGAGCGCGAACGTGGCGTCGCGGATCCAGCTGAAGCGGTAGTCGTAGTTGCGTCCGCCACCGAGGGTCTCCGGCAGCGACGTGCTCGCCGCGGCGCAGATCGCGCCGGTCGGTGCGTAGGTCAGCCCCTTGAGGGTGAGCGCGCTGCGCTGGAGGTAGCTGCGCCAGGGGTGGTCGGGGAACTTGCCGCGGGCGAGCCAGTGCTGCCAGTGGTGGGCCGTCCACACCTGGCGCCGGTAGGCGTCGCGATAGGTGAGCGGTGGCTCCTTGCTGCCCCACGACAGCGCGATGTACCGGGTCTCACCCTCCTTGAGCAGCGTGCGCACCGACGCCCGGCTGCCCTCGAACCCGATCCGCATGTCGGTGGTCAGCATCAGCTGCAGGTCCGAGCCGTCCACCGTCCCCCGGCCTTGGTGATAGACCTTGTCGGTGTACTCCCACCGCACGTTGGCGCGACCGTAGTCCGGGACGGGTTCGCACTCGACGACGGTCTGCACCTCTCCGGTGACGCAGCGGATGGTGCGCAGCAGGATGTGCTCGGCCTCGTAGTCGGTGGGCGTGCGGCGCTGGGTCCCGGACAGCTCGGACTCATGTCGCCACGGCCCGATGAGTAGCAGGTCGCGGACGATGATCCAGCCGGTGTCGGTTCCCCAGCTGGTCTCCAGCACCAGCGTGCCGGGGAGGTAGCGGCGCGCGGCCGGGACGGCGACATCAGTCGGCGCGACCCGGAAGGTGCCCGCGTGCCGACCGAGGATCGCGCCGAAGATGCTCGGCGAGTCCATCCTCGGCAGGCACATCCAGTCGATGCACCCGCTGGGTGCGACGAGGGCCGTGACCTCGCCGTCGGAGAGGAAGCCGTAGTCGCCGATCGGGACCGGGTGCTGGCCGATCGCCTGTGCGGGTCCGGTGGCGTGGATCGCGCCGGTCGTCTCCATCAGCGCAGGATGACCCCGTTCTGCGCCGGACTCAACTCGATGGGGACAAACGGGACCGTCTCGGACTGCGCCCGGAGGCGGCTGAGGGCGCGGACCGCCCCCTTCTCGGCGACGGCGCACAGGGCGAGGACGGCGACGGCGACGATGCCGTCGGCCCAGAAGTGATTGGCTGTCGCCGCGACGACGATGACGGTCAGAACGGCGTGCACGGTGCCCAGCCAGCGCCACGGACCGCTACCGATCCGGGCGGCGGCCCACCCGATCAACACCGCCCAGGCCACGTGCACCGACGGCATCGCGGACAGCTGGTCGGCGCCGAGACCCAACCCGTAGACGGACTGGTGGTACTTCTCGGCGGTATCGGTGTATTCGGGCAGCAGGCGGGGCGGGGCGACGGGCAGGAGTTGGATCGCGAGGCAGACCACGGTCGCGAGCGCAAGCACTCGGCGGACCTGGCGGTAGCGGTCGCGATGCCGGACGAACAGCCAGATCAGGAAGACGAACAGCGCACCGAAGTGCATGGTTGCGTAGTAGAGGTTCGCCGCCTGCGCGGACACGTCGTTTCCGGTGAGCGCTCTCTGCACCCTGGCCTCGGCCGGCAGGTGCCAGACCCGTTCGGTGCGCTCGATCCATTCCGCTCGGGACATCGCCCCGGCGGTGCCGAGCACGGACAGTGTCCCGGCGAGCTGCCAGAGCGAGTAGAGGCCGCTGATCATGGTGGCCTCCCGCGCGAACGGAGCCACCGCCCGAAACCGGGGAGCCCGCGTCACGGTGAGCGCGGTCGCCAGCACGCCGAGCCCCGCCGTCAGCGCAGCGGCCTGCTGCCAGGTCAGGGCGGCGTCTTGCACGCGCCCACTATGCCGCAACAAACCCCGTGAGTGTGGGCGGCCGGTGGCTTTACAGTGCTCAGGACTCGATCGTGACGGACGGAGCGGGATGACACGACGCAGCTGGGCGCTCTTTGCCGCAATGTGCGTCATCTGGGGGGTGCCGTATCTGCTGATCCGGGTGGCGGTGCGGGATTTCTCGCCCGGCACGCTGGTTTTCCTGCGGACCGCCATCGGGGGCGTCGTGCTCCTGCCCTTCGCGTTGGCGCGGGGCGGCTTCGGGCCGGTGCTGCGCCGCTGGCGTCCGCTGCTCGCGTTCACGCTGATCGAGTTGGCCGTCCCGTGGCTGTTGCTCTCCGATGCCGAGCAGGTGCTGTCCAGCTCGCTGTCCGGCCTGCTCGTGGCCGGCGTCCCGCTGGTCGGCGTCGTCGTGGCGCGGGTCTCGGGCGCCGACGAACGCGGCGGCGGGCGGCTGCGCTACGTCGGGCTGCTGCTCGGCCTGGCCGGGGTGGCCCTCTTGCTCGGCCTCGACGTCGGCCACGTCCGGCTCGGCGCCCTGCTCGAGATGGCTGTGGTGGCGATCGGCTACGCCGTTGCTCCGGTCATCCTGTCGCGGCGCCTGTCCGACCTGCCGAGCATCCCGGTGATCACCGCGTCCCTCCTCGTGACCGCCCTCGGCTACCTGCCCTACGCGTTGGTGAGCTGGCCGGATTCGGTCGACGCGAAGCCCGCCTGGTCGGTTGTCGCGCTCGGCGTCCTCTGTACCGCCATCGCCTTCGTCGTGTTCTTCGCGCTGATCGCGGCGATCGGCCCGGCGCGAGCGACGGTGATCACCTACGTCAATCCGGCCGTCGCCGTGCTGCTGGGCGTGCTCCTGCTCGACGAGCGGTTCACCCTCGGTATCGCGATCGGCTTCCCGCTGATCCTGGTCGGCTCGGTGCTGGCGGCGCGGCGGCCCACGGCTGTCGCCGACACCACGCCCTGCGACGCCGGCGTCCCGGAAGGCGTCCTCGCCGACACCGTCGTCGGCCGAGCCGACGGGACCGCTCAGTCGATCCGGACCTCGCCGGACGGCGTGGCGAACACCGCGGCGACGAGGCCGGTGCCCTCGCCACCTCTTTCGGGATCGAACGGCGAGACCCATTCCACGTCCACGCGGTCGAGCGGCTGACGCGAAGACGTTCCGAGATACGCGTCGACCGTCCGCTCGTCGCCCGCGATCTCCAACTTTGTCAGCTTGATCGCCGAGCCGCCGGCCCCAGGATGGTGCTGCACGTCGCTGTCCCATTGGACGAAGAACGGCAACTGCGGATCCTCGGCGACGGCGTTCACGCCGATCTGGCGCCACAGCAGGTCGAAGCCGTCCGGGCGTCGCCGGTGACCCTTGGCCGCCGGTCGGTTCAGGCGCCCCTCGTAGGTGGTGATGTCGTCGACGGCCACGGCCCACGCGAGCCAGCCGCCGCCCGCCTGCGTACGCGCGCTCACCGCACGGCCGAACGGCGCCCGGTCGGCGGCGGGGTGATCGAGTGTGGCGACGATCTCCAGGTAGCAGCCTTCGGCCAGCGGCAGCACGAAGTTGCGGGTGCCGAAGGACGGGTGCAGACCGCCGTCGGTGAAGCCGGCGCCGAGCTTGCCGCCGATCCGCTGCACGCAGGCACCGAGACCCTCAGGTCCAGCGGCGTAGGAAAGATGATCCAGGTGCATGCGGCCATGGTGACCCACCACACTCCGTCGTCGGCAACCGGGTCGCTGCAGCGTGCTCCGGAGAAGGTGGTAAAACCGCGGCGCGCGTTAGGCGGAGTACAGGTCCAGACCACCCGACCGACCTGCGCGCCAGTCGACGCCACCGCAATGCATCCACGCCTCGGCCACGTCGTCGGCGGTGTCGACCGGTATGCCCGCGACGGCGCGGCGCACCAGCTCCGCGGCGAGCCGTCCCTTCGCGTGCTTGCTGTTGTAACTGATCACCGCATGGCCGCCGTGCGGCGCCGGCGAGAGAACCCGAACGGGGACGACTCGCTGGGCCATCGCCGGCGACGGACGCCACATCGCGGCGTAGTCGCTCGATCGAAGGTCGACGACCAAGCCGCGGCGAAGGATCTGGCCGAGGACATCAACGAGCAGCGGCCGCCAGAACGTCGACGCCACACCCAACCCGGGCAGCACCGCCTTGGCCGGCACGCGGTAGGCCGGCACCGGCTCGTCGCCACGCACGACGCCGAACAGGCCGGAGAAGATCAGCGTGCTGCGCAGGGCGTACCGCTGCTCGTCCGAGCGCAGGGTCGACACCGCGAAACCGTCGTACACGGTGCCCGCGTAGCGGCGCAGCGCCGGCGTGGTCGGCGAGTCGAAGACCGCGGCGTTCGTGGCCAGGGCCTCGACCGCGACCCCCGGCGGCAGCAGCAGCGCGTCGGCGGCCCGGGCGGGATCACCCGCGATCAGCTCACCCAAGGCCCGCAGTGCCGCCGTGCGACCCCGCCCGAGCGCGCCGTCCTCCCCTAACCGAGTGCGCAACGCCCGACCGCGACCGCCAACCGATTTGTTCTCGCTCGGCGGCAGCAGCAGATGCACGCCGCGTGACGCTACGGCAGGCAAGTTCCTCGCCACGTCACAGCCCGCTCACTGCTGCCAACGTGTCTGCGCCCACCCGCAGGCTTCAGGCTGGCGAAGTACTCGATCGTCTCCTTCGAGAGGATCGATGAGGGCCTTGATGATGAGGGGCGGCGAAGGTGGCTCACCGAAAGGCAAATGAGCTGCGGTGGCTCAGGCTTCGATCAGGACGCGCAGCGTGGGCCAGGCCGCGGCGAATCCCCGGTGCAACCGCAGTGCGGCGACCTCGTCGATACGCCACCAGCGGATCGCGGTGCTCTCCGCGTTCGCCGGGGAGAGGCTGAGGCCGGCGCCGGTGCGCGCGACGATCGTCGTGTACGTCCAGCCGCCGTGATCGTCGACCCACTCGGTGTACGGCGCGACCGCGCAGGGGTCCAGGGCCATCTCCTCGTCGGCCTCGCGCAGGGCTGCGGTGATCGGGTCCTCGTGACTGTCCCGGGCACCGCCCGGGAGCGCCCAGGTGTCGCCCTCGTGGGTCCAGGGAGCGCGGTGCTGAAGAAGTACGCTCTCGCCGTCGGTGATCAGCAGGCCGGCGGCACCGAAGCGACCCCAATGGCGATGCCCGAGGGCGCAGACCACCCAGCCGTTGCCGTCACCCACCGGAGGTGTTCTCCGCATCGTCGTCCGCTCGCGCTGCGTGCTGAGTGTTGACGTCGGCCCGCCAGGTCGCCTCTCGGCGGAAGGCCGCTCGTGGCGGCAGTTGTGGGACCGGGGGCCATGGATCGGGCCGACGCCGGTGTCCAGGTTACCCGGTGCAGGGCCGTCCGCGGCGATGGTCGACACGGGTCATAGCCGCGTCCTCGCCGCGCCGTATCGTGGACGGATGCGTATGAGCAGGAGCGTGACCTGATGGCCGGGGAGGATCCTCGGCCGCACCGCCCTGCCCTGTTCAGCGACCTGACCGAGATCATCGACGCGGCCGGCGGCGCGTCGACGAGCAGCCGCGCGGAGATCGCGGCGGCCACCGCAGCCGTTCTCGTGCAGGCCGGGCGGTCGCCGGGCGACGGCGCCCGATTCGTGGCCCTCGCCGACCGCGTGGGCATCGACACGTTGGCCGCTCTGTGGCGTGACGCCGACCCGGTGAGCCTGCCCGGCGCCTTGTGGGCGCTGTATCTGCTGCGCCAGTGGTGCCACTCCGACGGCGACGAGGTGACCCGGCTCTGGCGCAACGGCGAGCCGCTCTCCTCCGCCGACGTGGTCGTCGCCGGGGTGGGTGACTACGCGGACATCGGCGCCGTGCAGCGGATGGCCGATTCGGTGCTCAGCGGCGTCTACCAGGCCGACCTCGCGGTGGCGTTGGAGCGCGCGGCGGCTTTCTTCCGCGTCATTGCCTCCGGCCGGCGCTCACTCGGCGGCCCGGCGCTGCACGCACAGGACGGCGTCGACCTCGCTGAACGCAATGAGCGGGCCGCGGCCTCGCTGTCCGCGGCGGCCCGGCGCTGGCGGGCCGGCACCCTGCACTGAGGCGCACTGACGCGCACTGACGCGCACTGAGGCGCACTGAGGCCGCGGCGGCCCGCGGCGATACCACGCGGGGGCGACCAGACCGCCCGGCGCCGTACACAGGCCTCGCCGTCATCCACAACCTGTCCGAACCACCTGCGGGGCGCGCGACGCGCGACCACGCTGGGCGGCATGGACACCGAAAGCCGCGCCGAACCGTTGTCGTCGTCGTGCCGCATCTCCGGCCCGGGTGAGCTGCTTCAGGCAGTGCCGTACCTGCTGGGCTTCCATCCGGCCGACAGCCTGGTCCTGGTGGGTCTGCGCGACGGGCGCCTCGTCGTCACCGCGCGCCTCGATCTTGGGGACGCGAGTCTCGGGGGCGTCGTGGCCCACACGCTCGACGCGATGGTCAGGGGCGGCAGCGCATCGGTCCTGGCGGCGATCTACGACGACTCGGTGGCGGCCGACGGGCCGATCCGTCTCGACCTCAGCGATCTGTTCATCGAGGCCGAGCGGGCGGGCTGCGACCTGCTGGAGATCCTGCTGGTTGCCGGCGGGCGGTGGTGGTCGCTTCTCTGCGCCGAACCCGAGTGCTGCCCACCCCAGGGACGGGAGCTGCCGGCCGAGCCCTCGGCGTTCATCACCGCTGCGACCTACGACGGCGTGGTCGCCCTGCCCGACCGGGCGGCGCTCGAGGCCGTTCTCGATCCGTTCCCGGCCACCGACCGGGGGGTGCTGTCCCCGCTGGTCGCGAGCGCCGAGGACGCGGCAGTGGCCGCACTTCTCGAGGGACACGCACGGCGGCTCGAACGGTCGGTGAAGCGAGCCATGTTCGCCGTGGCGCGGGAGTCCGCCGCGGTCGGCTGGAGCGGACCCGACGACGCGACGGTCACCCGCTTCGGCGTCGCCCTGAGCGGTATCGCGGTCCGTGATGCGGTGTGGATGGCCGTCGACGACGGGCGCCTGGACGGGCGACCCCTGTGGCGCGACCTCGCCCGCCGGTTGCCCGCACCTTACGACGCGGCGCCGCTGTTCCTCTTCGGCTGGGCGGCTTGGCGGGCCGGGGACGGGACGCTCGCCGGAATCGCGGCCGAGCGGGCCGTGGCCAGCGATCCGGACTACAGCGCGGCCGACCTGCTGTTGGCTGCTCTGTCCCGCGGGGTCGATCCCCGTCGGCTGCCCAAGCTGCGGCTGCCTCGCTCCGCGTGAGCTGCCTCGCTCCGCGTGAGCTACAGGGCGATGGCGTGCGGCCGGACCGGCTGGGGAAGCTCGGACAGTCCGGTGAGTGCGTCATCGACGGCGGCGGCACACGCCCGACCCTCGGCGATGGCCCACAC
>JAVHVD010000104.1:0-4000 GCA_032160745.1 Pseudonocardiales bacterium
CGGCGGCCGCACGCCCCTTCCGTGTCAGTCGGGCAGCGGGTGATGCGCCTTGTGCTCCACGGCGATCTCGTCGGCCGACGACATCCCCGGCGGCAGATCGACCGTCGTCTTCGGACCGGTGAACCAATTCTTCACCGACAGGTGCCACCACACCCACAGCAGCAGCAGGGCACCAGGCACCACCAAGATCGTGTAGTTGACGTACTTCCACTCGAAGCCGTCGTTCCACGGCACGCCGAGAGAGGACGTGGGCAGCAGGGCGAATATCGACGTGATCGTGATTTCGACGACGGCGACAACCGACATCCACCGGTACTTGTTGCCGAGGGTCCAGCCGCCCGGTCGGAAATTGGCGCCGGCCTTCCAGCGCAGGAAGATCGGGATGGCGAAGGCGACATACAAACCGACGACACCGATCGAGACCACCGCAAAGAATGCGACGGGGCTGGGGAAACCGCCGATGTCGACCTTGACCAGCGCAGGCAACGTCAGAACCAGCGCGATCGCCGCGGACAGGAGCACGCCGTAGACCGGTACGCGGTTCGCGTTCAGTTTCGACCAGTACTGGCCACCCGGTACCGCCCCGTCGCGGCTGAAGGCGAACAGCATTCGCGTCGTACTCGTCATGCAGGCGACTGTGCAGAAGAACTGCCCTGCGGTTGAAATGAGCATGATCAAGCCGCCGACGTTCGGCGTCAACGCCTGGTGGAAGATGTTCTGCACAGAGCCCCCGACCGCCCCCTTGTCCTGCACCGCGAACAAGAACGACAGGAGCAGAATCCAGCCACCGATAGCCGAGTAGAAGATCGAGCGCCAGATCCCCTTGGCTGCTGAATTCGCGGCGGACTTCGTCTCCTCGGATAGGTGAGCGGACGCGTCGTAACCGGTGATCGTGTACTGGGTCAGGATCGCCGCGAGGGGGAGCACATAGAGGATGAAGCCCGCCCCGTGGGTGTGGCCGCCGAAGAAGCCGGTTGCGTTGTTGGTACCGGTGAAGACGTCACTGGCCGAGGCGTGGCTCGCACCGTCCTTCAAGAAGAAGATGAGTATCAGGACGACGATGGCTGCGCCGAAAACGTGCCACCACACCGAGATGTTGTTCAGGATCGCGAGCAGGTGGCTGGAGAAGATGTTCACCGCCGCGGCGAGCGCGAGAACCACGATGAAGTAGAGGAAGACGTGGTTGAGGTTGCCCGCCGCGTACCCGGAGTCGAAGAAACCGAGCATGCCGTCGAAGAACGTCGCACAGCCGTAGGCGACGGACGCGTCGATGGCCAGTAGGCCGATCAGGTTGAGCCATCCCGTGTAGTAGCCGGCCTTGGCGCCCCCAAGCTTCGAGGCCCACCAGTAGATGCCGCCGGACGTGGGAAATGCCGAGACCAGTTCGGACATGCAGAGGCCGATGACCAGGATGAGCACAGAGACGATCGGCCAGCCCCAGGCGATGGCCGCCGAGCCGCCGTTGTTCCATCCGAGCCCGAAGCTCGTGAAGCAGCCGGCGAGGATCGAGATGATCGAGAACGAGATCGCGAAGTTCGAGAACCCGGACCACGATCGGTTCAGCTCCTGCTTGTAGCCCATTTCGGCGAGGCGTTTCTCGTCCTCGCTCAGCGAGATGGTGTCGGCCACTGTTCGGCTCCCTCGGTTCGGATGGATTCCCGGATGATCGAGATCAGATCTTCGAGCTCCGGACTGTGGAACTCGACGCGCGCGCGGGCGTACTTCTCGAGGCCCCAGTCCCAGAAGTCGAAGTCGACGTCGCTGACCGACGCCTGGATGGAGGCCCACAGCGTCCAGCCGTACTTCGCCATGAGACCGAACAGCCGGGCCCGGGCGGTCTGTACCGGCGACGGCGCGCCGAAGTAGCACGTCACGAGATGCTCGAGGCGGTCGGTGTCGAGCGCCGCCTCGCTCCAGATGTTGCCGAGCTCGAAGCACGGGTCGTTGTTGCCGGAGTACTCGTAGTCGATCAGCCAGAGCCGCTCGCCGTCGTCCATGATGTTGGCGGCCAGGAGGTCGTTGTGGCAGGGAACGGTGCCCTGCGCCGAGCCGCGCAGTGCGTTCTCGATGCGACGAACCGTCGGCTCGAACGAGACGTAGTCCTCGGGCAGCCGGAACTCCAGTTCACGCACGATGGCGAGATAGCGGCGCTGGACGTGGAACATGTCGAAATCGTTCGCGAACTTCGGGGCGGCATGCAGGCGGCGGCAGACGTCGGCCAGCCGAGCGAGTTGGGCCTCGTCGTCGAGATCGTGGTCGGCGAAGGTCCGTCCGGCGATCCATTTGACGAGGAGGACGCCGTCATCCGGCGCGTACTCGACGACCTCGGGTCCGACACCCGCTGCTGCGGCGGTCGCCGAATTCCGGAATTCGGCTCCCCGATCGATGGCGAGCAGCGAGCTCTTCACGCTCGAGAATCGGGCAACGTACTGCGCGCCGGAGTCCGTGGTGACCTGGTAGTTCCGGTTGGTCAGGCCGCCGGTCAGGAGCCGCAACTGACAGCTCTGATCGGCCAGCGAGCCGAGACGACGCAGGATCTCGCCCGCTTCTGCGGCGTCCGGAAGGCGACCGGCTCGCAGGGCCGGCGCAGGTCGTCCCGTCAAACGCCACCTCCCAGGAGCAGCGATGACCACCGGCACGGCAACCCGAGCGATGGTGTTCCGGATCGTAGGACCGGTGATCGGTTCTGGTCTAGAGGGCAGACCTTTTGGTCTTGTGGCGAGTCGCGCCGAGCGCGATCATCGAACCGTGCCGACCCATGCACTGCCTCAGGCGGCGCGCGTCGTCGTGATCGGCGGCGGGGTGGGCGGGATGAGCGTCGCGTACCACCTCGCAGAGCTGGGCGAACGGGACGTAGTGGTCATCGAGCGGGCCGAGCTGACGAGCGGATCGACTTTCCACTCGGCCGGCCTGGTCGGCCAGCTGCGCTCGGACCCGACCCTCACCCGGATGAACATGTATTCGGTCGAGCTCTACCGCGCCCTGCAGTCCAGCGACCATCCGGTGGGCTGGACGGAGAGCGGCGGCATCAAGTTGGCGTCCTCGCCGGAGCGGCTCGAGGAGATCCGGCGGCAGATCAGCTGGGCCCGCAGCTACGACCTGCCGCTGCACGAGATCTCGCCGGCCGAGGTCGCCGAACGCTTCCCCCTCGTCGACCTCGACGGCGTCGTCGGCGCCACCTACCTCGAGTCCGACGGCTACCTCGACCCGTCCCAACTTTGCTACTCGCTCGCCGCCGGCGCCCGCGCGAACGGTGTCCGAATCCTGCAGCACACCCGCGTGATCGGCATCGGCGCCGACCGCGGCCGGGTCAGCGCCGTCCATACCGACCGCGGCGACATCGCCTGCGAGGTCGTGGTCAACTGCGCCGGCATGTTCGCTGCCGAGATCGGCCGGCTGGCCGGTGTCCGCATCCCGATCATCCCGATGTCGCACCAGTACCTGATCACCGAGCCGTTCCGGACGCGCGCCGACCCGGCCCTGCCGACGCTGCGCGACCCCGACCTCCTCGTGTACTTCCGGCAAGAGGTGGACGGCCTGCTGATGGGCGGCTACGAGCGCGACCCCGCGCCCTGGACGGCCGACGCGCGCAGCTATGACGCAGTGCCCGCCGACTTCAACGGACGGCTGCTCGCCGAGGACTGGCCGCGCTTCGAGCAGATCGCGGCCAATGCGCAGCGCCGAGTGCCGGTCATGGGCGAGGTGGGGCTGCGCCGGATGATCAACGGCCCGGAGGCGTTCACGCCCGACAACGAGTTCTGCCTGGGCGAGACACCGGTGCCCGGGTTCTTCGTCGCCGCCGGGTTCTGCGCGCACGGCATCGCCGGCGCCGGAGGGATCGGCCGGCTGATGGCCGAGTGGATCACGCAGGGCGAGCCGTCGATGGACGTGTCGCACATGGACATCTCGCGATTCGGCCAGCAGTACCGCTCGCCGGCGCACACGCTCGGCCGCACCGTCGAGGCGTACCGCACCTACTACGACATCCCCTATCCGGGAC
>JAVHVD010000105.1:0-11084 GCA_032160745.1 Pseudonocardiales bacterium
GCAATTCGGCCTGCCTCGGCCCGCGACGGTGCACTGTGCCGGCCGGCGCGAGGATCTCACCGGGTGGCAGGGACGTCAACACCCTTCGAGTATCGCTCTCGAGTCCGACGATGACCGGTTCGTACAAGACCGATGCCCGAGCCGCTGGTCAGACTCAGGTTCGAGGCGGCCACGCCGCCACGCGTGAGCACGAGGAAGAGGAGCGACGATGAAGGTGCAGTACATCTCCAGTGTCAGCGTCATCACGGCCGACGCCGCCGCAAGCAGGCGGCTCTACATCGACGCGCTCGGGCTGCCATTGGAGAAGCTCGACGGCGACTACTACGCCAGCGAGAAGGTCGAAGGCAGCAAGCACTTCGGTGTCTGGCCGCTGACCCAGGCGGCGCAGGCCTGCTTCGGCACGCCGGACTGGCCGGGCGAGGTGACCGTGCCGCAGGTGAGCATCGAGTTCGAGCTCGGGAGCCTGGCCGAGGTCGGCGAGGCAGCTCAGGAACTCACCGATCAGGGGCACGTCCTGCTGCACCGGGCGCGCACCGAACCCTGGGGACAGATCGTCGCGCGCCTGCTGTCCCCCGAGGGTTCGGTCGTCGGACTCTCGTACGCGCCGTGGCAGCACGAGACGTCACCGGGCTGACCCGCCGACCGCGGTACGACTCGTGCGGCGGGCGGAGCGCACCGTCCCATCCCCTAACCTGGGCGGACATCGCGAGCGCGGCCGGAGGGTGACCGACTGCCCGTAACGGCCGCGTCTGGCCGGGACCGGGGGTGTCGTGAGCCTGCAGGAGCTGTACCTCGCGCTGCTGGCCGGCGGGGTCGTGCTCCTGGTCAGCGTCGTCGCGACCCGGGCTGCGTCGAAGGTCGGGTTGCCGAGCCTGCTGCTCTTCCTGGGGCTCGGCGTCCTGCTCGGCGAGGACGTGCTCGGCATCGAGTTCAACGATGCGCAGCTGGCGCAGGATCTCGGCACCGCAGCGCTTGCCGTCATCCTCATCGAGGGTGGTCTCACCACGCGGTGGGCCGACGTCCGCTCCGCGCTCACGCCGGCCGCGGTGCTCGCCACCGTCGGTGTCGGAGTGAGCACGCTGGTGACCGCTGCCGGTGCCCACCTGCTCTTCGGGTTCTCCTGGCAGGTTGCGCTGCTGCTCGGCGCCACCGTGTCGTCCACGGACGCGGCCGCGGTGTTCTCGATCCTGCGGGTGCTACCGCTGCCCAAGCGGGTGGCCGGTCTGCTCGAGGCCGAATCGGGCATCAACGACGCGCCGACGGTCGTGCTCGTCCTGATCTTCAGCGAGACGCCGTTCCACGTGTCCGGCTGGTCACTCGCCGGTCATCTGGGTTACGAGCTGGCGCTGGGCGCGGCGATCGGCCTGGCGCTCGGCTGGCTCGGTGCCATCACGTTGCCCCGTCTGGCCCTGCCGGCGTCCGGGCTGTACCCGCTCGTCACGTTCGGGCTGTGCGTCGTCGCGTTCTCCGCGGCCGGCGCGTCGCACGCGAGCGGCTTCCTGGCTGCCTACCTCGCCGCTCTCGTGCTCGCCAACGCCGGGCTGCCGCACCGCGCCGCGACCCGGTCCTTCGCCGAAGGGTTGGGCTGGCTTGCGCAGATCGGGTTGTTCGTCCTGCTCGGGCTGTTGGTCACGCCGCACAAGCTGGGCAGCGCGATCCTGCCCGCCCTGGGCGTGGGCCTGGTGCTGCTGCTCGTCGCTCGGCCACTTGCCGTGTGGCTGTGCCTGCTGCCGTTCCGCTATCCCGTGCGCGAGCAGATGTTCCTGTCCTGGGCCGGCCTGCGCGGCGCGGTACCCATCGTGCTGGCGACGTTCGCCGTCGTCCGCGGTGTCCCGGACAGCGACCATCTGCTCAACGTCGTCTTCGTCCTGGTCGTGATCTTCACGCTCGTGCAAGGGCCGAGCCTGTACCCGCTGGCCCGGTTGCTGCAGATCAGCCCGCGCGAGAGCACCCGCGATCTGATGGTCGAGGCCGCGCCGCTGGACGTCCTCGATGCGGAGCTGATCACGATGACGATCCCGGCCGGGTCGAGGCTGCATTCGACGTCCATCCTCGAACTGCAGCTGCCCGCTCCGAGCGTGGTCACGCTGGTGATCCGCGACGGCAAGACCTTCGTGCCCACCCGAGACACCCAGCTGCGCACGGGTGACGAGTTGCTGATCGTCACGACCCGGACCGGCCGCGATCTCACCGAGCGGCGACTGCGCGCGGTCAGCCGGGCCGGGCCGCTCGCCCACTGGTTCAACGAGTTCGGCGAACAGGTCTGAGCGAGAGTGGCATCATGAAACCCGTCGGACGGGCGGCTCGCCAACCGTCCGGATGTGTCGGGCCTCTAGCTCAGTTGGCAGAGCAGCGGACTTTTAATCCGTAGGTCGTCGGTTCGAGCCCGACGGGGCCCACCCTTGTGTGCGTCTTGTCGTGGGTCAGGCGCCGCGCGGTGTCCAGTTGAAGCTGCGCATCTCCGGTAGCTCTGCTGCGAGCCGGTCAGCTACGACCTGCCCGATGCGGTCGGACTCCGCGACCGTCGTGACCGCGTCCAGCCAGCCCTCGACCTCGACGCGCAACGTGCGGCCGGTCCAACGGGCGCGAGCGTGAACGTGATGGACGCCGGGGACCTCAGCGGCAACCCTTTCGGCTGTCTCGATTACCTGTGGGTCGACGCCATCGAGCAGTCGGTGCGCAACGTCGTTGGTGACTTCCCAGCCGACGTGGCAGATGAAGCCGGTGACGACAAGCCCGGCGACTGCATCCGCCCAAGGCAGACCGGCGACGACAGCGATCAGCCCGACCATCGCTCCGGCGGACGAGAGGGCGTCCAGCCACGAGTGCCTGGCGTCGGCCACCAGCGTCGCGGAGTTGATGCGCATGCCGATGCGGAGCTTGTAGCGGGCGACAACCTGATTGCCGAGGATCCCGATCACCGCTGCGCCGATACCCCAGCCCACGTCGTGAGTAGTCCCGTGGTGGATGAGCTTGTGGACGCTCTCGTAGCCGGCAAGCACGGCGCTGGCCCAGATCACGATGGCTATGCCGATGCCGGCCAGGTCCTCGGCCCGCTCGTAGCCGTAGGTGTAGCGGTCGGTCGCCGGCTTGCGCGACATGCGGAACCCGATGAACACGGCCAAGCTGGTCGACACGTCGGACAGGTTGTGCAGCGCGTCGCTCAACAAGGCGACCGAGCCGGTGAGCAGCGCAATGGCTAGCTCGAACGCGCCAGTGAGGGCGAGACCTACAGCGCTGACGCCGATGGCGCGGTTGGCCTGGCGTCGGTCACCCTGGTCATCGACGATCGCCGTCAGCGGGAAGCTGGCCGCCGGGTCGCGTACTCCGGTTGTCTCATGCACGCTGTCCAGACTGCCAGCCGTCCGCTCGCCACGATCGCGGACCCGGCGCCGTCGTCACGCGAGGGCCGGCCAGGCGTCGCGGCCGAGACTCGATACCCGGCGACCGTCGAGCAGTGGCCGGATCAGTCCGTCGAGGCGTCCGGACGGTGGCACACCCAGCTCGGACCGCACGTGCGACCGGTAGATCTCGTAATTCCGCAGCGCCCCGGTGTAGTCGCCGTCCTCGATCTCGGCCCGGATCAGCGCGCGAGTGGCCGGCTCGTGCAACGGCTCGATCGACACCGCGGCCGACGCCGCGACGAGGGCCCCCGCGACCTCGTCCAGATCTACGAGCAGGTCGGCGAGGAGCTCGAGCGCGTGCAGGCGCAGCTGACCGAGCCGGGCCCGCTCGTAGATGACCCAGTCGTCGTACCAACCGGGCAACAGGTCGCCGTGAAGCAGCACTGGCAGGCTGCGCAGACACGCCGCACGGTCCAGCGTCCGCGCGCCGTCGACCCGACCGATCACGCGGGCGGCGCAGCGGCTGAAGGTCTCGACGTCGAGCCGCAGCGCCGCCGACAGACGCAGGTGCGACCGGTCGTGCAACAGCAGGCCGGGGGCCTCCTGGTCGATCTGCCACACGGCGGCACGCAGGTTGCCGGTCGCGCGCCGTTCGGTGCTCTCCGGCCACAGCATGCCCGCGACGTAGCCGCGCGGTCGCGCGCCCTGCAGCGCGAGGAGTGCGACAAGTCGCTGTTCGCGATGGTGCAGACGGACGTCCGTACGAGCGCGGCGCAGATGCCACGAGTCGAACAGGGCAAGCTGCCAGTTCGGCGCCGCCGCCCCCGTACGCGAAGCGGCCGGCTCGCTGGTGCGCTGCGGTCCAGCCATATCGATCCCCCCGTCGCTGCCCAGGACGCCTCGTCCTCGAAGCCGCCGCGGTTCAGCTGATCGCTTTCAGACGCTTCTCGTCCGATGATCGGCTGTCAAGAGTTCCGTTGAACGCGTGACTGCCTGTCCAACCAGCGACGGACCGCCTGCACCACATCTTCAGGATCGGTGGTGGGCGCGGAGGCGACGGTCCCCTGGACGTCGTCGCCGTAGGTGATGCGGGCCCGGAACGGCTGCTCGGCATCCGGCTCGTTCCATACGCGAATCACGAGCACGCCGGAGTCATCGCCGACGCCGTCTCGGATCGCCATGCCCAGGCCTGCCGTTTCCTCTGCGAGCCTCGATGCCCGCCCTGCCGCGAGTGTCCGGCAGCGGGCGCAGCTTCGCCACTCGGGCGTTCGAGGGCTCTGACTGCGCCGGCCGTCGACTCCGGCGCGGAAGTCGGGCGTCGGGCGTAGTCGTCCAGTAACGGGCGAATAACGCACGGTATGGCGTACTGGCACCCGCCAACCACCCAATCGGGTACAAGAGGGGGGGTGAATGACATGCATGAAGAGCTAAGCATGTACGAACTGGACGACGAGCGCATCGACCTGCTGCCCGCGCGTGAAACCCTGCACTTCCACGCCAACTGGGCCAGCGTCGTAGCTTCGAACTCGTCCCTGGCCCTGAACGCCGCGAGCTATTTCTCGAGCGCGCACAGTTCGGCGCACCAGGCGATCTACGTCTACCAGGGCTGACCGTCCCGACCCGTGCCCGGCTCGCTGACGCATCAGGGCGCGTCAGCGGGCCCGGCACGACGCACAGGAGGTGACCGGCATGGAGAACTACCTGGTCCTGGCCGACGAAGACCTGGCCGCTCAGACGGTCGAGCTCCTGCCTGCCCGGGAGACGCTGTTGACCATCAACGTCGCCAACGTCGTCGGCGTCAACATCTCGCTGGCGATCAACGCAGCGAGCCTCGGCGCGTCAGCGAACTCGCTGGCCGGACAGCAGCTGACCAGCTTCCAGCACTAGCGGCAGACGGCTCGCACGCGGCGGGTGGGTCCGACCAAGTTCGGCCCCACCCGCTGCTGTGGCAGGGGGTTCGATGACGACCGACACCGCGTCCCAGCCGACCGCGCGGTGGTGCCGTACCGCCGGCACGCAGCAGCTGGGCGAGGTGCAGGGATCGGGTCTGCGCAATCGGAGCTACCTCCTTCGCCGCGGCGACGGGCAGGTCGTGCAGGTGTCGCACCTGCTGTACCTCGTCACCCGAGAGGTGTCGGCCGATCGGGAACCCGATCAGGTGGCCTCCGCGGTCAGCGCGGCCTGCGGGCGCGAGCTGACGGTCGAGGGACTGAACCGACTTCTCACCGCGAAGCTCGAGCCGATCGGTCTCGTCGAGGACGTCAGCCGGCGGACCCTCGCAGTGCACCGCCCGCGGCCGCCGCGCTCGGACCCGTTGCTCGCGCTGCGCTTCCGACGCACCATGTTGCCCGCGCCGGCCGTGCGAGCGTGCGCCCGGGTGCTGGCGCCGCTCTTCCGCGCCGAGCTGATGGTCGCAGCGCTCGCCGCCCTCGCCGTGCTGGACGTCGTCCTGGTGCAACAGGCCGATCTCGGTGGCGCGGTGGTCGGGGTGCTGGCCACGCCGGCGTTCCTGCTGCTGTTGCTGGGCCTGCTGTCACTGGGCGCGTTCGTCCACGAACTCGGCCACGCGGCGGCCTGCATCTACGGCGGCGCCGAACCCGGCGTCATCGGCTTCGGCGTCTATCTCGTGTTCCCGGCCTTCTACACCGACGTCACCGACTCCTACCGCCTCGACCGGGCCGGGCGGATCCGGACCGACCTCGCCGGTCTGTATTTCAACGTGTGGTGCCTCCTGGTGCTCGGCGGCTCCTACCTGCTGACCGGGCAGGGCATCTTCCTGCTCGTTGCGTTGCTGATGCATCTCGAGATGCTGCAACAGCTCATCCCCACGGTGCGCTTCGACGGTTACTTCCTGCTCTCCGACCTCGCCGGTGTGCCCGACCTGTTCGCCCGGATGCGACCGGTGCTGCGCAGCATGGTGCCGGGGCGCCCGATGGATCCCCGGCTGGCCGAGCTGCGTCCGGCCGCGCGCCGGATGGTCATCGGCTGGGTCGTCGTAGTGACCCCGCTCCTGGCCGCCGCGTTCGGTTGGCTGCTGTACAACCTGCCGAGCCTGGCCGAGCACACCGGCAATGCGATCGGGGACCAGGTCTCCTCGATCGCCGACGCCTGGCCCTCCGGCTTCGCCGCCATGGCGCTCGGCGCCGTGTCGATCGTCCTGCTGTGCGTGCCGTTGCTCGGCGTCGCCGCCCTGCTGTACCAGATCGGCGTCCGCGTCCTGAAGCACGTCGTTCCGTCCGTCGCGAACCGGACGCACCCGCAACCGACCGAGGAGATCTCCATGAGCGAGCCCGCCGAACCGGACGACCTCACTGCTGGGGCATTGACCGACGAGACGGTCCTCGGACCCCCGTCCGGTCCGCGGTCGGAATCCGTGTGGCGCCGGGCCGTCTACCGAGTCACGGGAGGCGCGGTCGATCCCGGGCCCACTTCCCAGGAACGCCGACGCGCCGAGCTGCTCGCGCGGGTCACCGCGCCCATCCGCGGATCGCGACGGGTCGTCGTCATGAGCCGCAAGGGCGGCGTCGGCAAGACGACGATCACGATGGCGCTCGGCAGCACCTATTCCACCCTGCGCGGCGACCGGGTCGTCGCCGTCGATGCCAACCCCGACGCGGGCAACCTGGCCCATCGGGTGTCGCGACCCTGCCCGCGCTCCATCACCAACCTGCTGGACGAGATGGAACTGGTGTCGAGCTACGCCGACCTGCGCGACTACACCGCGCAGGCCCCGGAGTCCCGGCTCGAGGTGCTCGCGTCCGACGACGACCCGCGCATCGGATCGGCGCTCGACCGCAAGGCATACCAGCAGGTCATCGAACTGCTCGACCACTACTACAACCTGATCCTGCTCGACACCGGCACCGGCATCCTGGACAGTGCCAACCAGGGACTGCTGGCCGACGCCGACCAGCTCATCGTGGTGCTCCGCCCTGCTTTGGATGGCGCGCGGGCGGCGGCGTTGACCCTCGACTGGCTCAGCGAGCACGGCTACGGCGAGCTGGTGGCCCGAGCGGTGGTGGTCATCAACGGGGTGCGGCGCCGCGGCGGCGTACCGCTCGACCGGGTGAAGGACCACTTCGCCCGCCGGTGCGCCCACGTCGTCTGCGTCCCGTGGGACCACGCCCTGGAGACCGGGGCGCGGACGACCCTTTCTGGCCTGGCGCCGGCGACCCGGCAGGCCCTCACCGAACTCGCCGCCGCCGTCGCCGACCACTTCACCACCCAGACCTACGTGCGCAGCACCGACCGAGATCGGCTGATGAAATGAGCACGAGCAAGCGAATCGTCCTTACCTCCTGCCTCGTGGTCGCGCTCGGCGCGGCGGCCGGAGGATCAGCCGGGGCCGACCGGACGCACCGCCACGACTTCGAGGCGGCCGCACTCGCCATTCCCAACGTCGCCGGCGGCCACGACCGCGCAGTGGAGATGAGCTTCGACTCGGCCCGGGCGCGCGACGTCCGGATCGGTGGCGTCGCCACGACGTCGCTCACCTGCGACCGATGCTCGGGCCAGGCGATCAGTTTGCAAGTGATCTATCTGCGCCCGGGCACGACGTTCGTCGCGCGCAACGCCGCCATCGCCTGGGCCGCGGACTGCACCGATTGTTCCGGTTCGGCACTGTCGGTGCAGGTCGTGGTCGCCCGCTCGGCCGGCGGCGTGACGGTCGCCAATCGCGCGTTGGCGATCAACGCCGGCTGCGTCCTCTGCCGGACGACGGCGACGGCGGTCCAGGTGGTGGTCGTCGGTGCAGCGGCGCGGACGCTGTCCGGACCGGCCGTCGCCCGGATCCAGGCGTTGCGCGATCAGCTCGTCGCGCAACTTCGCGGGGCGACCGCGTCGGCGCCGGTGCAGGGGCGAAGCACCACCCGGACCGGGGCCGGTGCCGGCTCGACGCCGAGCGCGCTCGTCACCGCGGCCACCGCCCGCCTGCAGGACGTGCTCACGACGGACCTGGCGGCGACGTCGGCCTCGCACAGCATCCGGGTCAGGTCGTCCGGTTGATGCGTCCGTGATCAAGTCGGGTGAGTAGTCCGTAGGTCGTTTCGAGCCCGACGGGGCCCACGACCTCCCGGCGCCGCGAGGCGCGACGCCGGCTCGAGCCGGCTCGAGCCGCAGCGGCTCGGGCAGTTGTCGGACTGCGTCGGCCGTACCGTGGAGTCTGGGAGGCGAGTTTCGCTCGTCTCGACGGCTACTGGACACGCTCGCCGAGAAGGAGTCCGGCGCATGACATCGTCGCGGCTGGAGATCACCGTCCCCGTCGACACCCCGGTGATCGAGTTCCGGCGAGTGGTTGCGGCCTCGCCGGCGTTGGTCTTCGATCTTTGGACGAATCCCGATCATCTGCGTCGCTGGTGGGGACCCGAGGACTACGAACTGATGTCCATCGACATCGACCTGCGCGTCGGGGGCACGTACCGGTACGTGCACCGCGCACCCAACGGCGTCGAGTACGCGTTCCACGGCGCCTACCTCGAGCTCGACCCGCCCGGGCGCCTCGTCTACACCACGGTCCACGAGGGCGAGCCGGACAGCGAGGCGGTCGACAGCTTCACCTTCCACGAGGCCGACGTCGGCACGTTGATCAACTGCTGGTCGCAGTACCCGTCGCTGGCCATCCGGGACAAGTATGTGGCCGAGGGGATGGTGCGTGGGCTCACCGAATCCCATGAGCGGTTGGACGCGCTCATCGCGCGGCTGTCGGAACCGCCGGAGGGATCCTCATGAAGAAGCTCATCGGATTCACGCACGTCAGCCTCGGTGGCGAGATCGGCTCGCCGCACGCCTGGGCCGCGCCGTACCTCGACGACGAACACACGGAGTACGCATCGCGGCTGCTGTTCGCCGCCGACGCGCTGTTGTTGGGTCGGCGGACCTATGACGGGCTGTCGGTCGCCTACCCGGCCATGGCCGAGGACGCCCGCACGTCCGACGAGTTCGTCGATCGGATGAACAGCATCCCGAAGTTCATCGCTTCGCGGACTCTGCGCAACCCGACCTGGAACGCGACGGTCATCGACGGCGACGTGGTGCAGCGAGTTGCCGAGCTGAAGCAGGAGCCCGGCGGGGCTCTCCTGAAATACGGAACCGGTCCGCTGGACACGCTGCTGATGACGCACGGTCTCATCGACGAGTTCCATCTGTTGATCACACCGGTCGCCGTCGGACGCGGCCAGCACTTGTTCGAGGACGTCGTGGGAACGCCGCACCTGCGCCTGGCCGACGTCACCCGATTCGCCAACGGCGTCGTCGTCCTCGTCTACACCCCGACCACCTAAGCTCGCAGGCGTGCAGCAGCCGGGCGACGCGCACGTCGCGTACTTCGCGCTCGGCGGGACGATCTCGATGACCTCCGCCCCGACCGGCGGCGTCGTCGCCCGGCTCGGCGGCGACGAGCTGGTCAGCACCATCGGCGAGCTCCCCGTCGAGGTCCGCGTCCACGATGCCGCCGTCGTGCCGAGCGCGTCGCTCACCTTCGGGCACGTCCTCGACGTCGTGGCCGCGGCGCGGCAGGCGGTCGCCGACGGCGCCGTCGGCATCGTCCTCACCCAGGGCACCGACAGCCTCGAGGAGACCGCGTTTCTCATCGACTCCGTGTGGCCGCACGACGAGCCGTTCGTCGTGACCGGCGCGATGCGCAACCCGACGCTGCCCGGCGCTGACGGGCCGGCCAACCTGCTCGCCGCGATACAGGTCGCGTGCTCACCGGACGCCCGCGACCGCGGCGTGCTCGTCCCCTTCCTCGACGAGATCCACGCCGCGCGACACGTCCGCAAGGCGCACACCACCAGCCCGGCCACCTTCGTCTCCCCGGATCTCGGACCGATCGGCCATCTCGTCGAGGGCACACCACACTTCCTGGCCGATCTCCCGCGGCGGCGACCGATCACCGGCTGGACCCCCGAGAGCATCGCGCAGACGCTGATCGCGCTCTACACAACGACGCTGGACGACGACGGCAAGCTGCTCGAGGGGCCGTCGCACAGTCACCACGGACTCGTGGTGGCCGGCTTCGGCGCCGGACACGTGCCGGCCGATCTCGTCCCCGTGCTCGTCGAGATCACCGGCGTCATGCCGGTCGTCCTCACCTCGCGAACCGGGGCGGGTGCGGTGCTGGCCAACACCTATGGCGCGCCGGGGTCGGAGCGGGACCTGCTCGCACGCGGCATCATCCGCGGCGGGTTGCTGCACCCGTTCAAGGCGCGCGTGCTGCTGCGTCTTCTCGTGGCGGCGGGCGCTTCCCGCCAGGAGATCGCCGACACCTTCGCCGAGTTCGGCTGACACCCGAAACTGTCGGTGGTTTGTCGGTGGTTCAGGACTTCGCTGACAGATTCATGTCTCGGGACATCGCTGACACCTGACGTGCTGTGGGCTGCTGTTCATGGGCGGAACGGTGGTTGCGATGGACGTGCGGATGGCGGCAGCGTCGGCGCAGTTGGATGACGACAGCAGATCACGCACTAGACACCCCACCCGACACAAGCGACGCTGCTGTAAGCGATCTCCTGAGACAACCCATGTCAGCCATGTCCCGAGACACGGCAAAATTGTCGGTGGTTCGATTTAGAATCGAACGCATGGCGGGGTTGGCGTGGCCGATGAGCGAGCTCGGTAGGTATGAGTTCATCGGTTATGCCCGGCGGGTGGAGTTGTTGACCGCGATCCAGCGGCAGCGGGCCGAGTTGGATGCTCGGGAGCAGGTGTTGTTGCATGCGATGCACGCCGATCCGGTGCCGAACT
>JAVHVD010000106.1:0-8959 GCA_032160745.1 Pseudonocardiales bacterium
GTCGGCGCGGGCGCATTTCCACTGGTCATCGCCTATCTCAACCGGCACGGACCGGGCGACTTCTGCACGCGTACTGCCTCGAGCGAATCGTGCGAAGAGCAGTGGTCGCCGTGGCCGTGGGCGGCGGTGGGTGTCGCGCTGATCGTCGTCGGGGTGGTCGGCTGCGTCCGGCTGCGAAACGGACGTCGGCGTCAGGCGCGGATGGCATCCGGGCCGACGGGATGACCGAACTGCCGGATCGGCCGCGAGCCCGGTGCGTGTCGGCGGCGCGGCTTGCCGGACGGACGGTCTGGCGATCGCATGGCCGGGCGCCAGCCGACTCGGCTGCGCGGCGACTCGGCGGCTCTGGAGGCGGTGACGGTGGCGGCCCGCGGGACATCGAATAGCGAACCGACACGGCAGAGGCTCCGGACGGCGGCGACGCAGGTGCTGGGGACGGAGGGGATCGCCGGCCTGTCGGCCCGCGTGATCGCCGACCGGGCCGGCGTCAACCAGGCGTTGATCTTCTATCACTTCGGCAGCGTGGGACAGCTCGTCGACGTGGCCTGTCGCAACGCGGCCGATGCAAGTGTCGAGGACTACCGGAGCCGGCTGGCCAATGTGAATTCCTTCGTCGAGCTGCTCGCCCTCGGACGTCAGCTGCACGACCAGGAACGGGCGATCGGCAACGTCGCGATCATGGCTCAGCTGATGGCCGGCGGCCAGCAGGACGAGCAGCTCGCGGCGACCGCGCGCTACTGCCTGACCCGGTGGCACGTGGAGATCGAGACGACGGTGCGTCGGCTCCTGGCCGGCAGCCCACTGGCCCTCGTCGCCGAGCCGGCCGCGGTGGCCCGGGCGGTCAGCGCCGGCTTCCTCGGACTCGAGCTGTACGAGGGCATCGACCCCGAGGGGGCGCACCAGGCACTCGATTCGATCGAGCGGCTCGGCGCCCTCGTCGAAGTCATCGATGAACTGGGCCCGGTCGCGCGCCGAGCGCTCCGGGCCAAGCTCCGCAGGCGCCGTGAGCACCCGTCCCGGCCGGTGGTACCTGACCCGCACCGGTAGCCCGAATCCCCGCTGCGCAACTTGACACGGATGTGTCAGACTCTTGGAGCATGACGGAACTTGCACCCTTCATCGCCGGACTGCCCAAGGTCGAGTTGCACGTGCATCACGTCGGGTCCGCCTCCCCGCGCATCGTCGCCGAACTGGCCGCCCGGCACGCCGGAACGACGCCGGTACCCACCGATCCGGACCTGCTCGCCGACTACTTCGTCTTCAGCGACTTCGCGCACTTCGTCACCGTGTACCTGTCCGTCGTCGACCTCATCCGCGACGCCGAGGACGTCTGGACGCTGACCTACGAGATCGGTCGCGAGCTGGCCGCTCAGCAGGTGCGCTACGCCGAGCTGACCTTGACGCCGTACTCGTCTGTGGCGCGTGGCATTCCGGCCGAGGCGTTCTGCGAGGCGGTCGAGGACGCTCGGCGCCGCGCGCGCAGCGATCACGGCGTCGACCTGCGGTGGTGCTTCGACATCCCCGGTGAGGCCGGCCTCCCGGCCGCGGACGTCACGCTCGAGGTGGCCACGAAGCACCGGCCGGATGGACTGATCAGCTTCGGGCTCGGCGGCCCGGAGATCGGTGTCCCGCGCCCGCAGTTCGCGCCGCACTTCCGGGCCGCGATCGCCGAGGGCCTGCACAGCGTGCCGCACGCAGGTGAGTCGACCGGTCCGGAGACGATCTGGGACGCGCTCACCCATCTGGGGGCCGAGCGGATCGGCCACGGCATCTCCGCGGCTCAGGACCCGCGCCTGCTCGAGCACCTGCGCGACGCCGCGATCCCGCTCGAGGTGTGCCCGACGTCCAACGTGCGGACCCGCTCCGTGCCCTCGCTGGCCGAGCACCCGCTGCCCGCACTCGTCGCGGCCGGAGTACCGGTGACGATCAACTCCGACGACCCGCCGATGTTCGCCACCACGTTGAACCACGAGTACGAGGTCGCGGCCGAACTGCTGGGCCTGGACGCGGTCGGGGTGGCCGAGTTGGCCCGTGCCGGCGTCCGCGCGTCGTTCCTGGACGACGCCGGCAAGGCGGCGCTTATCAGGGAGATCGACGCCTACGCGACGTCCTGAAGGCCGAGCGGAGTCCGAAAGGTCGCCCCGCGTCGGTGATGTCCACGGCCGCGCCCGGTCGAGCGGAGGAGGGATGACTGTGCCGCTCCTGCAGAGCGCCGATCGCCGACGACGGTAGCCGACGTTCGGACTCGACCAGCTCACTCGGCATGCGGGGCCTTCGGCAGGGCCTGGGTCGGCGACGACGAAGGTCAGCTTAGGCCACCCTGAGAGGTCGAAGCCGTCGGTAGCGTTGACTAACCTCGAAGTCGTGCCCGACCCGTCCACCTACCGCCCGGCACCGGGCACGATCCCGCTGGGGCCGGGCGTCTACAAGTTCCGCGATGTGCGCGGTCGGGTCATCTACGTCGGCAAGGCGAAGAGCCTCCGGCAGCGGCTGAATTCCTACTTCGCCGACATCGCCAACCTGCATCAGCGCACGCGGCAGATGGTCACTTCGGCGGCGTCGGTCGAGTGGACGGTCGTGCGCACCGAGGTCGAGGCGCTGCAGCTCGAGTACACCTGGATCAAGGAGTACGACCCGCGCTTCAACGTCCGGTACCGCGACGACAAGTCCTACCCCTCCCTGGCCGTGACGCTGTACGAGGAGTTCCCGCGCCTGCAGGTCATGCGCGGACCCAAGCGCAAGGGCGTGCGCTACTTCGGCCCGTACTCGCACGCGTGGGCCATCCGCGAAACGCTCGACCTGCTGCTGCGGGTTTTCCCGGCGCGTACGTGTTCGGCCGGAGTCTTCAAGCGGGCCGGCCAAGTGGGTCGGCCCTGCCTGCTCGGCTACATCGGCAAATGCAGCGCGCCGTGCGTCGGCCGGGTCACCGCCGATGAGCACCGCGACATCGTGCTCGACTTCTGCGACTTCATGGCCGGCAAGACCGATTCGATGATGAAGCGGCTCGAGCGCCGCATGATCGAGGCCAGCGACAACCTCGAGTTCGAGCTCGCGGCTCGGCTGCGCGACGATCTCGAGGCGCTGCGGCGGGCGATGGAGAAGCAGGCGGTGGTGTTCGGCGACGGCACCGACGCCGACGTCGTCGCGTTTGCCGAGGACGAGCTCGAGGCCGCGGTACAGGTCTTCCACGTACGCGGCGGGCGGGTGCGCGGGCAGCGGGGCTGGATCGTCGACCGGCTCGACGACATGTCGACGGGCGACCTCGTCGAACAGTTCATCACCCAGGTGTACGGGGGCGAGTCCGAGGAGTCCTCCGGCATCCCGCGCGAGGTGCTCGTGCCGGTGCTGCCCGACGACGCGCCGGCGCTGTCCCAGTGGCTGTCCGGGCTGCGTGGCTCGCGGGTGTCGCTGCGAGTGCCGCAGCGCGGCGACAAGCGAGCGCTGGCCGAGACCGTGGCCCGCAACGCCGCGCAGGCGCTGAACCAACACAAGCTGAAACGTGCCTCCGATCTGACGGCCAGGTCTCGGGCTCTCGACGAGCTGCAGACGGCCCTGGATCTCTCCGTCGCGCCGCTGCGGATCGAATGCTTCGACATCAGCCACGTCCAAGGCACCAACGTCGTGGCCAGCATGGTGGTGTTCGAAGACGGCCTGGCCCGCAAGAGCGAGTACCGCCGGTTCGCACTGCGTGACACAGGTGCCGGGTCAGGGGACGTCACGTGGATCGCCGAGGTCGTGCGCCGCCGGTTCGCCCGCTACCTCGACGAGCAGGTCGAGTCCGGGGCCGACGCCGACAGCGACCCGGCGGCCGAGGCGGCCGAGACCGGGCGGCCCGGCATCGATCCCACGACCGGTCGGCCACGCAAGTTCTCCTACCCGCCCAACCTGCTGGTCGTCGACGGCGGCGCGCCGCAGGTCGCCGCGGCCAAGGCGGTGCTCGACGAATTGGGCATCGACGACGTCGCGCTCGTCGGGCTCGCCAAGCGGCTGGAAGAGGTGTGGTTGCCCGACCAGCAGTACCCGGCCATCCTGCCCCGCACGTCCGAAGGGCTTTACCTGCTGCAGCGCATCCGTGACGAGGCACATCGATTCGCCATCACCTACCACCGCCAGAAGCGGTCGAAGGCGATGACGACGTCCGCTCTCGACGACATCGCCGGCCTGGGCGAGACCAGGCGCAAGGCGCTGCTGCGGCAGTTCGGCTCCATCAAACGGCTGCGCGCGGCGAAGGTGGAGGACCTGCTGGAGGTTCCCGGCATCGGCCGGCGCACCGCCGAGGCGATCGTCGCCGCGCTCGCCGCGCCGAGCGACGCCGCGCCGGCGGTGAACGTCACCACCGGCGAGGTGCTGCAAGATGACGCCATGAGGCCGACGAATGGTTGACCAATCACGCGATGAGCGCTCGCGCGAAGATCTCGCCGACCGCGATTCGTCGGCGGCGAATGGATACGGGGCGTTGGAGACGGTGATCATCACCGGACTGTCCGGCGCCGGGCGCAGTGCGACGGCGAAATGCTTCGAGGACCTCGGCTTCTTCGTCGTCGACAACCTGCCACCGGAGCTGATCGGCACGTTGGTCCAACTCGGCAGTCGGAGCGACGGCGCGATCACCCGGCTCGCCGTCGTCATGGATGTGCGCAGTCGCGCCTTCTCCAAAGACCTGCGCACGGTCATCCGCGATCTCGCCGATCGGCGCATGCGCCCCCGGGTGCTGTTCCTCGAAGCGCGCGACGACGTCCTGGTGCGCCGCTTCGAGAACGTCCGGCGCGAACATCCGATGCAGGGCGACGGTCGGCTGACCGACGGTATCGCCGCGGAGCGGGCGCTGCTCAGCGGGCTGCGCGACGAGGCCGACCTGGTGATCGACACGAGCGACCGCTCCGTGCACGAGCTGCGCCGCTCGATCGAGTCGGCGTTCACCGGACCAGGCGGCGAGCGCCGGCCCGCGCTGCGGGCCACCGTCCTCTCCTTCGGGTACAAGTACGGCCTGCCGGTCGACGCCGACCTCGTCGTGGACGTCCGCTTCCTTCCCAACCCGCACTGGATCCCCGAGCTGCGCGACCTCACCGGCCAGGACCCGTCCGTGCGCGACTACGTCCTCAGCCAGGAGGGCGCAGGGGAGTTCCTCGACCGGTACACCGAGATCCTGAAGATCATCGGTGCCGGTTACACCCGGGAGAGCAAGCGCTACCTGACCCTTGCGGTGGGCTGTACCGGTGGCAAGCACCGATCGGTGGCGATGTCCGAGCAGTTGGCCGAACGGCTGACCGCGATGGGCGTGCAGACCACTGTCGTGCATCGTGATCTGGGCCGCGAATGAGGGTTCCCCGATGAGCGAACGGCCCGTTCGGGCAGTGGCGCTGGGCGGCGGGCACGGCCTGCATGCCTCGCTGTCCGCGCTGCGGCTGCTCACCTCGGAGCTGACTGCCGTCGTCACCGTCGCCGACGACGGCGGGTCGTCCGGACGCATCCGACGCGAGATGAAGGTCCTGCCGCCCGGGGACCTGCGGATGGCGCTGGTCGCGCTCGCCGGCACCGACCCGGAGCACGCCCGCTGGGCCGAGCTGTTGCAGCACCGCATCGGCGGCCACGGCGTGCTCGCCGGGCATCCGGTCGGCAACCTGATGCTCACCGCGATGCTCGAGCGTGAGGCCGACCCCAAAACGGCGCTGGCCCAACTCGCCGAGCTGGTCGGCGCCGTCGGACGGGTGCTGCCGATGAGCCCCGTCCCGCTCGACCTCGTGGCCCAGGCCGACCGATTCGATCCCGACGATCCCGCCCGCACGAGGCAGATCCGCGGGCAGTCCTCGATCGCGGCAACACCCGGGCGGGTGCGCAGCGTGCGGCTGCTGCCGACCGGGGCGCCGGCCTGTGCCGCGGCGGTCGACGCGGTGCGCGAGGCCGACGTCGTCGTCCTCGGCCCGGGCTCGTGGTTCACCAGCGTCATCCCGCACCTGCTGTTGCGCGAGCTCGGCACCGCGCTCAGCGCGACGTCCGCGCGGGTGATCGTCGTACTGAATCTCGTCCCGCAGGCCGGCGAGACCGACGACTACGAACCGCACCAACTTCTCGACCTCCTGCAGAAGCACGCGGCGCCGTGCGGGGGGCTGAAGATCGACGCTGTGCTGGCCGACACAGACTCGGTGCTGGACCCCGCGGAACTCACTCGTCACGTGCGCGCAATCGGCGCTCGTCTCGTAGTGTCTAGGCTCGCGGCAGATGACAGCGCGGAACGCCACGACGCGACGCGATTGAGCGAGGCGATCCGGGACGTGCTGGACGACGGACCTGGGTTCGAAACAAGGACCAGGTAGAGGGGCTACTCAGATGGCGATGACGGCAGCCGTCAAGGACGAGCTCAGCCGGGTGCCGGTCACCCGCATGTCCGCGCGCAAGGCCGAACTGGCGACCATGCTGCGCTTCGCCGGTGCGTTGCACCTCGTGGGCGGGCACATCGTCATCGAGGCCGAGCTCGACACCGGCTCAGTGGCCAGGCGGCTCCGCAAGGAGATCGCCGACATCTTCGGCCACGGCTCGGAGGTGCAGATCGTCGCCGGCGGAGGCCTGCGCAAGGGCAGCCGCTATCTCGTCCGGGTGGCGAAGGACGGAGAGCGGCTGGCTCGGCAGGCCGGCCTGGTCGACCTGCGCGGTCGTCCGGTGAAGGGGCTGCCGCACCACGTGGTCGCGGGCGGGATCGCCGACGCCGAAGCGGCCTGGCGTGGCGCGTTCCTTGCCCATGGCTCACTGACCGAACCGGGCCGCGCCTGCTCGCTCGAGATCACCTGCCCGTCCGCCGAAGCGGCGCTGGCGCTGGTGGGGGTGGGCCGACGGCTCGGCGTCGCATCGAAGGCCCGCGAGGTGCGCGGCGGTGACCGGGTGATCGTCCGCGACGGCGATGCCATCGGCGCGCTGCTGACCCGCATCGGCGCGCACGAGTCGGTCCTCGCGTGGGAGGAGCGGCGGATGCGCCGCGAGGTGCGGGCGACCGCGAACCGCCTGGCGAACTTCGACGACGCGAACCTGCGGCGCTCGGCGCGGGCCGCGGTGGCCGCCGGCGCCCGGGTCGAGCGGGCGCTGCAGATCCTCGATGGGGACGCTCCCGAGCATCTGCTCCAGGCCGGTCGACTTCGCCTCGAGCACAAGCAGGCCTCGCTCGAGGAACTCGGTGCGCTGTCCGACCCGGTCATGACCAAGGACGCCGTCGCCGGACGGATCCGCCGGCTCCTGGCGATGGCCGACAAGCGCGCTCAGGAGCTCGGCATTCCGGACACCGAATCGGCCGTCACGCCGGAGATGCTCGCGCCCTGACCCCTCGCCGATGTGATGACGGCGGTGCGTTCACCTGAGCGCACCGGCGGCTTAGGCTGGACGCATGCCGACACCACGACCGCCCGAGGATCCAGGCAAGCCCACTCCGCGTGAGGCGCTCGCCAAGGCGACGGCCGCGGCCGGACCGAAGGTGGCGAAGGCCGTTGAGGCGGCCGGCCCCAAGGTCGAGAAGGCCGCGGTGTCCGCCGGCAAGCTGCTCGGCACCCTGCGCGAACGCGCGAAGGACACCGCCAAGCAGTTCAGTGAGGCGTACGGCGCTGATGAGGGTGCGGAGAAGCCGGCCGCGACGCAGTCAGGCGACACCGAGCCACCGGCCAAGCGACCGCGTCCACGCCCGACCAAGAACTGAGCCGTCGGCTACCCATCGGTAGTGCGCAGCCCGAAGCCGGTCGAACTCACCCGATAGGGTTCAGGGCGAGTGACGAAGTCCCGTCTTGACCGCGTATCCCAAGGAGCAACAGCAGTGACCGTACGTGTCGGCATCAACGGCTTCGGCCGGATCGGACGCAACCTCTTCCGGGCCGTGGCGGCCTCGGGAGCGGACATCGAGATCGTCGGCGTCAACGATCTGACCGACAACGCCACCCTCGCCCACCTGCTCAAGTACGACTCGATCCTCGGCCGCTTCCCCGGCCAGGTCACGTCCACCGAGGACGAGATCTCCGTGGACGGGAAGTCGTTCAAGGCCTACGCGCATCGTGACCCGGCCCAGCTGCCCTGGGGCGAGATCGGCGCGGACGTGGTCGTCGAGTCCACCGGCATCTTCACCGACGCCACGAAGGCGAAGGTGCACGTCGACGGCGGTGCGAAGAAGGTCATCATCTCCGCGCCGGCCACCAACGAGGACGTCACCATCGTCCTGGGCGTCAACGACAGCGCCTACGACCCGGCCAAGCACACGATCATCTCCAACGCGTCGTGCACGACCAACTGTCTCGGTCCGCTGGCCAAGGTGCTCAACGACTCGTTCGGGATCGAGCGCGGGTTGATGACGACGATCCACGCATACACCCAGGACCAGAACCTGCAGGACGGCCCGCACAAGGACCTGCGCCGCGCCCGGGCCGCCGCGCTGAACATCGTCCCCACCAGCACTGGCGCCGCGAAGGCGATCGGGCTGGTGCTGCCGGAGCTCAAGGGCAAGCTGGACGGGTTCGCGTTGCGCGTGCCGGTTCCGACCGGCAGCGCCACCGACCTCACCGTCACGGTCAGCCGCGAGGTGACGGCCGACGAGGTCAAGGCTGCGTACCGGGCCGCTGCCGAGGGCGAGCTCAAGGGCATCCTCACCTACACCGAGGACCCGATCGTCAGCTCCGACATCGTCACCGACCCGGCGTCGTGCATCTTCGACGCCGGTCTCACCAAGGTCATCGGCGACCAGGTGAAGGTCGTGGGTTGGTACGACAACGAGTGGGGCTACTCGAACCGACTGGCCGATCTGGCCGTGCTCGTCGGCTCGTCGCTGTAGCGGGCAGGCCCAGTGAAGACGCTTGACGACCTGATCAAGCACGGAGGCGGCAAGCTCAACGGTCGGCGGGTCCTCGTCCGGTCCGACCTGAACGTGCCCGTCAAGGACGGCCGGGTCGGCGACGACGGGCGTATCCGCGCCTCGCTGCCCGTCCTCACCCGG
>JAVHVD010000107.1:0-3767 GCA_032160745.1 Pseudonocardiales bacterium
TCATCAACGGCCAAGCCGACGTGCTCCGCGACGAAGGCGAGGCATACGCCACCAAACTCCGCGCCGCCGGCGTCCCCGTCACCGCCACCCGCTACGCCGGCATCATCCACGACTTCGTGATGCTGCACCCCCTCGCCGGGACCAACGCGGCCCGCGCCGCCACGGCACAAGGTGCTGCCTTCCTGCACACGGCGCTGCACGGCGCCTGACCCGACAGCCTGGTGCGGGGCGTGATCACCGCCCCGCGCCAAGCTGCGACGATGGCCCGCCGCGTAGCCCACCCTGATCGGGTTCAGGAGCAGAAATGTCTTCTACCTTCGTGCCACGACCACCCGAGCCGATCTCAGAGCCCGCACAGGCGTCTACCAGGCGACCGAGACGGGGAACGAGCCCGCCCTCGGTCCCCGACTGCTGGCGGAGTTCATCAGGACGTTCTTCCTCGTCCTCACCGTCTGCATCGCCATCGACCCGAAGACCGGTGCCGGCGCGCTCGCACCTCTGGCGATTGGGTCGGTGCTGATGGCGATGGTGTTCGCCGGCGCACACACCTCCGGCGGCCACTACAACCCCGCGGTCAGCCTGGCCGTCCTGATCCGCGGCAAACTGGCAGTCGATCCTGGTCCTCGAGATGCTTTTCACCTTCGCCCTCGCATGCGTCGTCCTCAACGTCGCCACCGCCCGGGCGAGCGAGGGCAACTCGTACTTCGGGCTCGCAATCGGCTTCACCGTCACAGCCGGTGCGTTCGCCACCGGCGGCATCTCCGGTGGTGCGTTCAACCCCGCAGTCGCCTTCGGCGTCAGCATCCTCGGAAGGTCACCATGGGGCCATCTGTGGGTCTACGTCCTGGCCTCACTTGCCGGCGCAGCTCTCGCCGCACTGGCCGGTGCCGGGTCGTACCCGATCGTCATGCGCCCGGGCGTAAACGGGCAGCCGCACGCGAGCACCGCCGGCGGGATCTCGACCAGCTGGCCACGCTCGTCAAGGCGGGTGCGCGGCACGAGGCGAGGGTAGGTCGCGCCGCCGACGATTCATGAACTACTAGAGCCTCGTCGCGTAGTAGCCACCGCAGCTCGGACAGCGCAGGATCACCCCGTTAGTTGGCGGACCGACGTCAGACTTGTCGCCAGCACCCGGCCACAGGTTCCGCAGGCAAGATCGAGGGCGCCACCCTCCCCAGCGAAAAGCGGCCCGTCCTCGGCGAATTCGGGGCCCGCTGCGAAGACCGTTGCATCTGCCCCCGGCGGGTCGATTGGGAAGAGTTGCATCTGCATGACGGGACCGTAGCGGCTAACGACGAAAAGCCGCCCCGCCCAGCCGTGAGGCCGAGCGGGGCGGATGTTGTTACGGTGCGCGGGTGACGAACTGCCCGGCCTGCTCGAGCGTTATCGCTGACTCACGTATCAGCGAACCGCACATCGCATTCTGCGACCACTGCGGGACGGGCATCACGGTGCCGGCACCCTCCCGCGACGTTCAAGGGGACGGGCTGTTCGAGGATGAATCCGCCGGCTATGGCGGCGACCGCCTGGGCCAGCGCGACCAATGGCTGCTCGAAGCGAACCGCCGACTCTCCTGGATCGAGAAGAGTTGCCCTGCCACGACGAGCATCCTTGAGATCGGGGCGGCGACGGGCGAGTTCGTGGCAGCGGCCGAAGCGGCTGGGCATCCGGTCGTCGGGTTGGAGACGAGCCCATGGGCGGCAGGGACCGCCAAGGAATTGACCAGCCGAGTGGAGCTGGCCGACCTCGACACTTGGGTGGCAGCGCACCCGGGCAAGCGGTTTGACGTGATCGCGATGTTCCATGTCCTTGAGCACGTCGCTGACCCGGCAGTGTTCCTGTCCTCGCTCCTGACTGCGGCGAACCCTGGGGCGCATCTGTTCGTCGAGGTACCCAACGGGGGTTCGGCAGCGGCCCGCGCTGACGGGATCGGATGGTGGGCCGCCCGACCCGCAGACCACTTCTTCCACTACTCGCCCGACGGTGCCCGCCTTCTGCTGGAGGCCGCCGGGTGGCACGTTGCCGACGTGCGTGCCGTCGGGGTCGACATCTACTGGCAAGGCGCGCGCGCGCCGCTGGTGACCGCGGCTAAGGATCTGGTGCGCCCCGTGTTCGGCAAGCCGCCCCGGCCGCGTGACTTGCTACGTGTCGTTGCGGCCGTCCGGTGATCGGTGAGGTTGTCACGGTGCGCGGGTGATCGTCTACGGGATCTGCGCGGGGCCTGGCGGGAAGGTCGACCGTATCGTCCGCCCGTCAATAGAAGCGTCCGATCCGGACGCAGTCGTTCTCGTGAGAGAGGGGCAGCGGTCGATCTTCGCGGCCTACGAGAGCATCCGGCAGGAAGCCGCTCAGATTGACGGTCTTGATGGGCTTGTGCTGCTGCACGATGACGTCGAGTTGAGGGCGTCGATCGTGGACCCGCTACGGGCGTGCTTCACCGATTCGACTGTGGGGCTGGTCGGGGCGATCGGTGGGCGAGGGCAGGATTTCGAGTGGTGGGGGACGCCGGACCGGTACGGCTACGCGGCCGACCTTGACCGCGTGAGCGACTACGGAGGCGGCACTCACGATGTGGACGGTGTGGACGGGTTGCTGTTGGCGTTGTCGCCGTGGGCCGTGCGGCATCTTCGGATCGACGGCCGCGTGTACCCGCCTTTCCATGGATACGACGCCTGTATCAGTGAGCAGGTGCGGCGAGCGGGTAAGCGGGTGCTGGTGACCGATCTACCGCTGATGCACCACAGTGAGACGAGCGTGAACACGGACTGGGCGGCGTTCGAGCAGGCCCGCTACGCCCACTACCTGAGGTGGCGCGCCGCCGGTCCGTTGCGGCGGGCGAAGTGGCATCGGTACCGGCTGCAACTGCGCGCCAAGTCGCTGCTAGGTCGCGCCGCCGACCGTTGACGTGAGCCCGAGCATGAGCCGCCCCAGGCCGATCAACGTCTGTGCGACGAACTTCGTTTACGCGGCCGTCAAGATGGCGCCGTTCGAGTTGGCTGTCATCCACGTTTCCAGCTGGGCGACGTGGGTCTGGATGTTCGCTTGGATCGTCGCCTGGTTCGCAACCCCCGTCCGCTGCGCGTCACCAGCCGTGAACGACGTCTTCTCGGCCGCGGTGAGCGCCCGGGAGGACTTCACGGTCCCGTCAGGATTCCACGCCGTGTAGGTGCTGGCGGTGGTGTCCCACTCCTCGGCCTTCGCGCCCGGGAGGACGAGGCGACGGCGGCCCGCCGGCTGCAGGTGACGCGGACGGTGCTGCAGGACCGGCTGGACGTGATGACCGATGACGAGCGGGACGTCCTGGCCGTCGTACTGGCCAAGGGCGGGGATTGGCGGCCCCGGCGTACTCGGCCCCGGCGTGCGGGTTGCCCGAGGTCGGGCGTGAGGACCGCATCGACGCACTGATCGACAACCGAACATCGACGAGCCCCCGCGACGCGGTGCCTAAGGGGGTCGGTCATGAAGAGATCAAACGCGAGCGTGTTGCCTCTGCCCCTGGTCGCATGCGTGCTCGGATCGTGCTCGTCGTAGGGGTACAGCTCGCCGGGCAGCAGCGGCACCGGCGTCGCTGCGCCTGAGACCAATGCGGGCGACTCGGCCGCGCTGGTGTTGGCGCAGTCTGACAGGTCATCCGATGTCGCTGCTTACAGCGCGGCGCTGGACGAGTGGCAGGCCAAGTGCACTGAGGATCGCGTCACCGTCGCCAGCTATGCCGACACGGTGTATCGGCAGGAACAAGATGCCGGCGGCGTTGTCGACGACACCTC
>JAVHVD010000108.1:0-10263 GCA_032160745.1 Pseudonocardiales bacterium
GGCGGACGCAAGGCCGCGCCGAAGCGCTCGAGCGGCAAGAAGGCCGGGGCCGCGGCCTCAGGTGACGCGTTGACCGCGCCGATGCAGGGAACGATCGTGAAGGTGGCGGCGGCCGACGGGGACGTCGTCGAGGCCGGTCAGACGATCGTGGTGCTCGAGGCGATGAAGATGGAGCAGCCGCTGACCGCGCACAAGGCCGGCACCATCTCCAACCTCAACGCCGAGGTCGGTGCCGTCGTGACGTCAGGCTCGGTCATCTGCGAGATCAAGGACGCCTGAAGCAACGCCGGGCCGAGAGGGACCGCATGGGCGGCACGCAACGCCGTGGTCCCGAACCGCCACGGGGACTGCCCGACATCCAATTCAATCCCGGCATGGCCGATGAACTGATGTCCGAGCTCGCACCGCCGCTGGCCGAGGAGGGCATCGACACGCTCCTGGAAGCCGTGGACCGGGCCGTCGGGCGCCGCAACATAGCGCTGTTCACCCCGGTCGGTGACGCTCGTCAGATCGCCGGCGGGAAGGGAGGGGCGTTCCGATCCCTCCGCACCCCGATCACGGGCCAGGGCACCAGAGCTGCTCGCCGGCTCCGCACTTGCGCTCGCGCCTCGGCGCGACGCATAGAAATCCCCCGACCAAAGTTGATCCGAACGTTGATCCACTGACCTCACGCCCAGTGTCGCGGCGCGCTGACCGGCGGACGTCGTCTCCGGGTCGGGCCGGCAGTAGCGCGGCAACGTTGTCCACAGGGTCGGAGTTGGGTCGCGCGATTGTGCGACATCTCAGATAGAATCGTACATGTGTTTGACGATGGAGCGGCTTACTTCGACACCGCGGCGCTGGCCCGCGGGGTCAGAGCGCTCGGTCTGCTCGATCCGGACGTCGACGACGGGGAACGTATCGACCGCATCCGGCTGCTGGAAGAGCTCAAGGCCGCTGCGGCCGCCGCTCAAGCCCGCGAGACCGTGCTGTTCGCGGCCGCGCAACGAGCCGCGCAATCGGCGGCCGGCGTGTTCGAGGACAAGATCGGACGCAGCACCGCCGGCCAGATCGGTCTGGCCCGGCGGATCTCCCCGTTCCACGCGCGCCGCTACGCCGGCTGGGCGCACATCCTCACCACCGAGCTACCGCAGACCTTCACCGCGTTGGCGGCCGGACGAGTCAGCGAGTGGCGAGCGATGCTGGTCGCGCGCGAGACCGCCTGGCTCTCACGCGAGCACCGTGCGATCGTCGATCAGCAGCTCGCGCCGCACTTGCAGACGCTCGGCGATCGACGGACCGAGACCGAAGCCCGCAAGCTCGCCTACCGGCTCGATCCTGAGGGCGCCGTGGCCAAGGTGCGCGGCGCCGACTCCGATCGCCGGGTGACGGTCCGGCCGGCGCCCGAGTCGATGGCGCGGCTCACCGCTCTACTTCCGGTGGCGCAAGGCGTGGCCGCCTACGCCGCCCTCATCCGCGACGCGGACAGCAGAATCAGCCAGGGCGACCAACGCGGCCGCGGTCAACTCATGGCCGACACGCTCGTCGAGCGGGTTACGGGTCAGACCGAGGCCATCGACGTGCCGGTCGAGATCAACCTGATCATGGCGGCCGACACCCTCCTGCAGCCGGACGGTGCCGAGGGCACCGAGCCGGCGCACCTGGACGGCTACGGGCCGCTACCGGCAGCCCTGGCCCGCGATCTCGCCCTCGGTCCGGCGAGCGGGTCGGCGCCGCGCTGGATCCGGCGGCTGTTCACCCACCCCGATTCCGGACAGCTGATCGCGATGGAGACCCGGCGCCGCGACTTCACTCCGGCTCAGCGGCGCTTCCTGCGCGTTCGCGACCACTTCTGCCGCACCCCCTACTGCGAAGCGCCCATCCGCCACGCAGACCACGTCCGGCCCGCCGCCGCCGGCGGTCCGACCACCGTTCGCAACGGCCGCGGCACGTGCGAGGCCTGCAATTACACCAAGCAAACCCCCGGCTGGCACAGCCGCGCGTTGTTCGCGCCGGGTGCCCACCACGACGTAGAGATCAGCACCCCAACCGGGCACCGCTACCGCAGCCGAGCACCCGACCCACCCGGAGTCCACTTACGCCCGGCGTCACCCGTGCACGCGCAAGTCGAGCGGCACATCGCACGTCGAGACAGCGCCGCCTAGGTGCGGCGGGTTCGGATCCGCGTGATCATCTCGACCCGGCGGCGAGCGAGGGTTGCCATCTCGTCGGCGCGGCGACGCACGTCGGCGACGTCCGATCCGGAGGCGAAGACCATGGCCCAGCCGGCAGCCTCGAGCTCCGGCACCCGGGCGACGATCTCGTCCTTGGCCACATGATGCGTCCCGGTGAACTCGTGCTCGTGGTCGACGATGGCGACCAGGACGTGGTCTTCGGGAACGTCCGGAAGGGCGGCCACGATCACCTCGGCGTGGTCGGCGAAGATGCCGGCCGCACGCACCTTGCCCTCGGCGGCCGCGCGGGCCTCGGGTGAGTAGTCGCCGTGATTCGCCATCGCATTTCTTCCTGAGTCAGTCGAGATCGTCGTGCAGCATCAACCGCCGGGCCGCTTCAGCGACCGAGCCGGACAACGACGGATAGACCCCGATTGTTCCGGCGAGGTCGTTGACGGTCAGTCCGCGCTGCACGGCCAGGGTGAGCGGAAAGATCAGTTCGGACGCGTTCGGGGCGACGACGACCGCGCCGATCACCGCGCCGGTGGCCGGCCGGCAGTAGAGCTTGACGAAGCCGTCGTCGTGGCCCTGCATCTTCGCCCGCGCGTTGGTCGCCAGCGGCAGCGTCACCTGCCGGGCCGGCACCTGACCCGAGGCGATCGCGGCGTACCCGATCCCGACGGTCGCGATCTCGGGGTGGGTGAACACGTTGGCGGCCACCGTCTTCAGCCGCAGCGGCGTGACCGCCTCGCCCAGGGCGTGCCAGACCGCGATCCGGCCCTGCATGCCGGCCACGGATGCGAGCAGCAGCACGCCGGTGCAGTCGCCCGCGGCGTAGATGGACGGCACCGAGGTGCGCGAGACCCGGTCGACGGCGATGTAACCGTTCTCGTCGAGGGCGACGCCCACATGCTCGAGGCCCAGGCCGCCGACATCGGGCACCGATCCGACACACATCAGCGCGTGCGAACCGTGAACGACCCGTCCGTCGACGAGCTCGACCGCCACTCCCTCGGCGGTCCGCCGGACCACGGCGGCACGGGCCTGCTTGACCAGCGTTCCGCCGCGACTGGTGAAGACCTGCTCGATGACGTCGGCAGCGTCGGGATCCTCGCCGGGCAGCACCCGATCCCGGCTGGACACGAGGGTCACCGGCACGCCGAGCTCGGAGTAGCCGCTGGCGAACTCCGCACCGGTGACGCCCGAGCCGATAACGACAAGGTGCTCGGGCAGTTCCTTCAGCTCGTAGACATCGCGCCACGACAGGATCCGCTCGCCGTCGGGCACGGCAGTAGGCAGCGTTCGCGGGATGCTGCCGGTTGCAAGCAGGACGACGTCGGCCTCGACCGTCTCGCCCACCCGCCCGCCGTCGTCCACGACCTCGACGCGGTGTGCGCGCGGGGGCTGCTCGGCGGCGAACCGGCCGCGACCGGCCAGCACCGTGACACCCTCGTTGCGCAGGCGCTCGGCAATGTCATCGGACTGCTGCTGGGCCAGGCGCTTGATCCGGTCGTTGACGACCGCGAGGTCGACGGCGACGTCGGTGCCGCTGGTGCCGACGCCGACCCTCGGCGCGTCGCGGAAGGCGGTCACCCGGTCGCTGGTGGCGATGAGCGTCTTGCTCGGCACGCAGTCGGTCAGCACGCACGCGCCGCCGATTCCATCCCGGTCGACAACGGTGACCTGTGCCCCGTGCTGGGCCGCGACGAGGGCGGACTCGTAGCCGGCGGGGCCGCCGCCGAGGATGACGATCCGGGTGCTGCGTCCGAAGCTCGTAGCGCTCACCATCACATCCTCCATTGTCCCGCTCGGCCGGGCCGCTCGGTACGCTCCCCCGAAGCAGTCGCGAGCTGAGGTGGTTGAGTGAGCCTGTCGAGTGGCCTCTATGCCGCGTACGGCTCGAACATGGACCCCGAGCAGATGCTCGAGCGGTGTCCCCACTCCCCCGCCGCCGGGACCGGCTGGCTCAACGGTTGGCGGCTCAGCTTCGGCGGCGAGGACCTCGGCTGGGACGGCGCGCTGCCGATGGTGGTCCCGGACCCGGACGGTCAGGTGTTCGTCGCGCTCTACGAGGTGTCGCCGCAGGACATGCGCACCCTCGACTACTGGGAGGGCGCGGACACCGGGCTCTACAACAAGATCCGGCTGCGCATCTCGACCCTCGACGAGGACGTGCTGGCCTGGGTGTACATCCTCGACAGCTTCGAGGGCGGGTTGCCCTCGGCGCGCTCGATCGGGCTGATCGCCGACGCGGCCCAGGCGGCCGGCGCGCCGGACGAGTACGTGGCCGAGCTCCGCAGCCGCCCCTGCCGGTCTCTCGGCGAGTAGCGGCTGGGCCGCGTCAGTCGGTGGCGGCCAGCGAGCTGAGCGCCTCGAGCGCGACCGCCACCGTGTAGCGCACCCCCACCTCCAGCGCCGCCTCGTCCAGGTCGAACGTCCCCTGATGCAGATCGAACGCCGCCCCGCCCGCCGTCCGTACACCGAGCCGGGCCAGCGCGCCCGGAACGCTCTCCAGGTACCAGGCGAAGTCCTCGCCGCCCATGCTCTGCTCGGTCTCGACGAGCGCGCTCGTACCCAACGCGGCCAGCACCGCCGCGCGCTGCACCTCCACCGCCGCAGCCGAGTTCAGCACCGGGGGAACCCCGCGCGTGTAGAGCGTCGTCGCGTTCACCCCGCACGGCGCGACGATCTCGTCGACCAGTGAGGTGACCAACGGCCCGGCCGTGTCCCAGGCGTCCCGACCGAAGACCCGCAGCGTGCCGCGCAGCCGGCCGGACGTCGGGATCGCGTTGGCCGCCCGGCCGCCCTCGACCGAACCCCACACCAGCGACAGCGCCGCCCGCGGGTCGACCCGCCGCGACAGCAACCCGGGCAGATCGGTGATCAAGCGGCCCAGGGCGTACACGAGATCCTGCGTCAGATGCGGACGGGCCGTGTGCCCACCCGCGCCGCTCAGCCGCACCTCGACGTGGTCACAGGCCGCGGTGATCGCACCGACGCGGACACCGACCTGACCGGTCACCAGCCGCGGATCGCAGTGCAGCGCGAAGATCAGCTCGACGTCGTCGACCACGCCGGCTGCCACCGCCGCGTGAGCGCCGCCGGGCACGGTCTCCTCGGCCGGCTGAAACACCAGACGCACCCGCCCGGGCAGCGGCTGGGCGGCCAGCTGCGCCGCTGCTCCCAGCAGGATCGCGGTGTGCGCGTCGTGCCCGCAGCCGTGGCACACGCCCTCGACCGTGGACCGGTACGGCACCGCTTTCTCGTCGGCCAGCGGCAGCGCGTCGATGTCGGCCCGCAGCGCGATGAGCGGGCCGTCCGAGCCGATCTCGCACACCACGCCGGTGCCGCCGGACATCACGACCGGTTTGAGGCCCCACGACTCGAGATGCGACAGGATCAGCGCCGTCGTCCGCGTCTCGACGAACGCGAGCTCCGGGTGGGCATGCAGGTCACGCCGTGTGGCGACGACGTCGAAGGTCGGAGAACTCAAAGCGACAGCCCGTCACGCATCTCGGCGAGCAACGAGTCGACGACCGGCTCCAACGCACCGGAGTGCTCGGCCGCCGTTGCCCGCTGCCGCTGGTAGCTGGCGCCGCGCTCGATGAGCCGTGGAATCGACTCGAGCTCGGCTTCGCAGTCCAGCTTGCGGGCGATCGGCAGCAAGTCGTCCACCAGATCGGTGATCGCTTCCTTCACCGGCTGCAGGCGGCCGGAGTTGTCGATGACGATCTCGGCGTCCAGGCCGTACCGGGCCGCCCGCCACTTGTTCTCCCGCACCAGCCAGGGACGCGGCTCGGGCAGCGTGTAGCCGTTGTCGATCTGCCGGTCGAAGCGATCCACCAGGCATTGCGCGAGCGCCGCGACGCAGCCGATCTCATCAAGCGTCGGGAGCCCGTCGCAGATGCGCAGCTCGACGGTGCCGAAATTCGGATGCGGACGGATGTCCCACCACACCTCACGTATCGAGTCGATCGCGTGCGACTCGATGAGCAGGTCCATGTAGTGCTCGAACTCGTCCCATCCCGACAGTTGATACGGCAGCCCGGCCGTGGGCAGCGCCTCGAAGATCTTCGACCGGTACGACGCGAGACCCGTGTCGGAGCCGATCCAATACGGCGAGGACGCCGACAGGGACAGGAAGTGCGGCAGGTAGCCGAGCAGCGCATTCACGATCGGGATCGCCTTGTGCGGCGAGCGGATGCCGCAGTGCACGTGGACGCCGAAGATCTGCAGCTGCCGGGCCATCCATTGGTTGCGCTCAATGAGCTGCATGTAGCGGTCGTTGTCGGTGATGCGTTGGGTGGTCCAGTCGGTGATCGGGTGGGTGCCGCTGCACATCAGCCCCACGTTGCGCTCCGCCGCGGCGGCCGCCACCTTTTCCACGGTGCCGGCGAGATCGTCCTTGGCCTCGGCGACCGTCTGGCAGATACCGGTGATCACCTCGATGCACGATTGCAGCAGTTCGTGCTTGGCCTTCGGGTGCTCCCCGTCGCCGTTCTCGGAGATCGCCGCCAGGATTGCGTCTGACGCACCGCTGAGGTGCCGGGTCTCGAGGTCGATGAGCTCGAGCTCCCACTCGACTCCGAGGCTCGTCCGCTGCGACGAGGTGAAGTCGATGCGCATGAGTCGAGCCTAGGGGGTGAAGACCGCGTCCGGTCCGTCGTCCTCGTCGACGAGGGCCAGGACCTCGTCCCCCGCTTCGAGCACGGTGCCGCCGCGGACCTGGACGAGCCGCCCACCCCGGCTGACCATGCTGACCCAGAAGTTCTCGCCGACATCGAGGTCGCTGATCGTGCAGCCGTCGGCCGGCGAGCCCTTCCCAACCACGTACCGGTGCAGCCCGTGCGGCTCGTCCTGGAAGCGCATGCCCAGCGCCCACGGCTCGGGCTCCGAAACCCGCATCGGCACGTGCAGGGCGCGGGCGAGCGTCGGCACCAGACCGCCCTGAACGACGACCGAGACGAGGACGACGACGAAGATGATGTCGTAGATCTCGTCGGCCCGGTGCGTCCCTTCGACGAGGACGTAGGTGCCGAGCAGGATCGGAACGGCGCCCTTCAGCCCGGACGCGAGCACGAACAACCGCTCCCCACGACCCAGCCGCACCGGCCACAGCACCAGGCCGACCAGCACCGGACGCACGACCACCATGAGCAGCGCGGCCAGCCCGAGCGCCGTCCAGAACCGGTCGCCGGAAAAGACGGACGAGAGATCGACGGACAGGCCGAGGACGGCGAATGCGACGATCTCGGCGAGGATCGCGAGCGCGCCGGCAAACCGCTCGATCTCGCGCTTGTACGGCGCGCGGGCGTCACCGACGATGATTCCGGCCAGGAAGACGGCGAGGAATCCGGAGCCCTCGAGGGCGGTGGCCCCGCCGTAGAGCAGCAGCGCGACCGCGATCGTCTGCACCGGGTAGAGCGCCTCGTTGGGCAGCGGCACGCGGCGCATCACCTGAAGCAGCAGCCACCCGCCTACGGCACCGACGAGGGCGCCCACGGCGAGCTGCAGGGCGAAGTGGCCCAGGCCGCTGCCCACCGCCGACCAGCCGCTGCCCCCGGCGGCGAGCAGGCTCACCATCAAGGCGATCCCGACGGGGTCGTTGGCGCCGGACTCGCCCTCCAGCAGCGTGCCCGAGCGGCCGGTGATCTCCCGCCGGCCCAGGACCGAGAACACGACCGCCGGGTCGGTGGGCGCGAGCGCGGCACCGAGCAGCAGCGAGGTGCGCCAGTCGAAGCCGAACAGCAGATGCGCGCCGACGGCCATCGCCGCCGCGGTGACGACCGTGCCGGCGACGCCCAGCCAGACCACGGCGCCGGCCGCCATGCGCATCCGCGCCCAGCCGATGTGCATCCCGCCGTCGAACAGGATGACGACGAGGGCGATCGTCACGATCCGCTGGTCGACGACGATCGAGAGCCCGCCCAGCCGCGGCGCGAGGTCCGACGCCACGGCGGCGGCGACGAGGAAGAGGGCGGGGGCCGGGATGCGGATCCGCTCGGCCAGCCGGTTCGAGCCGACGGCGATCAGCAGTGCGAGCGCGAACAGCAGAGTGACGACCGCGAACGGGACGAGGTCATGCACGTCGGTCGGGTCCTTCCGGGCTGGTCGGCGGGCAGCGGCGCACGAGCGCCGACCAGGCTTCCCGGCACACCGCGGCTCACCCTATCGGCCATGGCTACGCCGAACTGGTTGCGCGCTGTACTAAACAGTTTGTGAGAGTCCGAACAGGGCAGGACGAATGCCCGATTCGTCCGATGCCGGGTCCGTAAAGTTGGCGCTCCGAACATATTGGCCGTCGCCTCCGAGGCGGAGCCCTCGACGAACAGGAACGGAGCTGACATGAGCATCAACCCCGCCGCTCACGTCGTCCTCCTGCCGCGCCGGATCGCGTCGTCCTTGGCCGGGTTCGCCGTCGCGCTGACGATGGTGAAGCTCGGTGCCGCCCGCTCCGAAGCAGCAAGAACCGCAACTCGCACGGCGGAGTAGTCGCCGCCCTCACCCCATCGGCAGGCTGGGATCGCGGCGGAAGGTGTCGTCGATCGGCTCGCCACAGACGCTGCATGCGTCGGCCGGGGCAACCGTCGCCGCCCGGCACACCGAGCAGTAGAACGTCCGCGCGCCCACGGCATGGGCACCCCACACGCCGGAGAACTGGCTGTACTCGAATCCCTCGTCGACCTGCGTCCGCGCCGCTGTTCGGTGAACGTCGCTGCGGACGAACGCCATCACGTCCTCCACCGATCGCCAGAGTCCGAGCGTGTACGTGTCGACGCCGTCGTTGAACGTCAGCCAGCGGATGAAGCCAGGCAGGGAGGTGAACGACGGCAGAATGCCGGCGAACTCCTGGAAGCCGCGCTGGGCGTCCTCGTCCTCCGCGAAGGTGACGTGCAGCAGGGTGAGCGCACCGGCCGCCTCCGGACCCAGCCGCTCGGGCCCGTCGACCGCGATCACGACGCCAGGGGTGAACCGCTTCGGCACCTCGGGGTTGATCGCCCGCGCCTTGTCGCCGGGCGTGAACAGGCTGACTGTCGCCATCGATTGCCTCCTGGGTCCGGGGAACGGTCACCAGTGCAGACGTTGTGGCACGCATTCACCATCCCGAGTTGTAGGGACTGCGGGCTGGTGCCTTTCTGCGTAGCCTCGGCCTCATGGCCAACCGGGTTGGCTTCGAGGCGGCACAGCAGCGGGTTCGGGCGCTCGCCTACGCCGGGCTGAGTTCGGTCGAGTTCCGCCTCGCCGTGCTGCGCGAGCTGAACACTGTCATCCACGTCGACGCGTCCTTCTTCTCCACCGCCGATCCGGCGACGCTGCTGCACACGAGCGCGGTACGGCTCGACATCCCGGACGACCTCGGCGCGTTGTTCCTCGACAACGAGTTCCGAACGCCGGACGTCAACAAGTTCCGCTGCCTCGCGGCCGGCCCGGACAGGGTCGCCACTCTCGAGCGGGCGACGCACGGCGACTGGTCGGTAAGTGCCCGCTCGGAACAGATCATGCAGCCGGCCGGGCTGGGTGACGAGCTGCGGGTGGCCTTCCGGACGTCGACCACGACGTGGGGATTCGCGTGCCTGCACCGAGAAGCCGGCGCACCGTTCGGCGAGGACGAGATCGCGTTCGTGGCCGGAATCGCGCCGCACATCGGCGAGGCGCTGCGCCGCTGTGTGATGACCGAACGGGCGGTACGCGACTCCGCGGCCGACGGCCCCGGCGTCGTCACCCTCGCGCCCGACCTGACGCTGGTGGCCGCAACGCCGAGCGGCGAGCGGTGGCTCGCTGACCTCGCCGCCGTGGATCACCCGGCGTCGCGCCCGCAACCGGTGGCCGTGCTGGCGGTAGCGCGGGCGCTCGCCGAGGTCGAGACCGCGGGAGCGACACCGCGCCTGACGGTCCGCGCCGCGTCCGGGCGCTGGCTGGTCCTGCACGCGGCCCACCTGACGTCAGCGCAGCACTCCCAGGTCGCGGTCGTGATCGAGCCGGCATCGCGAGCTGAGCTCGAACCGATGATCGCGGCCGGCTACGCGTTGACCGCCCGTGAGGCCGAGACTCTCACGCTGGTGCTGCGCGGGCTCGCCACCAAGACCATCGCCAACCAGCTGCGCGTCAC
>JAVHVD010000109.1:0-4373 GCA_032160745.1 Pseudonocardiales bacterium
CGTGAGCGGTGCGATCGAGCCGGTCGATGCGCGCGTACCGGAACAGCCGCTCCGAGTACGACTTCGATGCCGAGAGGACCGCCGGCAGGTGCGGGAGTCCGGCACCGACCACCACCAGCGGACGAGCTTGCTGGGAGACCTCGTGGCAGGCGGCGCACAGCGCAGACACGTCGGTCGGCGCGAGGTCCTGCATCTCGTCGAGGAAGATCGCGATGCCGTGGCCGCTGTCGCCGGCCAGTCCGGCGACGTCGGTGAACAGTTCGACCAGGTCGATCTCGATGTCACCGGAGTCGGCGCGGCCCGGTACGGCGGGGACGTCGATGCCCGGCTGCCACTGCCGGCCCTTGGTCGCGGCGTCGCGCTGGGCGAAGGACTTGACCACACCGAGGACATGCGCCGCTTCGTCCGGGTTGCGGCCGGCCAGTTCGCGCACGGCGAGGTGCAGCGCCGCGGCCAGCGGCCGCCGGACGCTCTGGTCGGGGCGGGCCTCGAACTTGCCGGTTCCCCACCCGCGCCGGACGGCGGCCGAGCGCAGCGCGTTCAGCAGAACGGTCTTGCCGACGCCACGCAGGCCGGTCAGCACGACCGACCGCTCGGGGCGGCCCCGGGCCACCCGCTCGAGCAGCACGTCGAAGGTCGCCAGCTCGGCGTCGCGGCCGGCCAGCTCGGGTGGGCGCTGGCCGGCGCCGGGCGCGTAGGGGTTCCGGACCGGGTCCACGATCGCACCGTATCGGGCACTCTAGGGAAAACGGCAGATTGCCGAAGAAAGCGTGATCGTGTCGCGCAGGCCGCTCGCCGGCTGCGGATGGACGCACCCGTCCGGTCAGTGACCTAGCATCGACTGCCACAGCAGAGAGGCCGATCAGGCGTATGAAGATGTCGGTTATCGGCACCGGGTATCTCGGTGCCACGCACGCGGCCGCGATGGCCGAGCTGGGCCATGAGGTCGTCGGCGTCGACGTCGACGAGACCAAGATCGCCCTGCTCGCGTCCGGCCAGGTGCCGTTCTATGAGCCCGGGCTGCCGGAGCTGCTGAGCAAGCACGTCGGCACCGGCGCGCTGCGCTTCACCACCTCCGTTCAGGAGGCCGCCGACTTCGCCGAGCTGCACTTCGTGTGCGTCGGCACCCCACAGCGCGTCGGCTCGTACGCCGCCGACCTCACTCACGTCGACAGCGCGTTCCGGTCGCTGTTGGCGACGGTGCGGCCCGGCGCGGTCCTGGTCGGCAAGTCCACCGTTCCCGTCGGGACGGCCCGCGCGCTGGCTGTTCACGTCCGCGCAGCCCACGCGCAATTGCTGTGGAACCCGGAGTTCCTGCGTGAGGGCTTCGCGGTCGAGGACACGCTGCGGCCGAATCGCATCGTCATCGGCACCGAGGACGACACGGCAATGGCGATGCTGCAGCAGGCCTACGCGCCGATCCTCGACGCCGGGACCCCCCTGGTCGTCACCGATTTCCCCACCGCCGAACTCGTGAAGGTCGCCGCCAACTCGTTCCTGGCCACCAAGATCTCGTTCATCAACGCGATGGCCGAGATCTGCGAGACGACCGGCGCCGACGTCACCCAGCTCGCCACCGCGATCGGGCACGACGACCGCATCGGCCACAAGTTCCTGCGCGCCGGACTCGGCTTCGGCGGCGGCTGCCTGCCGAAGGACATCCGCGCCTTCATGGCTCGGGCGGAGGAGCTGGGCGTCGACCAGGCGGTGTCGTTCCTCAGAAACATCGACGAGATCAACCTGCGCCGCCGGGCGCGAACCGTCGAACTGGCGCTCGAGATGTGCGCGGGCAACTTCGCTGGGCGGAGCGTCGCCGTCCTCGGCGCGGCCTTCAAGCCTGACAGCGACGACATCCGCGACTCACCGGCCCTCGATGTTGCCGCCGCGATTCAGCGGGGCGGCGCGGCCGTGCGGGTCTACGACCCGCAGGCGATGGACAACGCGAAGGACATCCACCCGTCGCTGGCGTACTCGTCCACCGCGCTTGAAGCGTGCGACGGCGCGGACGTCGTCCTGCACCTCACCGAGTGGCCGGAGTTCCGCGAGCTGCGTCCGGCCGATCTGGCCGCGATCGTGCGCGAGCGCAACATCCTCGACGGGCGCAGCGTTCTCGATCCGGCGACCTGGCGCGAGGCGGGCTGGCAGTTCCGCGCGCTCGGGCGTCCCTAGCCTGTGCCGGACGGGACAGCGATCCGCACCATCGGGATCGTGCGCCCGGCCTGCGCTTCGTGGCCGGCCACGTGCGGTGCCATCTCGACCCAGTGCCGGTAGGCGTCGTCGCGTTCGTCGCCATGCAGGATCTCCGCCTGTGCGTCGAACGTCGCGCCGGTGATCTCGACCGTGACGTGCGGATCGGCCTCGATGTTGAAATACCAGTCGGGGTGGCGCGGCGCGCCCATGTTGGAGGCGAACAGCAGCAGGTTGCCGGCGTCGTCGCGCGCCCAGCCGATCGGGACGACGTGCTTCTCCCCGCTGCGCCGGCCGGTGGTCGTCAAGAGCACCACGCGGTCGAAATGGACGGGCCCGAGCTCACCGACACCGCCGCTGGCGCGGAACTGCTCAACGACTTGCTTGTTGAACTCGGTGAGGTCGTTGCCGGCGGTCATGGGCTCGATGGTCGCGCGTTTACTTGCCAGGAAGGGTCAGGATTTCCGCGCCGTCGTCCGTGACCACGATGGTGTGCTCCCACTGGGCCGCCCAGGAACCGTCCTTGGTGAGCACCGTCCAGTCGTCTTCCCACATGAACCAGTCGTAGCCGCCGAGGGTGAGCATCGGTTCGATCGTGAACGTCATGCCCGGCTCGAGCGGGGTGCTGCGCCGCGGGTCGTCGTAGTGCAGGATCGTCGGCTTCGTGTGGAAGGACGGTCCCACGCCGTGCCCTGTGTAGTCGCGCACGACGCCGTAGCCGAAGCGCTTGGCGTAGGACTCGATCACCCGGCCGATCACGCTGATGGGACGGCCCGGGCGGACGGCGCGGATGCCGCGCATCATCGCCTCGTGGGTGTGCTCGCCGAGTTCGCGTACCTCCGGCCGCGGGTCGCCGGCGAAGAAGGTGGCACAGGTGTCGCCGTGCACCCCACCGATGTACGCGGTGATGTCGACCTTGACGACGTCGCCGTCCTCGAGTGGGCGGGAGTCCGGGATCCCGTGGCAGATGACCTCGTTGACGCTCGTGCACAGCGACTTGGGGAAGTCCTTGTAGCCCAGCGTCGACGGGTAGGCGTCGTGCGCGATGAGGAACTCGTGCCCGACGCGGTCGAGTTCGTCGGTGGTGACGCCGGGCGCGACATGCCTGCCCACCTCGACCAGCGCGTCACCCGCGATGCGCCCGGCGACCCGCATCCGCGCGATCGTGTCGGCGTCCTTGATCATCGGGTCGTCGCGGTCGGCCTTCGTCCCCGGCCACGTTCCGACGTAGTGCGGACGGACGATGTGGGTGGGCACCGCGCGGCGCGGGGAGAGGCGGCCGGGCTGCAGCGGCGTCGTGACGGTCATGCCCCCATTCTGCCGCGCCCACCGGGGGACGGGGGAGCGAGCGGCGGGAGTACCGCGGCTACCGCTTCCCCGGGGTCTTCGGCACGGTCGAGGTCGAGGGGGGCGCCGGCGGCGTCCACCACCGACCAGCCGCCTACGCACACCACCGGCAGGCCCGCGCGGCGGGCCAGGGCGATCTCGCTGAGCGTGCCCCAGCTGCCGCCGACGGCGATCACCGCGTCAACCGTCCGGACGAGCACCGCGTTGCGGCCCTCGCCGAGCCCGGTGGCGACGACCACCGTCGCCGGTGTCGCCGCGGCCGACCGGTCCGACCCTGGCAACAGGGCGACGGTCGTACCGTCTGCCGACGCCGCCCCTTCGAGCGCGGCCGCCATCACGCCCCCGAGCCCGCCGGTGACCACCACTGCACCGCGCACCGCCAACAGCCGACCCAACTCGCGGGCCCGCTCGATGTCGGCCGCGGTCGCCTCGCTCTCCGGCCCGACGACAGCGACGTACATCGGCGAGGCTCAGACCTCGACGACCATCGGGACGAGCATCGGGCGCCGTCGGTAGTGCCGGTCGACCCAGCGCCCGACCGTGCGCCGGATCAGGTGCTGCAGCGCATCGGTGTCCCGGGTGCCGTCCGCGAGCGCCTTCTCCACGACCTCGATCAGCTCGGCGGTGATCGGGTCCAGCGCGGCCGGGTCGTCGCTGAAGCCGCGCGCGGTGATCTCCGGACCGAACACCACCTTGCCGGCCTCGAGATCGACCGCGACCAGGATCGACAGGAACCCGTCCTCGCCGAGGATGCGTCGATCCTTGAGCGTGCTGTCGCCGATGTCGCCGACCTCGAGCCCGTCCACGTAGACGTAGCCGACCGGGATCTTGCCGACGAT
>JAVHVD010000110.1:0-7544 GCA_032160745.1 Pseudonocardiales bacterium
CTGCGCGTGGCGGTATCTGCAGCGCGGCTACCACCCGACGCAGGAGGGCTCGACGAGTCAGGCCGTGGCCTACCTTGCCCACTCCCCCGCGGCACTCGCTGCGGACGGCCGCGCCGGGGCGTGACGGTCCCTGCTGGGTGGCGACGTCGACCATCGAGACCGCTGCTTGACCGATGCGCAACGCGAGACCCGGATGGCGATCTGCGTGTCGCGTGGGACAGGCCGCGTAACCCTCGACCTGTAGGGCATATACCTATGTGGACGGCAGCTGCGGAGGCGGTCCGACGATGTCGATGGCGTGCTGCGGTGCGGCGGCCATGATCGCGCCGATGTCGAACTCCCATGTCGCGGGGACGTCGCCCGACACCGGTTGACCCGCGGCCCGGACGAAGTTGGCGAAGCCGGCGGGCGATGTGACGGTGATGATGCGCGCGGTCGCGGTGTGGATGCCGAACGCATGTGGTTGGTCGGGCGGCAGGTAGATCGCACTTCCGGTCTCGAGCCGCACGACGTCCTCGCCCGACCACGCGGTGATCCCGCCTTCGATCACGTAGAAGATCTCCGCCTCGTTGTGGTGGACGTGCATGGGCGTGGTGTCCCCACGGATGCCCACCTGATCGAGCAGCGCGATGGAGCCGCCGGTCTGGCCCTCGTCCAGGACGACGTCGAAGACGGTGCCTCCTACCCAGAGCAGCTTCGTGCGGTCACTGCCGTGGCTCACCGCCACCGAACTGCCGGCCAGAGTGCTCATCGTTGATCATCCCTTTCGTTGGTGCGCTCACCGTACGACATCCGCTGGGCGGTGCGGGCGCGCACAGCACCGATCAGGTGTCAGCGATGTCCTGAGACATCAGGTGTCAGCGATGTCCTGAGACATCCGGAGACGCGGCAGTTTTGTCAGAGGGTCGTCCTAGTGTCGAACGCATGGACGGGTTGGTCGACTCGGTGTTGGACGTCGATCCGGGCTGCCTGTCCCATGACGAGCGGCTTGATCTGCTGGAGCGTATTGAGCACGCCCGTTCGGCGATCGACGCGCAGGCGCAGTTGACGCTGGCCGCGCTGGCTCGCGAAGGTGATGCCGAGCGTCGCAGCAAGGAGTGGGTGCGTGAAGAGGTCGCCTGCGTGCTGTGCCTGGCTCCGGTCACCGCCGGGGGGCGGCTGCACGACGCGGTCGAGCTGGTCGAGCGGCTGCCCCGAACGCTCGACCGGCTGGTCGACGGGTCGATCAGCTTCTTGCACGCGCGCACGCTGCTTGACGCGGTCCGCGACCTGGATGACGAGACGGTGACCAAGGTCGAGGCGCGGGTGCTGCCGCGGGCCGACGGTCAGGCGATCGGGGTGTTCCGGCAGGCCGTGAAGCGGGCGGTGCTCGCGCTGGATCCGCGCAGCGCCGAGCAGAAGCACGGCGAGGCGATCGGCCGGCGCCGCGTCGGCCTGCGGGCCGACGATGACGGGATGGCCTGTGTCTGGGCCTATCTGCGCGCCGACGCGGCGCTGGGCGTGATGGCGACGGTCGACGCGCACGCGCGCGCGTTGCTCGATGACGGGCGAAGCGCCGATCAGAAACGCGCCGACGTGTTCGCCGACCTCGGCGCGCTGGCGCTGGCCAACGCGCCGGGAACCTCGCACGGTCAGCGCCCCAAGGTGCAGGTGACCGTCGCGCTGTCGACCCTGCTCGGCATCGACGAGCAGCCCGGCGAGCTCGACGGCTACGGACCGATCCCGGCCTCGATGGCCCGCGAGATCGCCCACGACCCGACCGGCACCTGGCGGCGGTTGCTGACCGACGACGCCGGCCGGCTGATGCGCTACGGCCGCAGCACCTACGAACCGCCCGCGCCGCTGCGCAACCACATCCTCACCGCGCACCCCACCTGCACCTTTCCTGGCTGCCGGCGACGCTCCTGCCTGGGCGAGATCGACCACATCACGGCATGGGAAGACGACGGCTGCACCGATGAGGAGAACCTCCATCCACCGTGCATCCGGCACCACCACCTCAAGCACGACGCGGGCTGGCAGGTCGAGAAACGCACCGACGCAGTGACCTGGATCAGCCCAACCGGCCGAAGACACGAGACCCCGACACACACCTACCCCGTCGACACCACCGCTCATCTCCCGCCTGCGGCACCCGACGAGGATCCGCCGCCGTTTTAGAGCCGACTTTGTGCGCCTGCTCGAACGTGATCAACGACGGCCAGCGTGCGTCCGCGCCGCCGGTCCCAGCGCGCCGGGATAGGTGATACCTCGTGACTGCCACGGCGGTCAGGATGCATCACCTTCGCCCGGCTATTCGCCCGTCTCGCCGTCGACCGACTCACGGAGGAGGTCGGCGTGGCCGTTGTGTCGCGCGTACTCCTCGATCATGTGGACGACGATCCATCGCAGGCTCGGCACCTGCCCGTCCGGCCAGATGCTCTTCGCCGCCAGGCCGTCCAGGCCGCCGGCGGCGAGCGCCTGGGTGACCTGCTCCCGTGAACGTTGGACGGTGTCCCACCACAGGCCGAACAACTCCTCCGGCGAATCATCGGTCGCGCTCTGCCAATCCCAGTCGGGGTCGGCCGTCCAGTCCACCGCGTCCCACGGCGGAATCTTGACGTTGCCGTGCAGGCAGCGCGAGAACCACAGGTCCTCGACGTAGGCCAGGTGCTTGAGCAGCCCGGCCAGCGTCATGGACGTCGGGGGGAGCGTGGTCCGCAATCCATCGGCGGTCAGCCCGCCGCACTTCCAGGCCAGCGTCGCGCGCTGATAACCGAGGAAGCCGAGCAGGGTCGCGGCCTCGTCACCCGCGAGCGGCGGTTCCGGGCGCTGCGCTTCGTCGAGATCGGTCATGACCGGAAACGCTAGTCGAGCAGCGGAGGCATGAAGGTCCGGGCGGGGCCTATGAGGCAGGTGATCACGTCAGACGCCGACGGCCTTCTCCAAGGCGCTGAGTTCGTCGTCGAGATACCCCAGCAGCCGCTGCAGGTGCGGGACGGTGCGCCGACAACCCGTGAGGCCGAAGGCGATCGCGTCGGAGTAGCTCGTACAGGTGATGTTCAATGCCTGGCCGTCCAGCGGAATCGACAGGGGGTAGAGCCCGTCCAGCCGGGCGCCGTTCCAGTACATCGGCTGCCGCGGGCCAGGGACGTTGGAGATGACCAGGTTGAACGGCGGCCGCACCGAGCCGGTCAGCCGCAGCAGCGGCCACAGGCCGAGCGGACTGATTCCCAATGCGCTCATGGCCATGATCTGCATCGGTGACATCGACCGCAGCGAGTCCTTGCCCTCCTCCATCGAGCTGTGGACGGTGGTCAAGCGGTCGGCCGGATCCTCTCGGTCGGTGCCGAGGTTGCACATGACGGCACCGACCGCGTTGCCGCCGCCGTCGGCGGACGAGGAGTCCTCACCGTGCAGCGACACCGGGACCATCGCGATCATCGGCGTCTCCGGCAGCGCATCCATGCTGAGCAGGTAGTTGCGCAGGGCGCCGGAGCACATCGCCAGCACGACGTCGTTGACGGTCGCGTTGCTCGCCTTGCCGACGGCGCGGATCCGGTCGATCGGCCACGACTGCGCGGCGAACCGGCGGGCCCCGGTGATCGGCACGTTCAGCATCGACTTCGGCGCCGACAGCGACAGGGCGCCGCTCTGCTCCTTCAGCGCCCGGTTCACCGTGCGGGCGAGCGCCGGCACCAGCCCGACGGTGTCGCCCAACATGTCCAGCGGTGATTGGCCGGGCGAGCCCTTCTTGCGATCCGGCTTGGGCGTGCGCTCCCGTGGTGCCCAGGGGGCCGGCATGTCGCGCTCGTTGGCGTCAGCGCTCAGCATGCGGCTCAACAGCCGCAGGGCGGAGACGCCGTCGACCAGCGTGTGGTGCACCTTGAAGTAGATGCCGTACCGGCCGTCCTCAAGGCCTTCGATCAGATGCATCTCCCACAAGGGACGGTGCCGGTCGAGCAGCGTGGAGTGCAGCCGCGAACACAGGGCGAGCAGCTCCAGGATCCGGCCGGGCTGGGGCAGCGCATTGCGCCGGACGTGGTGCTCGAGGTCGAACATCCGGTCGGTCTCCCAGCCCCACTGGCCGAGGGAGGTGATCGAGCGGCGCGGGCGCTTCTGGAACAGCGGCGCGACCTCGTCCTGCGCGATGGCGTCGTCGAACATCCTGCGCACATCCAGCGCGTCGGCGCCGTCCGGCGGGACGAACAGCTGCAGGCTGCCCACGTGCATCGGGTGCTCGCGGCCCTCGGCCAGCAGGAACAGCGACGACGTCGGGGGCATCGGCAGCAACATGTTCTGATTCTTCCACCGATCCGGCGGTCCTATCCGTTGTCCGCCATCTGACCGGGCGAGATGTGCACGGTTCCGTGTGCGTCGGCGCAATTGTCGGCGTCGTGCATCTGCTGCTCGGCGTGGTCGACCTGCAGGGTGACGTGGTCGATCCCGTGCTGGTCGGCCAGCCGCAGCCGCAGTGACTCGGCCACTTCGTGGCAGTCGAAGCTCGGGCTGACGAGGACGTGGGCCGACATCGCCGAGGCCCGCGACCCCAGCACCCACACGTGCAGGTCGTGCACCTGCGCGACGCCGTCCACCGCCGCCAGCTCGGCGCCCAGCAGTTGGGGGTCGAGGCCTTGCGGCGCCGCCTCGAGGAACACCCGCCCGGCCTCGCGGACGAGCTTGGTCCCCGTCCAGGCCATCAATGCGGCGACCAGCAGCGTCGCCACCGGGTCGGCCCGCAACCAGCCGGTCCAGACCACGACGATGCCGGCGGCGAAGGTGGCGGCAAAGGCCCAGATGTCCGAGGTGAGGTGCGCGAGGACGCCACGGACGTTCAGGCCGGCCCGATCGGCTCGGCCCGCCAGCCAGGTGGCCAGCACGTTCACCAGCGCGCCGATGACGGCGACCACCGCCACCACCGCGCCGCTGACGTGCGACGGATCGATGATCCGGCGGATGCCCTCGACGGTGAACCAGACCGCGAGGAGCAGCAGGGTGATCCCGTTCGCCTGTCCGGACAATGCATCGATCCGGGCAAAGCCGTAGGTGTAGGCGCCCCGGGCCGGCCGCTCGGCGATGCGCGAGGCGACCACCGCAAGCAGCAGCGCGGCAGCGTCGGTGAGCATGTGTCCGGCGTCGGCGATGAGCGCCAGCGAACCGGCCAGGAGGCCGGCGATCACCTCGGCGACCATGAACGCCACCACGACGGCGAGCGCGGCCAGCAGCCAGCGCCTGTCGCGGCGCCCCGCGAGGGCGTGCGCGTGCGTGTGGCCGGAGGCGGGCATGCCTCTAGCTTCTCACCAGCCGGCGTGCAGCGGTCGTCCCTCGGCGAATCCGGCCGTGCTCTGGACGCCGATGATCGCCCGCTCGTGCAGCTGGGCCAGGGTGGCGGCGCCGGCGTACGTGCAGGCGGACCGGACCCCGGCGGCGATCGCGTCGATGAGGTCCTCGACACCCGGTCGGGCCGGGTCCAGGAACTGCCGGGCGCTGGAGATGCCCTCTTCGAACAGGCCCTTCCGGGCACGCTCGAACGGTGTCTCGCCACTCGTCCGACTGGCGACGGCGCGGGCCGACGCCATGCCGAAGCTGTCCTTGTAGAGCCGGCCGTCGGGCGCGACGTGCAGGTCTCCGGGCGACTCGTAGGTGCCGGCGAACCAGGACCCGATCATGACCGCCGAGGCGCCGGCGGCCAGCGCCAACGCGACGTCCCGCGGATGGCGGACTCCCCCGTCGGCCCAGACGTGCTTGCCCAGCTGCGCGGCGGCCTCGGCGCACTCGAGGACGGCCGAGAACTGTGGTCGGCCGACGCCGGTCATCATCCGGGTCGTGCACATGGCCCCCGGGCCGACGCCGACCTTGACGATGTCGGCGCCCGCCTCGATCAGCGCGCGGGTGCCCTCGGCGGACACGACGTTGCCGGCGACGATCGGCAGGTCGGGCGCGAGCGAGCGCACCGCATCCAGGGCCTCGAGCATCCGCTGCTGGTGGCCGTGGGCGGTGTCCAGCACCAACAGATCGATGCCGGTGTCGATGAGTTCGGCGGCCCGGCCCTTGACGTCGCCGTTCACGCCCATCGCCGCGGCGATCCGCAACTGGCCGTTGGCGTCCGTCGCCGGCCGGTAGATGGTCGAACGCAATGCGGCCTTGCGGGTCAGCACGCCGAGCAGCCGCCCGCCGGCATCGATCACCGGGGCGATCTTGCGCCGCTTCGCATCCAGTTCCTCGAACGCGCGCGCCGGGTCGATGGGGTCGGTCAGCGTCAGCGGATCGGGGGTCATCACCTGGTGCAGCTGCGCGAAGCGCTCGGCCCCGGCACAGTCGGACTCTGTGACGACACCGACGGGCCGGCCGTCCTCGACCACGATCAGCGCCCCGTGGGCACGCTTGCCGAGCAGGGCGAGGGCTTCGCTGACCGTGCTGTGCGGCGACAGGACCACTGCGGTTTCGATTACATGGTCGCGCCCCTTGACCCAGCGGACCACGTCCCGCACGACTGGAACGGGGATGTCCTGCGGGAGAACCGTGAGGCCGCCGCGCCGGGCGACCGTCTCGGCCATCCGGCGACCGGCTACTGCGGTCATGTTTGCTACGACCAGCGGGATGGTCGTGCCGCTGCCGTCCGACGTGGACAGATCGACGTCGAATCGGGACGGGACGTCGGAGCGGGCCGGAACCATGAACACGTCGTCGTAGGTCAACTCGAACGATGGCGGAGGACCGATGAAGCGCACGATTACGTGATTCTACGCTGATGGGGCCGAGTGAGCATCGCAGCGAGTGCAGAAGCGGAGCGAGGTGGCGATGAGCGCTCGCGCGAAGAGCGAAGTAGTGGGGCTGGCCGTGTTCGACATCGACGGGGTGGTGGCCGACGTGCGCCACCGCCTGCACCATCTCGAGCGCCGTCGAGCGTGGAACGCCTTCTTCGACGCCGCGGCCCACGATGGCCTGCTCGCGGAGGGCGCGTCGCTGGTCGCCGATCTGGCTCAGCGCCACGAGATCGTCTGGCTGACCGGGCGCCCGGAGTGGCTCCGGGAAACCACCGCCGAGTGGCTCGCCGAGCACGGCCTGCCCGACGGGGAGCTGTACCTGCGCCCGCACGGCGACTACCGCCCGGCCCCCCGGTACAAGGTCGATGTGCTTCGGCAGCTCGCACCCCGCGGCATTGCGGCCGTGATCGATGACGACGACGAGGTCATCCGGGCGGCGTTGGCCGAGGGCTTTCCTGCCGTTTTGGCGGATTGGGTGCCCCGGACGGCCACGCTGCGGCAGGCGCAAGATCGGGACGGCCGCACCTGAAGGTCTTGCGCGATGATCGATGTGTGGTTAGTGTGAAGTACAGCACAACACTAATTTTACGTATCATCCGAAGGACGCAAGTCCTCTCTATGCACAGGCCCGGCGCGCTGGCTGGACAACCGCACATTTTCGAGCACACTTGACCATGACCCACCGGAAGCGATTGCAGGATCGGACATGATGGACACCACGGCCGCCCCCCAGGCCCAACGCTCGTGCCGCCACATCCCGGCGTGCCCTACGGCCGACGACGCTGACCGCGACGCCGC
>JAVHVD010000111.1:0-7703 GCA_032160745.1 Pseudonocardiales bacterium
GAGCGGTTGCCACAGGGCACCGCCGTCCTCGCCACCACCGCCACGGCCAACGAGCGGGTGAGCCGCGACGTCGCCGCCCAGCTCGGCGCCGACACCTTGACCCTGCGCGGCTCGCTCGATCGCGAGAGCCTCGCGCTCTCCGTCATCCGCACACCCGATCTCCCCAGCGCCTACGCCTGGATCGCCGACGCGCTGAACGGGGCCGACCTGGCCGCCAGTGGCATCGTCTACACGCTGACCGTCGACGAAACCTCCCAACTCGCGGAGTTCCTGCGTGGCCGCGGGCTGGCCGTGGCGGCCTATTCGTCGGCCACACCGCCGGAAGACCGGGTGGCCCTCGAACGCGCGCTGCTGGCCCACGAGCTGCGCGCCCTGATCGCCACGTCGTCGCTCGGGATGGGTCTCGACATGCCCGATCTCGGCTTCGTCGTGCACCTGGGCGCGCCGTCGTCGCCGATCGCGTACTACCAGCAGGTGGGGCGCGCCGGCCGGGCGCTCGATCATGCCGATGCCGTGCTGCTACCGACGGCGGCGCAGGAGCGCATCTGGGCCTACTTCGACTCCACTTCGTTCCCGCCCGAGCCGAAGGTCCGGGCGGTGCTCGACGTCCTGGCCGACGGCCCCCTCAGCGTGCCGAAGCTGGAGGTCGAAAGCGGCCTGCGCCGCGGGCGGTTGGAATCACTGCTGAAAGTGCTGGACGTCGACGGTGCCGTCGAGCGGGTCGACGGTGGTTGGGCGGTGACCGGCCGGCCGTGGACGTACGACGCCGAACGCTATGCCGGCATCGCAGCCGCGCGGCGGCGCGAGCAGCAGGTGATGCGGGCATACCAGTCCGGCGAGGCCTGCCTGATGCGGGTGCTGCGCACCGAACTGGACGACCCCGGCGCGGCGGACTGTGGGCGCTGCTCCGTCTGCACCGGACGGCTACCCGCGCCCGGCGCGTCGGCCGACGAGGCGACGGTCCGCGCGGCGTGGACCCATCTGCGTGCGCAGCGCGTGGTGATCGAGCCGCGGAAGATGTGGCCGGCGGGGGCGCCGCGGCGCGGTCGGATCGCCGAGCCGATCCGGGCCGAGCCGGGTCGGGCGCTGTCCCGTGGCGAGGACGCCATCTGGTCCGAACCGGTGCAGGCTGCGCTCGCCGCCGGCCCGCCGGTGCCCGCCGAGATCTTCGACGGCGTGATCGACGCCCTGTCGGCGTGGGGCTGGCCGGCGGGGCGGCCCACCTGGGTCACGTGGGTGCCGTCACGGCGCCACGGCGCGCTACTTGCCGACCTCGCCCGCCGTGTCGCCGACATCGGACGGATGCAGCTGGCGACGCCGTTGACCGCCGACGGAGACGGGTTCCAGAGCGACGCCGCTACCAACGCCGAGTCCGCGGCGCTCGCACTGCGGCGGCTGGCCGTGACCGGCGAGGTGCCATCCGGACCGGTACTGCTGATCGATGACTCGCTGCGCAGCGGCTTCACCCTGACGGTGGCGGCCGCGCTCCTGCGCGAATCAGGTGCCGGACCGGTCTATCCGTTGGCGCTGCACAAGGCCTTCTGATCCAGCGCCTTCTGATCCAGCGCCTTCTGATCCAGCGAGCGGTGCCTGGGGGCTCCGACCGGCCCGATGCCGCTGATAGTGCCGCGCCACCCGGGCCCGGTTTCCGCAGGCCGCCGAACACCACTCGCGGCGGGGGTGCTCGCGGACGAAGTAGAGGACGCAGCCCGGCGCGTAGCAGGCCCGCAGCGCCTCGCGGCCGTCGCCGCCGAACAGCCGGGCGGCCGCATGCGCGATGCGACAGAGAACGGTCTCCACCGCGGCGCCGGACGACTTGGTGACCAGGTGCGGCTGCTCACCCGCCCGCCAGGACAGTTGTGGCCAGGACGGCGCGGCCGCGCTCGCGCGGTTCAGGGTCCGCAGCGCCCGCTTCAGCTCGCCGTCCGTGCGCGCCGAGTCGACGCGGGTGTCGGCGGTGACCTCGGCCGCGATCGTCCGAAGGGCGTCGCGCAACTCCCGGAACAGGGCAAGCTGATCGGTGGTGGGCGGTTTGGCGAAGGTCAGGTCGGTGAGTTCCGGGCGCCCGGCCACGGCGGCGAGCCACGCCTGCAGCTCGGCCCGAGTCGTGAGTGAATCGCGGCCGCCTTGTTGATCGGCCCAGCTCGTGTTCATCAGCTCGACCGGCAACGGCTCGCCCAGCACCGGTGCGGTGGTGGGAGCCGGGCGGCCGGGCATGCCTCCAGCTTAGCAGCGCCTAATGGTTGCAGCTGCCATATGCATTTGACGCAATGGCACCGGCTAGCGTGCATGGCAGACCGATCCCCGGTCGTGCGAGGAGTGCCCGTGATCATCGACTACCTGCTCTCGAAGGACGGTCTGCGCCTCGACCAGGTCGACGTGTCGCTGACCGGCATCCGGCTGGGGCGCAATCGGTCGGGCTTCGTCGCGGAGTCCGCGGACGCGGTGGTCGGCACGCTTCGGGTGACCCTCGCCGATCTGTCGGCGGCGATCGCCCGCCCCGAGGTCGTCAACCAGCTGTTGGGCGGCGTCCCCGGGGTCGCCCGCCCGGAGATCACCTTTGCCAACGGCGAGGACGGGGGCATCCGCATCGTCGGCAGCGTCGAGGCACTGGGCCGGCGGATCCCGATCACCGCCTCCACTCGCATCCGGATCGCCAAGAACCGGTTCATCGTGTCCCCGGTCCGGCTCGAGGGATTGCCCCTTCTCGGCGCGTTCCCACTGCAGCTGCCCGATCTCGAACTGCCCGTCAACCTGCCGCTCGGCCTGTCGTTCACCGACGTCACGACCGAACCGGGCTGCCTCGTCCTCACCTTCGGCGGGCAGAACGTGCGGTTCACCGCGGCCGAACCGGCTGCGGACATCGAACCGAAGCCGACGCGCGACCCGAAGCCGGACCGAGCAGTCGAGCCGCCCGACGACGCCGCCTGACGATCACCCCACTCCGACCGCCTCCGGCGGCGACGGCAAGCTCGGCTCGCCCGGATCGCGCCGCGCCCGTAGCCGGACCAGCACGCGACGCCAGCCCGTGCGCACGCCGTAGACCGCCCACGCGCAGCCCGAGAGGATCGCGACCGCGACGATGCCGTCCAGCCACCAGTGATTGCCGGTGACGACCACGACCAGGACGGTCAGCACTGCGTGCGCCGGACCCAGATATCGCCAACGACTGCCGCTCACCCGCCAGGTGTAGTAACCGACCAGCACGGCCCAGGCCACGTGCACCGACGGCATGGCCGACAGCTGATCGATGGGCAGGCCGTTGCTGTACACCGACTGCCCGTATTGCAGCCCGGTGTCGACGATGCCCGGCAGCATCCGGGGCGGTGCCACTGGCACCAGCTGCACCAGCAGGCAGCCGAGCGTCGTCCAGGCCATCACCTGACGAACCGGCCGGATGTGGTCGCGGTGCCGGACGAACAGCCAGATCAGGAAGATCAGCATCGTCGTCATGTGCATGGCGGCGTAGTAGAGATTCGCCGCCTCGACGACGTGGCGGTGGCCGAGGACAAGGTGCTGCAGACTGCGCTCGGACGGCAGCGGCAACCACCGCTCGGCGTCCTGGATCCGGTGCGCCCGCCGGTAGGCGCCGTCGGTACCGGTCACCGAGATCCGTCCGGCCAGCTGCCACAACCCGTAGAGCACACCGACGACCGCGGCCTCGCGGGCGAACGCGCCGACGGCGCGCACCATCCGATTGCCGCTCAGTGCCATCGCGCCCCCGGCGCCGGTGAGCACGGCGGCGACCTCGAATGAGTGCTGCCAGTTCAGGCCCACCGTCTGCACTGGTAGCACTATGCCGGTACCCGTGCCGGCGAGGAAGCCGCATAGCACCGCCGTCCCGCCCGAAAGTCGAGCGGTCCGGCTGACAGACATCGCGCCGACTGTCACGATGGCGCTGTGACCGGGGAAGAAGGGGGACGAACCGGTGACCGGGCGGGCTTCTCCGCCCCCGCGGGCGACGACGCGCTCCGCCTCCAGCAGCTCGCCCACGTCACCACCGAGCTGGGGGCCGCCGACTCGATCGAGGAGATCGTCGCGGCTTCGGTCGATCATCTGGCCGAGGCGATCCGGGCCGCGGTCAGCACGCTGATGATCCGCGAGGGAGACGTGCTCCGACTGGCCGGCGGCTCAGGTTTGCAGCCCGGCATCGAGCACCAGTGGCAGACGTTCCCGGTCGACCACGACAATCCCGCGAGCGAGGCGCTGCGGCTCGCCCGGCCGGTGATGATGGCCCACGCCGACGAGATCCAGCAGCGATGGCCCTCCCTGGAGGGCCAGATGCCCGCCGGCCGGTCGATCCTGTGCCTGCCGCTCGGCGCCGGCTCATCTCCGGTGGGCGTCGCCGGGCTCACCTTCGAGGACGACTGGCTCCCCGGCCCCTCGGAGCTCGACCTGCTCACCGCGTTCGCCGAGGCGTGCGGACAGGCGATCAGGCGGGTGCGCGCCTCCCTGGAGGCCGCCGAGCGAGCCCGGCAGCTGACCTTCCTCGCCGACGCGTCGGCCGAGCTGGCGAGCAGCCTCGACTTCCGCAGCACGCTGAGCAAGGTAGCGGCGCTCTTGGTGCCCGACCTGGCCGACTGGTGTGCCGTCGACATCATCGAGGGAAGCGCGCTGACCACCCTCGCAGTAGCGCATGTCGACCCCGAGAAGATCGCGTGGGCCTGGGAGCTGCAGCGCCGGTACCCGCCCAACCGCAACCCCGACAACGGCGCGTCGAAAGTCGTCCGGACCGGGGTCAGCGAGCTGTATGCCGAGATCACCGACGAGATGCTGGTCGCCGGTGCGCGCGACGAGGAGCACCTGCGGCTCACCCGCGAACTGCACCTGCGCAGCGCGATGGTCGTGCCACTGACCGTTCGCGGCCGCACGCTCGGCGCGATCACGATGATCCGGGCCGAGGCCGCTCGACCGTACGGCCCCGCCGATCTTCTGGTCGCCGAGGACCTGGGCCGACGAGCCGCGGCGGCCATCGACAACTCCCAGCTGCACAGTCAGACCCGCGACGTGGCGCTGCAGCTGCAGCGCGCGGTGCTGCCCGACGACCTGGACACGATCACCGGTTGGCACGTGGCGGCGCACTACGAGCCGGGCGGCGACGCAGAGGTCGGAGGCGACTTTTACGACGCGATCGCGCTACCGGACGGAAGGCTGGCCGTCTTCATCGGCGACGTCATGGGGCATGGGCTCGCGGCGGCCGCGGCGATGGCCCACCTACGGGCGTCGGTTCGGGCGTTCCTCAGCGTCGACGCCGCGCCGACCGCCGTGCTGGACCATCTCGAGCAGATGTTCGCGATGCTGTCGATCAGCCAGCTCGTCACGCTGGTCTACGCGGTGATCGATCCCAACGCCGCCTGCGTCGATCTCGTGAACGCCGGTCACTACCCGCCCCTGATCGTCCACGCCGACGGCTCGGTCTCCTTCGCCGCCACTCCCCCGCGCCGGCCGCTCGGTACCGATCCGGACACGCACGCGGCCACGAGCTTCCCGTTCGAGCGCGGTGACACGCTGTTGCTGTTCACCGACGGCCTGGTCGAGCGCCGCGCCGAGCACATCGACGTCGGCCTGCGCCGTCTGGAGCTGGACGCGAGCGCGCTCGCCGGGCCGGAGCTGAGGGCCGGGCTCAAGGCGCTGGTCTGCCAGGTGCACGGCCCGGACGGCGACGACGACGTGACGGCGATGGCCGTCCGACGAACCTGACCGGCCGGATGCGGGCCGAAGGACCACTGCATCCCGGGACGGTGTGTGGAACAGTAGCCGCGTGACTTCCCTCTCCGTCTTCACGCAGGGCGACGACGGACGGTCTGTGCTGGCACTGTCGGGCGACCTCGACCTCGCCGCGGTTCCCCGACTCCGTGACGAGGCACAGGGCCGCCTCGCGGCCGGTTGCGCCGCGCTGTGCCTCGATCTCGGCGGCATCACGTTTCTGGATTCGAGCGGCCTCGGCGTACTCGTCCAACTCCGCAGCCTGGCCCGCTCGAGTGGGGTCGAGTTCGAGTTGCTGAACGTCCCGTCCGGCCCGGCCCGCATCATCACGATCGCCGGCCTGGCCGAGACGCTGGGGCTGCCGAGCACCGAGCCGGACGGCGAATCGTAGGCGGGTGCCTCGCCGGCCGGTCCTAGGATTCGGCGGGTGGGCAGTCGAGCGGGCATCGTCGTCACCGGCACGGAGGTCCTCACCGGCCGGGTCGCTGACCGGAACGGCCCGTGGCTGGCCGAGCAGCTCCGCAGGCTGGGCGTCGACGTCGCCGAGGTCATCCTCGTCGGCGACCGTCCCGACGACCTGTCCGCCTCGCTGGGCTTTCTCGCCGGAGCGGGTCTCGACCTCATCATCACCTCTGGCGGATTGGGACCAACCGCAGATGATCTGACCGCCGAGGTGGTCGCGCGCTTCCAGGGCCGACCGAGCCGACTGGATACCGAACTCGAGGCACGCATCGCGTCGATCGTCGAACGGCTGAGCGCGGGCCGCGGGTGGCGACTGGATCCGGCGGCGACCGCTGCGGGCACCCGCAAGCAGGCGTTGGTACCCGACGGCGCCACGGTCCTCGCGCCGGTGGGCACCGCCCCCGGCCTCGTCGTGCCACCCGCCGACGGGTCGGACGGCCCGCCGGTCGTCGTGCTGCCTGGACCGCCTCGAGAGCTGCAAGGCATGTGGCCGGCGGTCGTCGAGGACGCGACCGTCCTGACCGCACTGGCCGACCGGACCGAGCTGCGGCAGCGCACGATCCGGCTCTGGGGCACGCCGGAGTCCGAGCTCGCCGCCACGCTGCGCGAGCACCAGGACGCACTGACCGGGCTGGAGATCACGACCTGCCTGCGCGACGGCGAACTCGAGATCGTCACCCGCTTCGCTCCGGACGCGCAGTCGGCCTACGAGGTCTTCGACGCCGTAGTCGCGGAGGTCTACGCGGAGACGCTCTTCTCGGCGGACGGGCGGACCGTCGACGACATCGTCGCGGACGCGCTGCGCTCGACCGGGCGGACGATCGCCACGGCCGAGTCGTGCACCGGTGGCCTGCTCGCCGCCCGGCTGACCGAGCCGCCGGGTGCGTCCGAGTACGTGCTCGGCGGGGTGACGGCCTACGCGAACGAGACGAAGCAGCGGCTGTTGGACGTACCGGCCGAGCTGCTCGAGCGGGTGGGCGCAGTCAGCGCCGAGGTGGCCGAGGCGATGGCGGCCGGTGCGCGTAGCCGGCTCGGCGCCGACGTCGGCGTGGGCATCACCGGGGTCGCCGGCCCGGACGGCGGCACGCCCGACAAGCCGGTGGGGCTCGTCCATATCTGCGTACTGGGCGCGGAACGTTCGGTGGCCCGACGGATCCGGCTGCCGGGTGCCCGCGCCGACGTCCGTGGGCGCTCGGTCGTCGTCGCGATGCACCTGATCCGGCACCTGCTCAGCGCAAGTGTGGAGTGATCCGGAGGTACGGTTCCGGCGTGGACGAATCGGACGCGCGGGGGCGGCAACTGATTCGCGCCAGTGACGCCGAGCAGGCCACCAACGCCATGCTCGCCGAGGCGCATCTCTCGCTGGCCAGCGAACTGCCTGCGATGGCACAGCGTTATGTCGCCGCCTTCGGGGGCATCGAGGCGCGGTGCTTCCTCGCCGACCTGCAGCAGACGACCCTCGTGCCCTTCCTGGGCCAGGTCGACGCCCCCGACGCGAAGACCGTTCAGCCGTTGAACATCGAGGGCACGATCGC
>JAVHVD010000112.1:0-10709 GCA_032160745.1 Pseudonocardiales bacterium
CTCCAGCGAGCGGAGAGAGTTCGAATGGTGTTTACCGGATATCCCGAACGAATGGGAGAAACGTGGCACCCGAGCGGGGTGGAATCAAGGGTTTGCCGCGGTTGGATCAGGACGACACCTCGACCGGACGACGCCGAATATCGGCGATGACGGTCGGAATTCGGCGCAACCGCCGCTAGGGTGTGGCATGCCGTCGACCGACCCGTGGATCGGACCGCGGGGCAGCGCGGCCGACCGCCTGCTGCGCATCATCCGCGGCCACGGGCCGATGACCCGTCCGGAGGCGGCCCGGCTCACCGGCATGTCGCTCAGCGGGATCCGACCGCTCATCAGCACCCTGGTGCGGGATGGTCACCTGGTCGAGTTGCCGGCCCGGGCGGGGGGCGGCGCCGGACGCGGGCGACCGAGCCGGGTGCTCGCGCCGGTGGTGCCGGAGGGAATCGTCCTCGGTCTGGACTTCGGCCACGCGCACGTCGCCGTTGCGGTGGCCGACCTCAAGGGCGAGCACCTGATGCACGAGCGCCGCGAGGTGGACGTCGACCGGCGGGCCGAGGACGCGCTGGACACCGCTGCCCAATTCGCCCGGGCGCTGCTGAAGCGGGTGCGGCATCCGATGTCCTCGGTTGCGCGGGTGGTCGCCGGCGTGCCGGGTCCGGTCGACCGGTCCGGGCGCATGCGCTCGAGCACGATCGTGGCCAGCTGGTTCGAGTTGTCGATCGCCGACGAGGTCGCCGCGCGGCTCCGCGTCTCGCCGGACATCGTCGACGTCGAGAACGATGCCCAACTGGGCGCGCTGGGGGAGCACCGCTCCGGCGCGGCGCGTGGCTGCGCGGACTTCGTCTACGTCAAGGCATCGCACGGGCTGGGTACCGGGCTGGTCTTCGGTGGCGAGCTCTACCGCGGTGATCGGGGACTGGCCGGGGAGATCGGGCACGCCGTCGTGGAACCGGACGGTGCGCTGTGCCGGTGTGGCAGCCGCGGTTGCCTCGAGACGGTGGTGTCGATCGAGCGCGTCCGCGAGCAGATCCGGTTCGTGACCAGCAACGAACAGCCGGCCCTGTCGACGGCCGCCAACGAGCATCCGGCCGTGCGACGGATCGTGCTCGAGGCCGGCCGCACGTTGGGTCGGGCGTTGGCCGACGTGTGCAACCTGGTGGATCCGGAGCGGATCGTGCTGGGCGGCGAACTGGCGGCGGCCGGTCAGCCGCTGGTGGACGGGGTGACCGAGTCGATCCGCCGCTACGCCCAGCCGGCCGTGGGCGACACCGCGGTCGTCCTGTCCGCACTTGGCGAGCAGGCCCAGGTGGTGGGAGCGACCGGGTTGGCGGCGGCCCGTGCCCGCAGCGATGCCTGGGCCCGGCGCTGAACTCGCCGAGTCAGACCCGCCGGTAGCGCGCCTCGAAGAACAGGTACAGGCCGAACGCGATGAGCGCGATCGCCACGACCCAGAGCAGCGCGGCTCCGCCGTTGTCGTTCGCCAGTGAGCGGATCGAGCCGTCGACCCCCTTGCCGTGCGACGGGTCGTTCTCGATCGCCGCGTCGGTGACGAACCACCCGACAATCGCGAACAGGGAGGCTCGTCCGAGCAGGCCGAGCGTCCCCAGCGTCACGGTCGTGCGCCGGACCGGACGACTCATCCGGTGCTCGTCCAACCGTTTGCGAAACATCCCCCGCACTGCCCGCACGGCCAACGCGGCGGCGGCCACGAACAACGCAATCCCGATCGCCAGCAGGAGGAGCTGGCCACCCGGCCAGCGCAGCACCCGCGCACTCCACTGCGACTGTTCGGCGCCCTCCTGCCGGGACGAGCCGCTTTCGTTGTTGCCCGAGAACGCGGTGTAGAAGGAGTACCCGCTGAAGGCGCCGTAGGTGAGGAATGCCCACAGCGACACCCCGCGCTGGGCCCACTTCTTCGCGTCCGACGACTCGTGGTGGCGCAGCGCGGCGTCGAAGAGGCCGAACAGCGCGTAACACAGCGCGCCGACCGCGAGCGCGAAGAGCATCACCCGGCCGCCGGTCTGCGCGGCGACCGTCCGCGCGACGCCGGGGCCGCTCGCTGCCTTGCCGGTGGAGTCCCCACCCAGCGCGCCGGACGCGATCCGCGCCACGAGGACCGCCAGGACGAGAAACACGATGCCCCGGGCGACGACGCCGATCCGGGCCATCCGATCGACCAGGTCGTTGCCTCCCGCTCGGCCAGTGGCGCGCTGCACAGTGCGTCCCAGCGCGCCCGAGGACATGGTGGCCTCCGGTCAGACCGCGCGCCGCGACGGAACGGATCGGGCGACGAGCCCCGGATCGTCGGTGACGACGTCCCCGAGCGCCTCGTCGATGCGCTTCATTGCGTCCGCGGGGATCTTCACGCCGGCGGCCTTCACGTTCTCGGCGACCTGCTCCGGGCGCGACGCGCCGACCAGCGCCGCCGACACGTTGTCGTTCTGCAGCACCCACGCCACCGCCAGCTGGGCCATGGTGAGGCCGAGGTCCCCGGCGATCGGACTCAGCTCCTGCACCCGGGTGAGCACGTCGTCGGAGAGCCAGCGCTTGATCATGTCGGCACCGCCCTTCTCGTCCGTGGCGCGCGAGCCGGCGGGGGCGTCCTGGCCGGGCTTGTACTTGCCGCTCAGCACGCCCTGGGCGATCGGCGACCACACGATCTGCCCGATGCCGAGTTCGCGGCAGGCCGGCACGACCTCGCCCTCGATGATCCGCCACAGCATCGAGTACTGCGGCTGGCTCGAGACCAGATTGATCCCGAGCTCCTCCGCGAGCGCGTGCCCGGCCCGGATCTGGTCGGCCGTCCATTCGCTGACTCCGATGTAGAGCGCCTTGCCGGAGCGCACGACGTCGGCGAAGGCCTGCATCGTCTCTTCGAGAGGTGTGAAGTTGTCGTAGCGGTGGGCCTGGTAGAGGTCGACGTAATCCATCTGCAGGCGGCGCAGCGATCCGTCGATGCCCTCGAGGATGTGCTTGCGGGACAGTCCGGTGTCGTTCTTGCCCTTCGGATCCGGACCCACCGGCCAGTACACCTTGGTGAACACCTCGAGCGACTCGCGCCGCTGACCCTTCAGCGCGGCGCCGAGCACTTCTTCGGCCCGGCCGTTCGCGTAGACGTCTGCGGTGTCGAACGTGGTGATGCCGACGTCGAGGGCGGCCCGGACGCACTGCGTCGCGACGTCGTTCTCCACTTGCGAGCCGTGGGTGAGCCAGTTCCCGTAGGTGATCTCGGAGATCTGCATGCCGGAGTTGCCGAGGTATCGAAAGTCCATGAGTGCATCCTGCCCCTGCCCTGCCGCGGCCTACCCCGCTACCCTCGCGGTCGTGCTCCTGACCCAACCCGTGGAGCACCGCGATGGCTGAGCTGCGCACCGTCCTCACGACGCGCGAGGTTCCCGCTCTGCTCACGACCTCGATGGTCGGCCGCCTCCCGACGGCGATGGCGACGCTCGCCGTGCTGCTGCTCGTACGTGGCCAGGGCGGCAGCTACACGCTCGCCGGCGGGCTGGCCGCGCTGTTCACCGCTGGTGCCGGAATCGGCCAGCCGGGCCTCGCCCGCGTCGTCGACCGGTTGGGTCAGTGGCAGGTCCTGCTGGTCGCCGGCGTCGTCAGCACGCTGGCCTTCGTCGTCCTCGCGATGAGCGGAGCGGATCATCCGGTGGTGTCCGCGGTCGCCGCCGCGGTCGCCGGGCTCGGCACGCCGCCGCTCGAACCATGCCTGCGTGCGCTCTGGCCGCATCTCGTGACCGACGGCCCGGTGCTGCGCGCGGCCTTCAGCCTCGACGTCGGTGTGCAGGAGCTCGTCTTCGTCGTCGGCCCGCTGCTGTCGGTCGCCGGCGTCTCCCTGATCGGGGACGGCGGTGGGGTACTCGGGTGCGCGGTGTTCGGACTGGCCGGCACGCTCGGCTTCATGGCGACGCGGACGTCGCGCGAGTGGCGGCCGACGCCGTCGACGTCAGATACGCATGGCTCGCCGTTGCGCCACGGCGTCCTCGTCCGGATCTTCCTGGTCGCGCTGGCGACCGGTGTGCCGGTGGGCGCGCTGGCCATCGTCGCCGCTGCCTTCGCCGACCGACACGACAGCTCGTCGATCACCGGTTGGGCGCTGGCCGCGAATGCGTTCGGCGCGCTGCTCGCCGGCCTGTTCGGCGCGGTGCGGCCGATCACCAGCTCGGGCGCGCGAGCGCTCACCGCGGCCGGCTTGGCCCTGGCAATCGGCTACCTGCCGCTCGCGCTCCCGCTGCCGGTGGTGCTCTGGATCCCGGCGGCCGCGGTTGCCGGGCTGGCGCTGCCGGTCGTGTTGACGCTGGTCTTCCAGCGTGTCCAGCTGCTGTGCCCGCCCAACCTGCTGACCGAGGCGAACGCCTGGGTCGTCACCGCCTTCGGGCTGGGTGCGGCGACCGCGGCCCTGCTGGCCGGCATCGTTACCGACCACCTGCACACCTCGACCGCGATCCCGACGATGGTGCTGGCCGGAGCGCTGTTCACCGCGACGGTCTGCCTGCTCAGCCACCGCGACGATCCGGCGCCGTCGGATATGCCGGCCGCGCTCGGTTGATCAACAGTGAGAAATGGTCGCCGGGACGACCACGTGTCTCTGTTGATCAGGCAGGGGGCGGAACGCGGTCCCGGACGCGGCCGAGCATGGAGTGTTGCGTAATGCGAGCAGGCCCAGTTCGTTGATCAACAGTGAGAAATGGTCGCCTGGACGTCCACGTGTCTGTGTTGATCAGATAACGGGGGCGGAACGCAGTCCCGGACGCGGCCGAGCGTGCGGGTGTCGCGTCATGCGAGCAGCCCCAGTTCGTTGATCAACGGTGAGAAATGGTCGCCACGACGACCACTTGTCTCTGTTGATCAGCTAGGGCCGGCCGCGATCTCCGGGCTCACCCAAGGCCGGCGACGCCTTTCTGGGTAGGCCTAGGTCATGACCGAGCGACCGGATGAGGAACGAGTCGACCAGCGCGCCCAGCTCCTGCCCGAGGAAGAGGTGCGCGGCAGCGACGACCCGCAGGCGCAGGCCGAGATCATTCTCGAGGACTCCGATACGCGCACCGCCGATCCGGAGGGGACCAAGCACGACTCGGTGCAGACGCCGGACTGATGCCCCGCTCGCGAGTCGGTGGCACCCGCCTCGTCGGCCGGCGCTACCACCTGGGCGAGCGGGAGGTCGAGGTGCTCACCGGCTGGGGCCCGGGCGCCGCCGCCCGCAACGTGCAGATTCGCTTCCTCGACACCGGCGAGCGCGTCGTGCGTCCGTTCCGTGGCCTGACGATCGCACCACGCCCGAAACGCAAGCGCCTCAGCTGAGCATCGCGTCGGCGAGCAGCTGGGCCGACCGCAGCCGAGCCGCACTGGCCGGGGACTGCAGCGCGACGATCAGCTCGTCGGCGTCGGCGTGCTTCGCGAACGTCTCGAGGTACTCACGCACGTCGCTCGGTGTGCCGACCGCCGAATAGACGACCATCTGCTCGATCTGCGCGCCCTCCGGTGAGGAGAGCACGAGGTCGACCTCGTCGTCGGTCAGCCGCCGACCCGGCCGGGCCAGCGCGCGCACCCGCGCCCGCTTCGCCTTGTGGAACTGCTCGTCGGCGTCGGCCTGCGTGTCGGCAGCGATGACATTCACCCCGGCGATCACGTGCGGACGGTCGAGTTGGGCGGACGGCTGGAACTCGCGGCGGTACATCGCCACGGCATCCTGCAACGCACTCGGCGCGAAGTGCGACGCGAACGCGTAGGGCAGTCCCAGCAGTGCGGCGAGCTGGGCACCGAACAGCGACGAGCCGAGGATGTACAGCGGCACGCGAGTGCCCCGCCCCGGGTACGCGTGCACGCCCGGGACGAGCGAATCATCCGCGAGGAACGCCTGCAACTCCTGGACGTCGTCGGGGAACCGGTCGGCCGATGTGTGGTCGCGGCGCAGTGCGTACATCGTGTTGCGGTCAGAACCGGGCGCGCGGCCGAGACCCAAGTCGATCCGTCCCGGGTGCAGGGCCTCGAGCGTCCCGAACTGCTCGGCGATTACCAGCGGCGAGTGGTTCGGCAGCATCACGCCACCGGAGCCGAGCCGGATCCGCTCGGTGTGCGCGGCGATGTGGGCGATCAGCACGCTGGTGGCGGACGAGGCGATCGTGGCCATGTTGTGGTGCTCGGCGTACCAGATGCGGCGGTAGCCGGCGTCCTCGGCAAGTTGGGCCAGGGCGACGCTGGCGGCGAAGCTGTCCCGCGGCGTCTCGCCGTGCCGCACAGGAGCCAGGTCGAGAATCGACAGCGGGATCGTCAGAGGCACGTGACGTGAACCCCGCACGAACCGTCCGGCATTCCGGCGCTGCGGATTCTCATCTCAGCTGCGCCCGATCCGGCGCTACGGCGGCAGGCGTCAGGCCCCGGGCCGCGACGTCGTGCGGCAGTTGCTCGCCGCGCAGCAACGCCGCACCGGTGCGGGCCAGCGCCGGCGCGGTCTGGATGCCGTACCCACCCTGCGCGGCGAACCAGAAGAACCCGTCCGCTGTGTGGTCGTAGCCGACCACGGGAGACCGGTCGGCCACGAAACTGCGCAGCCCGGCCCAGGCCGAGCGCACGTGCCGGACGTTCAGCGTCGTCGCCTCGTTGATGACCTGGATGGCTCGCGCGATCTCGGTCGTGTCCGGCCGGGCGTCGCCGGGCTGCTGAGGTGTCTCGTCGGACGGTGAGCACAACATCCGTCCCCTGTCCGGCTTGACGTAGAACGTGTCGTCGATGTCCGCGACCATGGGCCCGCCGGCCGAGGACGGCCCGTCCACCATGAAGGCGCTCCGCCGCAACGCGCGCAGGCCGACACCCGCGACGCCGAACGTCCCGGCGACCTCGTCGGCCCACGCGCCGGCGGCGTCGACCACCACCGAACCCTGCCACTCGGTCCCGGCTGCGTCTCGTACCACCCAGGCCGTACCACGCCGGCGCGCGGAGGAGATGCGTGCGCCCACGGCGACGATCCCACCGCGGCTGCGCAGACCGTGCACGTACAGCTGGTGCAGGCCGTGCACGTCGATCTCCATCGCTCCTGGCTCCAGTACCGCGAGCTCGACGGACTCCGCACGCAGCCACGGCTGCAGTCCCGCGGCCTCCTGCGGATCGAGCAGCTCGACGTCCGGTACCAGCGAACTGACCTCTCGGTGCAACTGCGCGACGGCAGCGCCGTGTCCCGGTCGCCCGATGTGCAGCATCGGCAACGGAGCGAGCAGTGGGTCACCCGGCGCACTCTCGAGGAACGCGCGGCTGGCGGTGGTCAGGGCGCGGATGACCGGACCGCCGTAACTCTCGAGGAACATCGCCGCCGAGCGCCCGGTCGTGTGATACGCGAGCGTCGACTCCATGTCCAGGACCAGAACTCGTCGATCGGCGGCCAGCTCGTACCCGATCGAGACCCCGGCCATGCCACCGCCGATGACGATCACGTCGTAGCTGTCCACGCGAGTCAGGTTAGAACGGCGGCTACCCGACCGGTTCGAGAACGCGTTCGATCCGCAGCGGCGACTCGGCACCTGCTTGCGCAGGACGTGGACGTCGCGGATGACCAACGACGCGGACGCGGTTGTGGTGGGTAGGACGAACGTCGAGGAAAGGGGAATGACGTGCTGCCACCCGTAGGTCGGATCGGTGTCTGGGCCCGGACGCCGCAGCTGAGCGCCGGGCTCGCGCGCGAACTCGAGCAGCTCGGCTACGGAACGATCTGGGTCGGCAGTTCGCCTGGCGGCGAGCTGCACATCGTGGACGAGCTGCTTCAGGCCACTGAGCGGCTGACCGTCGCCACCGGCATCGTGAACATCTGGCAGGACGACGCGAAGAACATCGCCCGGCAGCACCGCCGGATCACCGAGGCACATCCGGGCCGGTTCCTGCTCGGCGTCGGCGTCGGCCATCCCGAGGCGAGCTCGGACTACCAGCACCCCTACCGCAGCCTCGTCGAGTACCTGGACGTGCTCGATGCCGAGGGCGTGCCGGCCGAGGGGCGGGTGCTCGCCGCGCTCGGGCACAAGATGCTGCGCCTGGCCGCGAACCGCAGCGCCGGTGCGCACCCCTACCTGACCACACCGCAGCACACGCAGGCCGCCCGGCAGGTCATCGGCGACAGCGTCCTCCTCGCGCCGGAGCAGAAGGTCGTCGTGGAGCCGGACCCGGCGAAGGCCCGCGAGATCGGTCGGCCGGCCGTCAAGAATCCGTACCTCGGCCTCAGCAACTACCTGGCCAATCTGCGCCGCCTCGGCTTCACCGACGACGACCTCGCCGACGGCGGCAGCGACCGGCTGATCGACGCGCTGGTCGCACACGGCGACGCGGCCACCGCGGCGCGCCGAGTCGAGGAGCATCTGGCCGCCGGCGCCGACCACGTCGCGATCCAGCTGATAACCGAGGCCGGGCGCGACCCGGTCGAGGGCTACCGGCAGCTCGCCGCGGCGCTCATGTGAGCGAGCAGGCAACCCGGCCGGGTACTCTCGACTCAGTGAGTGACGCGACAACCAAGAGTCTCCGAGTTGTCGCCGCCGTCCTCGCCATCGCCTGCGGGCTGACCGTTGCGAACCTGTACTACGCCCAGCCGCTGCTCGACCTGATCGCCGGGTCCTTCCACGTCGGCCAGGGCACGGCCACGGTCGTCGTCACCATGACCCAGGTCGGCTACGCGCTCGGCCTGCTGTTCGTCCTGCCCCTTGGCGATCTGCTCGAGAACCGGGTGCTGGTCACCCGGACGCTGGTGGCCACCGCGCTCGCGCTCGTCGCCGCGGGCGCCGCGCCGACCTTCGGCGTCTTCCTCGCGGTGTCGGTGCTGGTCGGCGTGACATCGGTGGTGGCGCAGATCCTCGTGCCTCTGGCGGCGCACCTCGCCCCGCCCGGCGAGGAGGGCCGCTTCGTGGGCCGGGTGATGAGTGGGCTGCTGCTCGGCATCCTGCTGGCCCGGACGGCGTCCAGCCTGCTCGCCGACGTGGCGGGTTGGCGAGCGATCTTCTTTGCCTCGGCCGGCTTGATGGTCGTGCTCGGGTTCGTCCTGCATCGGATGCTGCCGGCCCGCGAGCCCGATCACGCCGCGGGCTACGGCAGCCTGCTCGCGTCGGTCGGCGCGCTGGTCCGCGAGGAGCCGGTACTGCGCCGGTTGGCCCTGTGCCAGGCGGCGATGTTCGGGGCGTTCAGCGCGTTCTGGACGGCCATCGCCTACGAACTGATCGACGAGCACGGCTTCGGTCAAGCCGCTGTCGGCCTGTTCGCGCTGGTCGGCGCGGCCGGCGCGGCAGCGGCCCCGCTCGGCGGCTGGCTGGCCGATCATGGCTACGGCAGCAGCGCCCGCGCCGGCGCCCTCGTCCTCGCCGGCGCTGCGATGGTCCTCGCCGGGCTGGGCCACCGCAGCGTGGTCCTGCTCGCGGTCGCTGGGGTCCTGCTCGATCTCGCGGTGCAGTGCCATCAGGTGATGAGCCAACAGGTCATCTACGTGTTGCGACCGGCGGCCCGGGCGCGGATCAACACGGTCTACATGACAACGGTCTTCACCGTTGGTGCGCTCGCGTCGGCCGCGGCCGGCGTGCTGCACGACGCCTACGGCTGGACGGGCGTCACGGTCCTCGCGGCCGCGCTGCCGGTGGCGGGCTTGCTGCTCTGGCTCACCGGCTCGACCTCGGCGCCGGGCGCGACGGGCGTCGCTCGAGGTGACCGCGTCGACACCTCGGCGGCGCCGGCCGGCGCCGGTCACGAGGGTGGTCGTGGCGACGACCCGACGGCGGCCGGTCGGCGTCACGAGGCGGCGATGCGGGCCTGCAGCGCTCGGCGGACCGCCTCGTCGTAGCCGAGCGTCGCGCCCGGCACCAGCTGCTCGATCGAGTTGTCCCGCACGATGACCTCGTTGGTCATGGAGTCGACGAGGTTGCGAGCGGTCGCCATGTCGACGTCGGTCACCAGCGCCAGCCACCCCGACGACAGTCCTGGGGTCAGCAACGGGACGTTCACGCTGGGGATGCGCTTGCCCTGCACCTTCGCTGCACGCTTGAGCATGTCGATGTAGCGCAGCACCTCGGGACCGCCGATCTCGAACACGCGACCCACCGCGTCGGGGTGATCGAGGACGCCGACGAGATAGCGAACGACATCGTCCAGCGCGATCGGTTGCGTGCGCGTCTTCACCCACCGCGGCGTGATCATCGCGGGCAGGTGGTCGACCAGCTGCCGAGTGATCTCCCAGGAGATGCCGCCGTGCCCGACAACAACGGCCGCGCGGAGGACGGTCACCGGTACGCCGGCCACACCCAGCAGCTGCTCGACCTGGCGGCGGGAGCGCAGGTGGGCCGACAGGTCACCGTCGTCGACGCCCAGCCCACCCAGGTAGATGATCTGCTCGACGCCGGCGTCGGCCGCTGCGCCGCCGAAGTTCAAGGCGGCGCCGGCGTCCTTGTCCTCGAAGTCGTCGGAATCGAGTGAGTGGACGAGGTAGTACGCGGCGTGCGCCCCCTCAAGGGCTCCCGCCAACGTGCTCGGGTCGTCGACATCGCCCGGTACCGGCGTACCGGCGCCGGAGTAGTCGTTCGGCCGACGGGTCATCGCTCGCACGTCGTGTCCGGCCTCAACGAGCGTCCGGGCCAGGTGGGAGCCGACGAATCCGGACGCGCCGGTCACCAGCACGGTGTTGGGCATGAGCGAATCGTGCCCGTCGCGCTGCCGTCCTACGCCGGCCGACTGCCCGAGCCGTAGCA
>JAVHVD010000113.1:0-3682 GCA_032160745.1 Pseudonocardiales bacterium
CGGAGCGGATTGGGCCGGCGACTTCGTCTACCCGGACGACAACTTCGAACAGAGGCAGTCCCCCGAGCTGGTGGCCGACCCGCTGGCCACCAACCTCGTCCACCTCGACTACGGCGCCTGGCCCTTCTGGATGATGCTCCAGCGCACGCAGGGCACGGGCGTGCTGCGCTCGATCTTCGCCCAGCTCCAGACTCAGCGCAGCGTGGCAGCTGTCAACGCCGCGATCCCCGGCGGCTACGCGACGCAAATCCCGCTCTTCTACCTGAACGTGTTCAACCAGTCGCCGGTCGGCGACCCGGACTTCGCGGTCCCCGAGTCGTTCCTCAAGTGGGACAAGTGGAAGCAGACGCCCGCGGTTCCGGCTGCCGCGACGATCACGCTCGGCTCCCAGCCGGCCGACACGCTCAAGCTGCCGATCCAGCGGAAAGACGGGTTCCCGATGCTCAGCGTCGGCGCCTACCACCGTGTCGACATCCCTGATCCGAAGGTCAGGGAGATCAAGTTCACCAACGACCTCGCGGGCAAGCCCGGTGCGCACGTCGACGCGATGCTCCACATGGCCGACGGCACCTGGAAGCTGGCCGACTGGAGCGCGGCCAAGACCACCACGCTGTGCCGCGACCAGGCCGACGAGGACGTCAAGGACCTTGTCATTGTCACGACGAACGCGGGCATCACGCCGCTGAGTACGTTCACGCACACCCTGCACGTCGCGGCGAATTGCCCGTTTCCGAAGCGCTTCGACGGAACGTGGAGGAGGACCTACACCTGGGAGTCGCGCGGCACCTGGAACGAGGAGATCACGGGAACGGCGAGCTACGTGCGCAACGCAGCCTTCCCGCCCGAGGCCGATTCCATCTCGCAGGTCCCCTACGACCTGGAGTCCGGCAGGGTGAAGTGGACCGTGTCAGGGGTCCAGGACGCCGGCACGAGCTGTCCCACGTTCTTCAGCGGGGAGGGCACCGACACCCCCACGGTCAACAACTCCGGCACGCCGACCGACCTCGGGCTCGAGAACGTGACCGGCAAGTCGGGAGTCCCCGACCCCGAGCCGAGCCCCTTCTACTACTCGATCCGCGCCAGCGTCGAGCCGACGACCGACCCCAGCTACAACGTGACCAACTGCGACGGCACCGCCCCCGAGGGCATCGTCCTGCCCTACCTGGAGATCGGCCACCCAGGCCCGTTCACCTCCGACGTTCCCCAGGACCAGGTCCAGAAGAGCGCCAACCCGAGACTGCTCGAAGGCCACCACGTCGGATTCAACGAGGGTGGCGACATCAGGATCGAGGACAGCTGGAGCTTCAAGGGCTCCGATTAGGGTCGCGCGCCCGGCCCCGATGCCGGTCTAGGCCGCAGCCATCTGCATCACAGCGAACGACGCGCCCTGGGGGTCGATCAGGTTGGCGAAGCGCCCGATCGGCATGTCCATCGGCCCCGACGTGACGACTCCGCCGCGCTCGGTGGCCTTCGCGACCGTGGCGTCGCAGTCGGCGACGGCGAAGCACACGCTCCAGTGCGGCGGCACCTCGGCCGGGAACCACTCGTCGGTCATCTGCATCATGCCGCCGACCGCGTTGCCGTCGACCTCCCACACGACGTAAGTGTCGGGGGCGCCCTCGAACTGCGGCTTGCCCGCCGTCCAGCCGAAGACCGCCGGGTAGAACTCACGCGCGCTCTCGTGATCGCGGGTCAGGATCTCGTTCCAGCAGAGCGAGTCCGGCTCGTTGACCACGTCGGCTCCCGCGAAACTCTTGGGCTGCCAGACGCCGAAGACAGCGCCGCTCGGATCGCTGAAGACCGCCATCCGCCCGATGTCCATCACGTCCATCGGCTCCACGATCACGCCGCCGCCCGCCGCCTTCACCTTGCCTGCGGTCTCGTCGGCATCGGCAACGCTGATGTACGTCGCCCACACGGTCGGCTGGTCCTCCTGCATGTGGCCCATGAGGCCGGCGACGCGCTGGTCGTCCTTCTGGAACATGCGGTAGCCGCCGTTCTCCTCGATGGGTCCCGGCTCGGTGGCGCCCCAGCCCATCACCTCGGCGTAGAACGCGGCGGAAGCATCGGTGTCGGGTGAGGACAACTCGACCCAGGACGGGGTTCCTGCTGCGTACTCAGGCATCTCTCTTCTCCTTGAGCTTGTAATCGATGAACGTTGCGAACTGCGATTGACGCACTCCGAGCTGCTCCAGTTCGAGCGACTCCGAGAATCCCTCGAAGAGCCGCTTCCCGGCGCCGAGGATCACCGGGGCGACGATGATCGTCAGCTCGTCGACGAGGCCCTTGGCAAGTGCTTGGCGGATCGTGTCGGCACCGCCCATCACGTTGATGTCCTTGCCTGAGGCCGCCTCCAGCGCACGCTCCACCGCCGTCTCGACGCCGGACACGAACGTGAACTCCCCGCCGGCGGGCTCGTCTTCGGGCCGGTGCGTGACGATGAACAGCGGCAGTCCCCACGGGTTCTCGCCGCCCCAGTGCCGGGCTGCCTCGTAGGTCCCGCGCCCGGCGACGACCGCCCCGATGCGGGATGTCACCTCCGAAAGCCACTCGGCGTCCTCGCCCTCGGGCGACGGCCGCGTGTCGTCGCCGTAGCTCCACGGCCCGCCGAACACCCAGTTGTGCAAGCGCTCGCCGCCCTCACCGAGCCCCTTGCCGGGGCCATCGTCCGGGCCCGTGATGTAGCCGTCGATAGAGGTGGTGATCCCTGCGGTGACCTTTGCCATGCCCGTAAGACGACGCGGACACGGAAAAATCATCGGCGGCCCCCCAGCGATCGCCCCGCCGTCAGCCGCTCAGCGAACGTGCACGCTGCGCCGCACCAGCAGCGTGCGGCCGCGGCGGACCTCGAGCGTGTACGTGCCGGGAGCGATCCGGCCCGAGCCGCGGCGGAGGACGAGCCGCGACGCGTGCGCCGTGATCCGCGCACGCCGCGCTCCGGCGACCACGCGCTTGCCGCGCAGCAGCGACACGCTGACGTCGCGGAGGACGGCGCCTCGCGCCTGCAGCTCGACAGGCAGGCCGCCGCGCGCGTCGCGCCGGCCGGCGACGCGGACCGAAATCGGCGGGGAGGGCTTGGCCGGGGCGTCACAGTCCGCCGGGCGCGCGGGATGTGCCTTCGGCGTGGCGCTCGCGTGCAGGACGGGGTCGTCGGCACGGCGGCGCTGCAGATCGTCGAGGGGCGCCCGCGTGAGGTCCATGACCAGGTCGGTGAACGCGATCGCCTGGCGGCGGAAAGCACCCATGTCGATGAACTCGGCGACCTTCATGTTCCCGTTGAGCAGGTAGCTCGGGCCGGTGATGAAGTTGGCCGCGGGCAGCCCCGCGATGCACCAGAACCCCTGACCGTCGCCCGGCCATGACGTGCCGTCGGGGGACCGCTGGTCCGTGCCGAAGCCGCGCATGACGCGGTTCTCGGTGACCTTGGCCTGGTCGAGCGCGGCGCGGGCGCGGCCGATCACCGCGTCCATCGGCGCGGCGAAAAAGCCGCCGAGCTCGTACTCGCCGGTCAGCGCGAAGCGGCCGTCGGCGCCCGGCATCCACGCGCGGGCGCCGAGGTGCTCGACAGTGATCGCGGCGGCCGTCCTCGCCAGCAGGTCGCCGCTGTGGCGGGCGATGAACGTCTCGGTCCCCAGCGCGTTGCCGGCCATGTGGCCCGTGGTCATCAGCACCAGCACAGACC
>JAVHVD010000114.1:0-3271 GCA_032160745.1 Pseudonocardiales bacterium
GCGCGCGCGTCGTAGCGCAGATGTGCCGCGTCATGCTGGCGGCGACTGCGCCGAGCGTGCGCCGGCACGCCGCATGGTCCCTCGCGTCGCATGCCATGGCGCAAGGTGACGCGGTCGAGGCACATCGAATGCTCTGCGCCTTCGGCGACGGTGAGCGCCTGAATCTGTTTCCCTTGTTCCCGCACGACGTCGCACTGGATGCCGAATTGGCGCGCGTGGCATTGGCTGTCGAGGACGACGAGTTGATCAGTGCCATCGTTGACACAGTGGAGCGACGTAACGAACTCAATCCCGGCGTGCGGTCTGTGCGGGCAGCCGCCGCGCACGTGCGCGGCCTTGTCAACCAGTCCGGAGCCGAGCTGGCCGATGCGGTCGAACTGTTCGCGGCGGCCGGGCGACCACTCGCGCAGGTATCTGCGCTTGACGATCTCGGCAACCAGCGGTTGCGTGACGGTTCACCCGACGCGGCTATCGAGGCGTTCGACCGATCGCTGATCCTCGCTCTCGACATCGGCGCGGGTTGGGACGCGGCACGGGCCCGGAGCCGACTGCGGGATCTCGGGGTGCGCCGGAGGGTCGTTGGGGTCGACACGCCCCGAACCGGATGGGCCGCATTGACCCCAGCCGAAACGGCTGTCGTCGAACTCGTGATCGAGGGCCGGACGAACCGCGAGATCGCGGAGCAACTGTTCATCTCACCGCATACGGTGAGCACCCATCTGCGTCACGTGTTCGACAAGATGGGCGTGCGGTCGCGCGTGGGACTGACCCGCGCCGCCGCCGAACGAAATACACATCGCACGATCTGACGATGTGCCGCCCCGTGCACCGGGCGAGGCTGATTCCGTTATCGCCATCAGGTTCGCGGAGGACACCATGAAACCGAACATCGTGCTCGTACACGGCGCGTGGGCAGACGGTTCTTGCTGGAGCGATGTGATCAAGCGTCTTCAGGCAGACGGATACCACGTCATCGCGCCACAGTTCCCGATGTCGTCCCTCGCCGCAGATGTAGCCCGGTTGCGTCAAGTGCTGCAGTTCCAGACCGGACCGACCCTCGTCGTCGGCCACTCCTACGGTGGCCAGATCATGACCGCGCTCGGCACGGATGCGGCGAACGTGGCCGGCCTCGTCTACATCGCCGCGTTCGGGCTGGATGAGGGCGAGACCCTTGGCGGGCTACTGTCGCAAGGCCCGGTAACGCCCGCGTTGGTGCACATGTTCACCGACGCGCAGGGCTTCGTGTGGCTGTCCGAGGACGACTTCGTCAACCACTTCGCCGGCGATGTGGAGCCTGCGAAGGCGCACGCGATGCACGCTGTGCAACAGGCCCTTACGACGACGGCATTCAACGACGTTATGGGCGTTCCGGCCTGGAAAGCACTGCCGAGCTGGTACCTGGTGGCCAAGGACGACGAGGCGATCCCACCGGACGCGGAACGGCAGTTCGCGGCCCGGATGGGCGCGACCACGATCGAGGTGCCGGCCAGTCACGTGGCGATGGTGTCGCGCCCGGCTGAGGTTGCGGACCTCATCATGACAGCCGCCGACTCCGTCCCCGCCTGATCGGAGCTACGTCGTGCCCATGATCGACATCTACGCCGCGCGCGGCACGTTCGCCGACCCACACAGGCTGGCGCGCGATGCCGCCGCGGCAGTGATGGCAGTCGAACAAGTTCCGGACATCCCGATGTTTCGGCAGAACACCGCCGGCTTCGTCCACGAGCTGGACGCGAATTGCCTGGCCGACGTCGACGGCGCGGGCGATCACATCCGCGTGCAGGTCCTCACCAACGCGGGCGCGCTCGACCGGGACAAGCAGCTGGCCCTCGTGGCCAAGCTGACCGCGCTCGTCGTCGACGCGGCCGGTAATCCCGGGCTGAAGGACCGCACCTGGGTGCTGCTGACCGAGGCCCCCGAGGGCGGCTGGGGACTCTGGGGTCACGCACACACCAACGCGGAGCTCGTTCAGGCAGCGCGCGAACAGTTGTCGACATGAGCACCGATCGGCTTGCGATTGACGTCTGCGTCGCCCCGATGCGGCCGTACACCAGTCCCGATCCGCTCGCGGAGGGTGAAGTCGCGACGTGGGCGCCGTCCAGCAGCACGCTGATCTCCGGGCCGACCGAAGGGATCCTCATCGACGCCCTGTTGACCTTCGACAACGCTGACCAGATCGCGGCCTGGGCGAAGAGCTTCGGCAAGAGGATCACGGGTGTCTACGTCACGCACGGCCACTCTGACCACTGGCTCGGCCTCGCGCGCCTTCTCGAGCACTTCCCTGAGACTCACGGGCACGCGGCTCCGGAGGTTGTGGGTCGCGCGACTTGGGAGGCGGAGTTCAACAAGACCAGCAAGTATTGGACGTCGCGCTTCCCGGGCGAACTCCCCGAGACGCCCGTGCTGCCGGAGGTGCTGACCAGTGACGAGATCCTGGTGGACGGTCAGGTCGTCAACCTGATCCACGTTGGCCAGGGTGACATTGACGGTTCGACGATCTTCCACGTGCCCTCTGCCGACGCGGTTGTCTGCCTGCGGTGACGTCGTCTACAACAACGTGCACATGATGATGTACGAGGCCGATGAAACGAAGCGCGAGGCCTGGATCGCCAGCATCGACGCGATCGCCGCGCTGAACCCCAAGATCGTCATCGCCGGTCACAAGAGTGTCGGGGCGCCGGACCTGCCAGAGAACCTCGCAGCCAGCCAGCAGTACCTGCGTGACTTCACCACCCTCGCGAAGAAAAGCGGCACGACGGAGGACCTGGTCCACGGCATGCTCGAGTCGCACGGCGAGCGCGACCAGCAGCACACCCTGTGGATTTCGGCCCGAGCCGAAGTCGCTCGACGCGCATGAACGCAACGATCTGACACATTCGCCATACGAGTGGGTAGCCGAGCAGCAACTGATCGCTGTGCACACCGTCGCCGAGATCGACTGCGTTGATCCCGCGACCGTGCATGTGTTCCAGCTGCCCGCGATCAACGTCATCAAGGCGTTGGTTCCACGACGCGTGCGGCAAGGCAGCATCGCGGACTCCGACGTGAACTCGGGGCAACAGCAGGTCCCGCTCGCCCAACTACTGGTGACCTGCCCATCCGAGCCCGAGACGATCGATCCACGCAGCGACGGCCGCCGACGACCCAGTCGCACCACCCGCAGCCGGCGGCCACCCAGCACTGACATGCCCAACTCGTGGCCGCTCGATCCGCCGCCGAAACCGGCCAAATTCGAACACGTACTGACACGCCTTCGAAACGTGTGCCTTCG
>JAVHVD010000115.1:0-6176 GCA_032160745.1 Pseudonocardiales bacterium
CGATCGCCGAGCTGCTGGAGCAGTTCGTCACGCACAACCGGATGCTCGAGGGCGGCTTCGTCATCGACGACCGGCTGGTGACGCTCGCCGACATCGACCTTCCGGTCCTCACCTTCGTCGGAACGACGGACACCATCGGTCACCCGGACTCCGTGCGCGCCGTGCGCCGCGCCGCGCCGCGGGCGCAGGTGTACGAGGTGACGTTGCCGGGCGGGCACTTCGGCCTCGTCGTCGGATCGTCGGCCACCCGACTCACGTGGCCGGCGGTGGCCGACTGGGTGGCGTGGCGCAGCGGCAAGGCGGAGCTGCCGGACACGATCCAGCCGGCCGAGGCGGTCGAGCCGGGCAATCCGCTGCGGCCGAGTACCGCGGCCCAGGCGGCGGCGCAGGCCACCGAGCTCGGGCTCGCGGCCGGACGGGTGGTGCTGACCTCCGCTCGGCGCGCGGCCCGGCTGGTCACCAACGTCTCCCGTGAGGCGCCGCTGCAGCTGCCCAAGCTCGCCCGAATCCAGCAGCTGAAGCCGACCACTCGCATCTCGCTCGGACTACTGATCGACGAGGCGGCCCAGCGCGCGCCGAAGGACATCGCCTTCCTCTTCGGCGACCGGGCCTACCGGTGGGACGACGTGAGCCGGCGCATCGACAACGTGGTCAAGGGCCTGGTCAGCATCGGCGTGCGGCACGGCGACCGGGTCGGTGTCCTCATGCAGACGCGGCCGAGCGCATTCACCCTCGTGTCCGCACTCAGTCGGCTGGGCGCGACTGCGGTGCTGCTGCGCCCGGACGGTGACTTCGGCCGGGAGACCTCGCTGAGCCGGGTCACCTGGATCATTTCCGACCCGGAAAACCTCGACGACCACCTCGAGAACGCGGATGGCGTCACCTGGGCCGTGCTGGGCGGCGGTGGGCCCAGTGGCAGTCAAGGTACAGATCGGCGCGAACTCAATCCGGACGTCATCGACATGGAGCGCATCGACCCCGACGACGTCGAGCTGCCGGCCTGGTACCGCGCCAACCCGCACCGCGCCGGGGACATCGCCTTCGTCCTGTTCACCGGCGAAGGCACCGGGACGAAGCCGCTGCAGATCACCAACCGGCGCTGGGCGCTGTCCGCCCTCGGTACCGCGAGTGCCGCCGCATTGAAGCCGGGCGACACGGTGTACAGCGTGACGCCGGTGCATCACTCGTCCGCATTGCTCATGAGCATCGGCGGCGCGGTGGCCGGTGGCGCCCGGTTCGCAATGGCGAGTGCCGACGATCCGAACACGTTCTGGGAAGAGGTCCGTCGCTACGGCGCCACGCACATCTCCTACACCTGGACGTCGCTGCGCCCGGTGGTGAACGCGCCCCCGAATCCCAGCGAGCAGCACCACCCGATCCGGATGTTCATGGGCTCCGGCATGCCGCGCAACCTCTGGCGGCGCACGAACGAACGCTTCCCGTCGACGAAGGTGCTGGAGTTCTACGCGTCCGCCGAGGGTGAGGCGATCCTTGCGAACGTCAGCGGTCGAGCCGTCGGCTCGATGGGCAAGCCGCTGCCGGGAACCCCCGAGGTGCGGGTTGCGGCCTATGACCTCACCGCCGGGAAGCTGCAGCTCAACGCGGACGGGTTCGGCCGGGAGTGCCGGGTGGACGAGGTGGGTCTGCTGCTCGCGCGGGTGAACCCGGCTGACTCCGCGGCCGACGCGCCGCTACGGGGCGTCTTCGACAGCGGCGACGCCTGGCGCTCGACCGGCGACTTGTTCCTGCGCGACGAGTACGGGGACCTGTGGCTGGCCGGCGCCGCGTCCGAGGTGGTGCAGACGGCCGACGGACCGGCGCTGCCGTCCGGCACCCGGTACGCGCTCGGGTCGATCCCGTGCGCCGATCTCGTCGTTGCGTACGGCGTGCCGGAGGACGATGCGCACGTTCTCGTCGGGGCCGTCACGCTCCGCTCGGGTACGGAGCTCGCCGCGGCCGACCTGAACAAGGCGCTCGGCAAGCTGCCCGCGGTCCAGCGTCCGAGCTATGTGCAGGTGGTGGCCTCGATCCCGGTCACCACGTGGCACCGCCCGCAGTGGCGCTCGCTGCAGGCGAAAGGCATCCCCACCCCGTCCCGCACCCGTACCGTCTGGAAGCTCGACGACGACCGCGCGCGCTACGAACTGCTGGGCTAGCAGCCGTCTCGGCCTCTTCCGTGCTGGTCTCGACCGACGACCTCTACCTCAGCGGGGACGGTGGACGGCGCTTTGCCCGGCTCTCGGCCAATGGCGGCAGCAGCCCGGGCGCGCTCGTCTGGCTCGGGTTGGCGTCAGCAACAGTCGGGCATGGCATCTCGATCGGCCGACGGACCATCTGGACGACCACCGACTGCGGCCACAGCTGGTGGGCCGGCGTGCTGCGCTGACGCCCTTGGGCCGGCCGAGGCGCGGCTAATCGAGCGGTGGCTCTATGGCGTGCAGTTGCAGGACGGTGACCTCAGCGCTCTGCGGTGACGGGAAACCCGCTGCCTTCAGCGTGGACTCGAATTCCGGGCTCGCCCAGCGCGTGCGAAATGCCTCGTCGGATGCCCAGACCCCGATGATGTACAGCGCCTCTTCGTCCACCGCGCAGTGATGCCGAAGCTCTCCGGGCGCACCGCCCGCATCCATGATCGTTCGGTGCGCCTGGTCATACGCCCGGGTCAACTGATCCACATCACCTACGAACCGAGCTATGAGGACGACAGGCACGTTGGCCTCCGAACGGTCTCGCACTCGACGGTCGAATCAGTATCCCCGCGGCAACGGTTTAGTTGCCTTCATCAGAACGGCGGTAGGTCCTCTTCAGGCGCGGCCGTCTCGGCTTGCGCGTCGATCTCGGGCAGGTCGTAGTGGCCTGGTGGTGCGCGGTAGGTGTGGCCGGTGGGGCTGGTCCAGGTGAGGTCGTCGGCGGGGTCGCCGGTGACGGTCCAGCCGGCTTCGTGTTTGAGGTGGTGGTGGCGGGGGCAGAGGCATTCGCAGTTGCAGGGGCGGTGGTGCCTGAACCGTCCCCGGTTCAGTGACTGGCGAGTTCTCCCGGCGACGGCTGTCGGCGGGTGTCGTTGTGTCGGTAGTAGGTGGTCTCGAACTCGATGGGCGGGACGAGGTTGAGGCTGCTGTGCAGCCGGTGCTCGTTGAACCAATGGACCCAGTTCAGGGTGGCCAGCTCGAGGTCGTCGACGCTGCGGAACGGGCCGTCGCGTCGGACGCATTCGAGTTTGTAGAGCCCGATCAGTGATTCGGCTTGGGCGTTGTCGTAGGAGTCGCCGATGCTGCCGATCGAGGCCAGCGCGCCGGCGTCGACCAGCCGGGTCGAGTACCGGATCGAGGTGTATTGCGATCCCGCGTCGGAGTGATGAATCAGGCCGCCGAGGCGGCCGTGCTCGTCGGTGCGCCCTTGGCGCCGGCGGGTCCACAGGGCCATCTCCAACGCGTCGAGCGGCAGCGCGGTCGGCATCGAGGACGCGGTGCGCCAGCCCACGATCCGCCGGCTGAATACGTCGGAAACGACAGCGGTGAACGCCATCCCCGACCAGGTCGGCACATAGGTGAAGTCGACGACCCACAGCCGGTTCGGCGCCGACGCGCTGAACTGCCGCTTGACCAGGTCCGGCGCCCGGACGGCCGCCTTGTCCGCCCGCGTGGTCACGAACCGCCGGCCACGCCGGGCGCCCTGGATCCCGGCGCTGCGCATGAGCCGCTCGACCTGGCGGCGCGAGACCGGCTGCTCGTCGACGCCGCCCTGGCGGGCCAGCGCAGCGTGGACCTTGCGGACTCCGTAGAGACCGCGGCCGATCAACGGATCACCGTGCACCCGCTCGATCTCGCCCAGCACCCGCGCATCGCGCACCGAGCGCGCCGACGGCGCCCGGGACTTATTCGCGTAATAGGAGTTCGATGCGATCGGCACGCCGTGCTCGGTGAGCACGCGGCAGATCGGCGCGACACCGAACCGGTCGCGGTGATCGTCGATGAAGGCAATCACCACGGCAAACGCGGGTCGAGCTCCCGCGCGAAGAACGAGCTGGCCGCCAACAAAATCTCATTGGCCCGCTTCAGCTCGTGGTTCTCCCGCTCCAACTCCTTGATCCGCGCCGCGTCACCGGACGTCGTCCCGGGCCGCTCGCCGCGATCGATCGCCACCTGCTTCACCCAACCCCGCAGGGTGTCAGCGTTGACGCCGGTGCGCTGCCCGATCCGGGCCACCGCCTGATTGATCGACAGATCCGGATCCTGCTCGCGGGCCTCCTCAACCAGCCGAAGCGCCCGCTCACGCAGCTCGGCCGGATACTTCCTCGGTGCTGGCACAGCAACCACTCTCCCGTGGCTTCGAGCCAGTCACCAGACCGGGGACGGTTCAGACTGTCCCCCGTCGACTACGAACACCTTCACAACCGCGGCTGCGCCGCGGCATGATCAGCACACCGGTCGTGTCCGGAGAACCGGGTCAGGCTCCCCTCCTCCTGCGTGGGACACCAAGCCCGAAGCGCATCAGGGGGACGTTCCTACGTCACGGACTGACACGCAGAACGTCTTTCAGGCTCCTTCTATGCCGCGAAGCGGCTCTACCGGCTCTGCCGCGAAGCGGCCCGTGCGATGGCTACCGTTCGATCATCGTCACCGCCCACCTCCCTTCGCCGTCAAGGCCGCCAGTCGCATGCAGGTGATCCCCTTCCTCCGCGACGACCTCTCCTTCAGAATTGATCAGCCGCGTGGGCTCGAACCCCACCTTCCAGCCGTCCGGCCAGGTCATCAGCTTGTCTCGGTCACCCAGCCAGGCTTCGGGGCCGTCCTGGGTCAACTCCGCTTGGAACGCCCCATTCCAGCCTGCTAGGTGATGGGACATCCCGGGACGCCATCCGTTTGACGGCAGCGGGTACAAATTGTCGCTCAAGTGCTCCTCGCCCCTTCCAGGTCGGTTGGGCTGCGCAGCCTATGCCGCCCCACTGCCGCGAAGCGGCTCTACGGATCTGCCGCTGTCGCGGCCACGGCGAACTAGGCCTACGCGTCCCGCAGCGAGGGCTGCCTGAGCACCTCGATAACTGCCTCGCCGATGTCTGCGGGAGATGCCGTCGACGGCAACACGACTTCCTGCGGCCACCCGTCGACGGGCCTGCCGGCGTCGCTCGGTGGCATCCAACTACCGCGCAGATCCGGATGCCATCGCGTCACGCTCACTTGGTCCGGTGCTGACTCCACGCTCACCTTCCGCGCCGCGCGCTGCCACGAGCGGTAGGACCGATAGCGGCCCGGAGAAGCAGCCAACAATGGCTGGGCATACTCACTCAAGCTGCGCCACGAGGTCGGGCGAGCAATTTCGCGTGCTCGGTCCAGTGCCTCGGCAACCGCTGTGCCCAACGCGGCCGCGGCAACGTCGGGGAACCCGTCGATCTGCACGTGCTCGTCACGTTCAATCCCGAGACCATCCGATCGATCGAGTGTCCGTACGATCAGTCGGCCGTCGATCTCATAGACCGAGCACGAACGCACCTGGCGACGTCCACCACCATCGGCTTTCTCACGTGACCACGGCACGGCGCCAACCTTGCCATCTCAGCGCCCGGATCGAACGATGCCGGGGGCCCAGGTAGATCGTCGACCCGGGGGGGCCGCTTCAGGTCGACATGGCCAGCTCTGGTCAACGCGGACCGAAATCGCCCAATGACGAACGAGCCCACTGGCCAACTCGGCCGGACACCGGTCACAGCGCGACCATGCCGCGAAGCGGCTCTACCGGCTCTGCCGCGTTGCGTGCCGCTTCGCGTGCACGCTCATGCCGCGAGGCGGCTCTGCCGGCTCTGCCGCGAGTAGGTGCGTTCGATGTGGGCCGAGCACACTGGTCGAATGACTGAGTCGGACTCCGAGCCTCGACCCTGGGACGCCGCTTGGGCGGCAAGTCCCGCAGGCGCGAGGTGGCGTGCCGCCAATCCGCGGCCGGTGAGTGACGGGGGACCTCTGCGACTCCGGGAACGGGTTACCAGCTTCGATCTCACTCTCGATCCGCCGCCCGCCGACGCGAGTCCAACCCTCGACGCAACGGCAGCCCGAGACGCCTACGACCAACGTGCAGTGCAGATCTACGGTGCACGACCGACTATGCACCTCGCCCTACTCGATGGTGATCGGCTTGTTTACGTGATCCACGCCCAAGCGCTGCCGGCCTGGCACGGCCCGGCC
>JAVHVD010000116.1:0-6328 GCA_032160745.1 Pseudonocardiales bacterium
GCGATCGCGGAGGTGAGCGGGATCGACACCCCGGAGGGCGCGGAAGCCGCAGCCGGTCAGAGCATCGTCAGCGACCTGGCGCCCGCCATGGTCACGACCGGGCGTGGTCCGCAGTCCAGCTGAGCAGGTCCTCCAGCGGCCAGGTGTTGACGATCCGTTCCGCCGGCACGCCGCACTCGGCCGCCCGGGAGCACCCCAGCAGCTGCCAGTCCAGCTGGCCCGGCGCGTGCGCGTCGGTGTCGATGGAGAACAGGCAGCCCGCCTCGACGGCCAGCCGCAGCAGCCGCTTCGGCGGGTCCAGTCGCTCGGGCCGGGAGTTGATCTCGACGGCGACGCCGAACTGCGCGCAGGCGGCGAACACCAGCTCGGCGTCGAACTCCGACTCCGGCCGGGTGCCGCGGCCGCCGGTGACCAGGCGTCCGGTGCAGTGGCCGAGGATGTCGGTGTGCGGGTTGGCGACCGCCGCGACCATCCGCGGCGTCATCTCCTTGGCCGGCATTCGCAGCTTGGAGTGGACGCTCGCCACGACAAGGTCGAGCCGCCCGAGCAGGGACGGCTTCTGATCCAGCGTGCCGTCGTCGAGGATGTCGACCTCGATGCCGGTGAGGATCCGGAACGGCTTGCTCCGGGCCGCCGCTGCCTCCTCGGCATATCCCGCGTTGAGCTCGGCGACCACATCCAGCTGCTTCTCCAGCCGCTCGGCGGACAGGCCGTTGGCGACCGTCAGCCGCGGCGAGTGGTCGGTCAGCACCATGTACTCGTGGCCGAGCGCGCGCGCTGTCGCCGCCATCTCGGGGATCGGCGAACCGCCGTCGGACCAGTCCGAATGCGTGTGGCAGTCGCCCCGCAGCGCCGCGCGCAGGGCCGCCGTCGCGTCGTCCAGCGGCTCGTCCTCGGTCGCCAGCAGCCGGCGCAGGTAGACCGGCTCCTCACCGGCGAGGGATTCGGCGACGCAGCGGGCCGTGACGTCGCCGATGCCGGACAGCTCCTTCAACGTCTCGGCCTGGGCGCGGGCGGCCAGTTCGTCGGCGGGCAGCGCATCCACGACCGACGCGGCCGTGCGGAACGCCTTCACCCGGTAGGTCGGTTCCCGGGCCCGTTCGAGCTGGAAGGCGATCTGCCGCAGGTCGGCGGCCGGGTCTCGGGCGACGGGCACGGATCAACCGTAGCGATGGACGGAGTGGCAGGCTGGCACCGTGAGCGGCGGAGGAGCGGGCGACGGTCCTGGGCGACCGGGCATCGACGACGAGACCATCCGTCGGATCGAGCAGGCGACCGGCCGACTCGCCACGCAGAGCGTGGCGAGGATGGACGACGAGCTGCCGTGGTTCCGCGAGCTGCCCTCCGATCAACGCTCCTGGGTCACCCTGGTGGCGCAGGCCGGTCTGCAGTCCTACGTGGAGTGGCTGCGGTCACCCGACGACGTGCTGCGGCTGACCGGTGAGGTCTTCGCGACCGCGCCGCAGGCGATGGCCCGCTCGGTGACGTTGCAGCACACCGTCGAGCTCGTGCGCACGGCGATCGCGGTCGCCGAGGACAACCTGCCCACCCTGGCCGGCCCGGGTGAGGAGTCGCTGGTCCGCGAGGAGCTGCTGCGCTTCAGCCGCGAGATCGCCTTCGCCGCGGCGCGGGTCTATGCCAGCGCCGCCGAGGATCGCGGGTCCTGGGATCGCCGCCTCGAGGCGCTGGTCATGGACAACCTGGTGAGCGGTTCGGTGGTCGGCGACCCACTGCCCAGCCAGCTGGCCGCGCTCGGCTGGCACGACGCCGGGCCGATCGCGGCCATCGTCGGCACTGCGCCCGACGGGCCGCCCGATGTCGCGCTGGCCGCGGTGCACACGCGCACGCGCCGCCTCGGGCTGGACGCGATGGCCGGGGTCCATGGCGACCGGCTGGTGGTCGTCGTCGGCGGGGCCAGCGATCCGCTGGAGATCGCGACCCGGCTGCTGCCGGCCTTCGGCGACGGGCCGGTCGTGGTCGGGCCGCCGGCCAAGGACCTGACCGCGGCCACGACGGTGACCCAGGCGGCGCTCAGCGGCCGGCGGGCGGTGCAGGCCTGGCCGGCGGCGCCGCGCCCGGTGAGTGCCGACGATCTGTTGCCCGAGCGGGCGCTGGCCGGCGACGCGGACGCCCGCGCGCAGCTGGTCGAGAACGTCTACCTGCCGCTGGTGCAGGCCGGCGACGTCCTGGTCGACACGCTGGCCGCCTTCCTCGACGCGGGCGGCGCGCTCGAGGCGACTGCGCGGGCGCTGTTCGTGCACGCCAACACGGTCAGGTACCGCCTCCGGCGGGTCGCCGAGGTGTGCGGCGAGGTGCCCACCGACGCCCGTGGGGCGCTCACGTTACGGTTCGCGCTCGTTCTGGGGCGATTGGAAACCTTGAGTTAATCCGACAACGCGTCGGCGCTACATCGCCGCAATAACGGCGGACGTTTGGTGGATACCTACAGAAGCGGACCGGTAACCCTGTCCGTGTCGCGGTCGCGCCACAGCCATCCGACGCGTCATTGTTGATGATGTGATCGCAGTCTTTGCTCCCGGCCAGGGCGCACAGTCGCCCGGCATGCTCGCCCCGTGGCTCGAGCTGCCCGGGGTACCCGAGCAGGTGGCCGAGTTCTCCGAGATCACCGGGCTGGACCTCGCGCGGCTCGGGACCACCGCGTCCGCCGACGAGATCAAGGACACCGCCGTCACCCAGCCGCTGCTCGTCGCGTTGGGCGTGATCGCCGCCGGCCAGCTGCAGTTCGAGGTCGGCGGGGAGCGGGTCGTCGCCGGCCACAGCGTCGGTGAACTGACCGCCGCCGCGGTCTCCGGCGCCGTGTCCCCCGTCGAGGCCGTCGCGCTGGCCGCGCGTCGGGGCGCCGCGATGGCCGCGGCCTGCGCACTGACGCCGACCGGCATGTCGGCCGTGCTCGGTGGCGACCCGGACGAGGTCGTCGCCCACATCGAGGCCGCAGGACTGACCGCGGCCAATCGCAACGGCGCCGGACAGATCGTCGCCGCTGGTGCTCTCGACGCACTGGAGAAGCTGGCGGCCGAGCCGCCGCCCGGAGCACGAGTCCGCCCGCTGGCCGTCGCCGGGGCGTTCCACACCCACTTCATGGCGCCGGCCGCCGAGGCGCTGGGCACCTACGCCCGGGGCCTCAAGGTCGCCGATCCTCGGCCGATCCTGCTCTCCAACGCCGACGGTGCCGCCGTCGTCACCGGAGCCGAGCTGATCGCCCGCCTCGTCCGCCAGGTCACCCTTCCGGTGCGGTGGGACGAATGCCTGCGTTCGTGCGCCGACCTGGGCGTCAGTGGGGCCGTCGAACTCGCGCCCGGCGGCGTCCTCGCCGGCATCGCCAAGCGCGAACTGCCCGGGGTCGAGATCGTCGCGATCAAGTCGCCGGACGACCTCGACCGCGCCCGCGCGCTCGTCGCCAGCCGTCCGCAGCACGGGCAGGGCGAGCACACCCCGGAGTTCCGCGTCGTCGTCACCCCGGCCAAGGGCATCTTCACCCGCACCGAATCCATCGACGAGGGTGAGGAGATCGCCCGCGGCGCCCGCCTCGGCACCGTCCGCACCAACCGCGACGAGCACCCGATCGTCGCCACCGAGGCCGGAATCCTCGCCGAATGGCTGCGCAATGACGGGGATATCGTCGCCGCCGGTTTGCCCGTCGCCCGGCTGTCCAACGGATCGGACTACTGAGGTGGCCGCGCTCTCGACGGCCACCGAGGCGCCCGCGACCCGCATCCTCGGCCTCGGGCACTACCGCCCGGGCAACGTCGTCACCAACGCCGACCTGATCGCTCGCGGTGTCGACACCGACGACGAGTGGGTCAAGAGCCGCGTCGGGATCGCCGAGCGCCGGTGGGCCGACCCGGACGAGACGGTCGTCGACATGGCCGAGCAGGCGGGCAGCAAGGCGCTGGCCACCAGCGGAATCTCCACCGAGGACGTCGACCTCGTCGTGGTCGCCACTTGCACGATGGCCAGCCCCGTCCCCGCCGCGGCGCCGCAGCTCGCGCACCGCCTCGGCATCGTCGCCCCCGGCGCCTATGACCTGAACTCCGGGTGCTCCGGCTTCGTGTACGCGCTCAACGCCGCCTCGGCCGCCGTGCGCACCGGCCAGGCACGCAACGCCCTGGTCGTGGGCGCCGAGCGGTTCAGCGGCTGGCTCGACCTGGCCGACCGCAGCACCTGCATCATCCTGGCCGACGCAGCCGGCGCCGCCGTCATCGGACCCGCGGACACCCCGGCCATCGGCCCGGTCGTCTGGGGCAGCGACGGCGCCCAGTCCGACACCGTGGTCATCGACGAGGACTCACGATTCTTCCGGCAGGAGGGCCAGACGGTGTACCGCTGGGCCACCGGCCAGATGGCGCCGGTCGCCGTCGAGGCGTGCCGTCGCGCCGGCGTCGCGCTCGAGGACGTCGCCGCCTTCGTCCCCCACCAGGCGAACCTGCGGATCATCGACGCGCTGGCCCGCCGCATCGGGCTGCCCAACGCGATCGTCGCCCGCGACATCGTGACGTCCGGCAACACCTCTGCCGCCACGATCCCGCTCGCGCTGTCCCGCATGGTCGAGGCCGGGGAGATCGCGTCCGGCGCGCCGGTGCTGCTGCTCGGCTTCGGCTCCGGCCTCGCCTACGCCGGCCAGGTCGTGCTCGCCCCTTGACGTTTCACCGCCGCTCGCCCGAGCGACGTCCACCGATCGAAAGGAACCCCTCACCGTGGCCGACAACATCCTCGAAGAGCTCGCCGCCATCCTCCACGAGGTCGCCGACGTCAAGCCCGAGGACGTGACGCCGGAGAAGAGCTTCGTCGACGACCTCGATGTCGACTCGCTGTCCATGGTCGAGGTGGCCATGGCTGTCGAGGAGAAGTTCAACGCGAAGATCCCGGACGAGAAGCTCTCCGAGCTCAAGACCGTCGGTGACGCAATCTCCTACATCGAGCAGCACGCAGAGAAGTGAGCAGTGCCCAGTGAGTTCCTTCCCTGACGACGTCGTCGTCACCGGCCTCGGCGCCACCACTCCCCTCGGCGGCGACGTCGCGACGTTCTGGGCCGGCCTGCTCGAGGGCCGGTCCGGCGTGGTGGCGCTGCCCGACGAGTGGGCCGCGGACCTGTCGGTCCGCATCGGCGCGCCGATGGCTGTCGACCCGGCCTCGGTCCTGTCCCGCGTGCAGGCCCGGCGCCTCGACCGCAGCGAACAGGCCGCGCTCGTGGCTGCCCGCGAGGCGTGGAGCGATGCCGGGTTCACCGGCCGCGCCGAGGACAACGGCCTCGACCCCACCCGGGTCGCCGTCGTCATCGGCACCGGCATCGGCGGCGTCACCTCGCTGCTGGCCCAGTACGACATCCTGCGCGAGAAGGGCCCCGACCGGGTCTCGCCGCTCATGATCCCGATGAACATGCCGAACGGGCCTGCCGCCTACGTCGGCCTCGAGGTCGGCGCCCAGGCCGGCGTGCACACGACCGTCAGCGCCTGCGCATCCGGCGCCGAGGCCGTCGCGCACGGCCTGGACCTCATCGAGCTCGGCCGCGCCGACGTCGTGCTCGTCGGCGGCACCGAGGCGTGTATCCACCGGCTGAACATCGCCGGGTTCGCGCAGATGCGCGCGATGTCCACCCGCAACGACGAGCCCGAGCGCGCGTCCCGCCCGTTCGACAAGGGCCGCGACGGCTTCGTGCTCGGTGAGGGCTCCGGCGTGCTGGTGCTCGAGCGGGCGTCGTCGGCCGCAGCCCGGGGTCGTACCCCGTACGCGGTACTCGCCGGCGCTGGGATCACGGCTGACTCCTACGACATCGTGGCCCCCGATCCGAAGGGTGACGGGCAACAGCGCGCGGCGCTGTCCGCGCTGCGCCGCGGTGGGCTGGACGCCTCCGAGGTCGTTCACGTGAACGCGCACGCCACGTCCACCCCGGTGGGCGACGGTGCCGAGGCACGGTGGATCGGCGAACTCATCGGCGAGCAGACGGTCGTGAGCGCCACCAAGTCGATGACCGGGCACCTGCTCGGTGCCGCCGGCGCGATCGAGGCGATCGCGACCGTTCTCGCGGTGCAGAACGACGTCGTTCCGCCCACGATCAACCTCGACGACCCCGACGACGACATCCGGGTCGACATCCCCGACAAGGCTCGTGAGATGGCCGTACCAGCGGCACTCAACGACTCGTTCGGATTCGGCGGCCACAACGTCGCTCTGCTGTTCCGGAAGGCCTGACGCGATGACAGCGCTTGCTCACTCTCCAGTCACCGACATCGATCCCCGGGACCCCGTCCTGCGGCTCGAGAAGCTCTTCGACGCCGGAACGATGGAGCTGCTTCGCCCGCGCGACGAC
>JAVHVD010000117.1:0-3070 GCA_032160745.1 Pseudonocardiales bacterium
TTCGTCGTCACGTTCCTCGTCGATCGGCCGCGGGTGCGGGCGCAGGAGGCCCGGCCGGCGTGAGCGAGCACCTGGTCGTCATCGACATGCAGCACGTGTTCGGCGACCCGGACAGCGAGTGGTTCACCCCGCGGTTCGCCGCGATCGTCCCGCGTATCGCCGCCCTGGCCGAGCGGTACGCCCCGCGCGTCACGTTCACCCGGTTCGTGGCGCCGCGCGAGCCGGTTGGCGCCTGGCGCGCGTACTACGAGCGGTTCCCGTTCGCCTTGCAGCCGCCGGACGCGCCGCTCTACGAGTTGATCGATCCCTTTTCCCGTTATGCCGCCGACGCGGTCGCCGCGCCGGCGTTCGGCAAGTGGGGACCCGCCCTGGCCGAGCGGATCGGTGGCGACGACATCGTGCTGGCCGGAGTGTCCACCGACTGCTGCGTCATCTCCACCGCGTTGCCGGCCGCCGATGCCGGCGTGCACATCCGGGTCGTCGCCGACGCCTGCGCGGGGGCGACCGACATGAGTCACGAGCAGGCGCTTGCCGTGATGGGTCTGTACACGCCGTTGATCGAGATCGTGACGATGAACGCGTTGGCGCCGGGCTAAGGTCCCTCGACCGTTCTAGGGGGGCTCATGCGGATGAGGCGCTTATCGATCATCGATTGCTTGAAGGTGTCCGCGACGAACGCCGCCGCCGAGTTGGATTCGGTCAACGGACGGTAGGACGCCGTCCGCACCAGCGCGTTGTGCATGCAGACAAGCGGAGACCTGGTGATGCATCAGGGCACCCATTTCGTCTGGCACACCAGGACCGCGACGATTGCGGCGGGTGGGTACGCGCGCCTCCTTGACACCGGTCGCCGCCCGCGCACACGGCGATCTGGAACACCCGGGCGGTCGGGCGGTACTCGCTGGTCATCGTCCGGCAGAACGGTCGGCTGACCCTGGAGGAGCGGCCGAGCGGGACCTGTCTTGTCTTCCCGACCTCCGCCGACAGCGACTGCGGCGCCGGCTGACCCGACCGATCGCAGCTCAGCGCGGCGTGAGCACGACGACGGGGATGGGGCGGTTCGTCGCCTTCTGGTAGTTGCTGTACCGGCGGTCGTTGTTCTGGTCGGCGAGCCGCCAGAGCCGGTCGCGGTCCGGATCGCCCGGCAGCACCGCGCGGGCGGTGACCGGGATGCGCTTCGTCCCCACCTGGATCTCGACGTCCGGGTCGGCCCGCAGGTTGTGGTACCAACCGGGCGAGCGCGGCGCCCCGCCCAGTGACGCGACCACGACGTAGTTCGATCCGTCCCTGGCGTAGGTGAGGGCGTTCGTCCGTGGCTGCCCGCTTTTGGCGCCCACCGTGTGCAGCAACAGGTTGCGGGTGCCGGCGAGCCGGTGCCCGATCCGTCCGCCGCTGCGTTCGTACACGAACTGGTGGAGCTTCAGGACCTGAATGCCGGCCGCGCGAACGGGCGGCAATGACTCGATGCGTCCCAGATTCATCCGGTGACCTCCTTGTTCGGGCGCTGCTCTTGGCACCGTAGGCTCCTCGGGGTTGAGTTCGGCGAATCGGAAGGGCCGCGATGTCGGAACTGGTACGCGTCGAGATCAGCGACGGGGTGGCGACACTGCACCTGGATCGTCCGCCGATGAACGCGATCAACTCCGGAATGCAGGAGGAGTTGCGCGCGGCGGCTGCCCAGGTCACCGGCGACGCCGCCGTGCGCGCGGTCGTCCTCTACGGCGGCGAGAAGGTGTTTGCGGCCGGCGCCGACGTCAAGGAGTTCGCCGGGCAGGACCACGCCTACATGATGCGCGACGCCGCCCGGGTGATGTCCGCTCTCGACGCGCTCGCCCGCATCCCGAAACCGGTGATCGCCGCGGTGACCGGGTACGCGCTGGGCGGCGGCTGCGAGCTGGCGCTGACCGCCGACTTCCGGGTGAGCGCCGACAACGCCCGATGGGGGCAGCCGGAGATCCTGCTCGGGATCATTCCGGGCATGGGCGGGACGCAGCGGTTGCCGCGACTGATCGGCCCGGCCAAGGCGAAGGACCTCATCTACACCGGTCGGTTCGTCGACGCGCAGGAGGCGCTCGAGATCGGGCTGGTCGACGCCGTCGTGCCGGCCGCCGAGGTGTACAGCTCCGCGGTCGCCATGGCGCAGAAGTTCGCCAAGGGCCCGGCGCTCGCGCTGGCCGCCGCCAAGGCCGCGATCGACGGCGGCTTGGACACCGATCTCGCCTCCGGCCTGCGGCTCGAGTCCCACCTGTTCGCGTCGGTGTTCGCCACCGAGGACCGGACGATCGGCATGCAGTCGTTCATCGAACGCGGGCCGGGCAAGGCGGTGTTCAGGTGAGTGCACCCAACCCGCATGCCACCGCCGAAGAGGTCGAGGCCGCGTGGAGCGACCCGAAGCTGGCCAACATCCTCTATCACGACTGGGAGGCCGGCACCTACGACGAGAAGTGGTCCATCTCGTTCGATCAGCGCTGCATCGACTACGCCCGCGACCGGTTCGTGCACGTCGCCGGCAACGGCGGCTGGCCGTATGCGAAGTCGCTCGAGCTCGGCTGCGGCACCGGGTTCTTCACCCTGAACCTGAAGCTCGCCGGTGTGATCGACGAGGGGCACGTCTCCGACCTGAGCCCCGGCATGGTCGAGGTCGCGCAACGCAACGCCCGCGAGCTCGGCTTCGAGGTCCAGGGGCGGGTCGCCGACGCCGAGCGGCTGCCCTACGACGACGCGACGTTCGACATCGTGATCGGGCATGCGGTGCTGCACCACATCCCCGACCTCGACCTCGCATTCGCCGAGATACTGCGCGTGCTCAAGCCCGGCGGTCGGTTCGTCTTCGCCGGAGAGCCCACGCAACACGGGGAGTACCTCGCTCGGCGACTGTCCCGGTTCACCTGGTGGGCCGCCACTCGCGTCACCCGGTTGCCACAACTCTCCGACTGGCGCCGTCCGCAGGACGAACTCGACGAGTCTGCTCGTGCGGCCGCGCTCGAGGCGGTGGTCGACATCCACACGTTCGCCCCGGCTGCGCTCGAGGCCGTGGCCCGCCGGGCGGGTGCCGCCCAGGTCCGGGTCG
>JAVHVD010000118.1:0-4477 GCA_032160745.1 Pseudonocardiales bacterium
CGCTTCGCGAACAACACGCCCGCCGTCAGCAGCAGCCCGAACACCGAGACGCCGACTGACACCGCGATCGTCGTCGTCATCCCCGGGAGCAGCTCGCCCTTCACCGGCGTCCCGCTGTTGCCGAGGATCGCTGTCACCACGGCCAGCACGATCGCGCCACCGAGCTGGATGCTCGTGTTGACCAGGCCGGAGGCGAGGCCCTGCTCGTGCGCGGCGACGCCGGACGTCGCCTGGGCGTTGATCGACGGGAAGGCGAGCGCGAAGCCCACCCCGATCAGCAGCATCGTCGGCAGCAGGAAGTTCGCATAGTTCATCGACGGCGACACCCGCAGGAAGAGCAGGTAGGCCAGAACGAACGAGAGCAGGCCGGCGAAGATGAGCTTGGGCGTGTCCACCCGAGCCAGCACGCCGCCCATCTTCGGGGCGCTGAGCACGACGAGCGCCCCGCCCGGCAGGAAGCCCAGGGCCATCGCCAGCGGCGACCACCCGAGGGAGTTCTGCAGATACAGCGTCACGACGAACTGGAACGAGACGTACCCACCGAACATCACCGCTCCGGAGATGTTCGCGTGCAGCAGCGATCCGGAGCGCAGGATGCCGAGGCGGACGAGCGGGCGCGGGTGCCGGCGCTCGATCGCCACGAATGACGCCATCAAAGCGACGCTGAGCGCGACCAGCCCCAACGTTCCGGCACTCCCCCAGCCGCGGCGCGGCGCCTCGACGACGGCGTAGACGAGGATGAGCAGCGACGCGGTGCTGGCGAACGCACCGGCGAGGTCGAGGTGGCCGACGGAGATGCGCTCACGTCGGACGCGCGGCAGCAGCCGGTAGCCGACGGCCGCGATCAACAGCGCGGCCGGCGCGGGAGCGAACAGGGTGGCTCGCCAGCCGAGCTCGGTCAGCACACCGCCGAAGACGAGGCCGAGGGAGAAGCCGCTGGCCCCGCAGACGGTGTAGATGCTGAGCGCGCGGTTTCGCGCCGGCCCTTCGGCGAACGTGGTCGTGATGATCGACAGGCCGGCCGGAACGGTGAACGCGGCCGAGGCGCCCTTGACGAAACGCAGCGCGATGAGGGCGGTGTCGTTGCTCATGAAGCCGCTGACCAGGGAGGCCACGCCGAAGACGCCGACGGCGGCGAGGAACACCTGACGGCGCCCGATCAGATCGGCCGCGCGGCCGCCGAGCAGCAGCAGGCCGCCGTAGCCCAGCACGTAGGCGCTGACGATCCACTGCAGTGAACCGGCCGACATGTGGAGATCGGTGCCGATCGACGGCAGGGCGACGCCCACCATCGAGATGTCCAGGCCATCGAGGAAGAGCGCCCCGCAGAGCACGACGAGCAGGGCCCACGTGGCGCGGGTCCATTCCGATCCGGTGACGAGACCGGGGTTGACGGGAGAGGAGGAGACGGAGGTGGCGCCGCGGTTCGGTGCCGTGTCCAAAGAGGTCATGCCGAGCAATCTATGCGCTTGCATCTAATGCGGCAACATTATTTGTGTAAACATTAGATGATCCTGCATGTGGTATGGTGGCGACGTGTCCAAGCGCACCGACGACGACCTCGCTCGGGCCTGGCATGAGCTCATGAGCCGCTACCACCGGGTGTCCTGCGTCCTCGACCGCGCGCTGCAAAGCGCGCACGGCATCACCGGCAGCGAGTTCGCCGTCCTGGAGCAACTCGCCGAGGCCCGTCCCGACCACAGCATGCGTATGCACCAGCTCGGCGAGCACGCGCATGTCACGCAGAGCGCGCTGTCCCGTCTCGTGGCCCGCCTCGAGGCCGACGGCCTCGTCTCGCGGGGGATGTGCTCCGACGACCGCCGCTCGGTCTCCACCTGCCTGACGCCCAAGGGGCTGGACCTCTACGGCGCCGCGCGACCGACCCAGCGCGAGGTCCTGCGCAATGAAGGCGGCGACTGTCTCGCCGCCGTGGGCGGCGCGTTCGTCGCAACCGGCGCGCTTCCGAGCTGACGCTCAGCGGCCGGTGTAGCTCGCCTTTCCCGGTCCCTCACGCAGGAACGACGCGACCGCGTTCTGCAGGTCCTCCGTCCCGAACAGGGCACCGCTGACCAGCGGCGTCACCTCGTCGGCCGCCCGCGTTCCACCGTCGAGCTGGGCCCGGACGATCGCCTTCGTCGCCGCGTGCGCGCGGGTCGGCCCGTTCGCCAAGGTCAGCGCGAACCGGTGAGCGGCATCGGCGAATCCCTCGTCCGGGAGCACCCGGTTGACGACGTTCCACCGTTCGAGGGTGGCCGCGTCGTACAACTCGCCGGTGTAGACGAGCTCTCGGGCCCGGGCCGGGCCGGCCCGTTCGGCCAGCCGCTGCGGACCGCCCATCGACGGCGTGAGTCCCACGACGAGCTCGACCAGCCCGAACCGCGCCGACTCGGCGGCCAGTAGCAGGTCGCAGGCGAGCGAGACCTCGAACGCGGCAGTCAGGCACAGCGCATGCGCGGCGAATACGGTCGGGAACGGCAGCGACTCGAGCTGGTGGATCATCGCGAACCAGTCCCGCCACAGCGCCGCACCGGTCACCGGATCGAGCGGGGCGAAGACGTTGACGTCGACCCCGGCCGACACCGCCCGCCCCGCGGCCTGGATCAACAGTCCGCGGGCATCCGGCGAGGCGGCGACCGAGGAAACGGCCGTGCGGAGGGCCGCCACCAGGCCGGCGTCGAACAGGTTCAGCGGCGGGGCGTCGAGGGTGACGACCGCGAGCGGGCCGTCGAAGCTGAGATCGACCGGAGCCATGCCCGCAGGTTATCCGGGTGGCGCGCGGCCGCGATCGTGGCGGTGAGCAGTGCCGCCACGGCGTAGATCGGCATGTCCAGATGGCTGTGGTTGACGTAGGCGTAGGTGGGGGCGAAGACCACCGGCAGCCACTCGACCGCGCCGGTGAGTGCGACCAGCGCCAGCAGCACGCCGGCGTACCAGCCGTAGCGGGGCGTGAACACGAGGAACGCAACGCCGAGGACGACGACCGCTGACCGGGCCGGAGCGTCGATCGAGCCGCGCCGCCACGCCCAGAGCCCGACGGCGAGCAGCAGCGCCGCGCCGGCCGCCGTGTCGGCCGGGTGCGGGAACATCGCGCCGAGCAGCAGCAGCCGGTTACCGCTGCCGTACTGCTCCTCGCGCAGATAGCCCGGCAGGTAACCGATCACCGCGTCGCCCACGGCGATGACGTGCGGCACGTAGACCAGAACGACGAAGGCGATGGCGGCGACCGCGACGATCCAGGAGCGGCGCATCAGGGCCGGCAGGACGAGCGCGGGGTACACCTTCACCGCGATCGCTGCCCCGAGGAGCACGCCGGCCGCCCGCACCCCACGCGCGGAGACGGCCAGCACCACCAGCAGCACGGCCAGCCAGTCGATGTGCGCGTTGTTCGCGTACTCGACGACGATCACCGGGCACCAGGCCCATACCGCCGCGAGCCAGGGCTTCGTCCGCCGCAGCAGCAGCCAGCCGACCGCCAGGCAACCGAACAGTGCCGCGATCTGCAGCGGAAGGTGCCCGCCCCGTCCGCCGAAGGACGCGATCCGGATCCCGGCGAAGGCGGCCTGGGCCACCGGCGGATAGATCGTGCGGACCGTCGGCCGGTTGATCGACGTGCAGCCGCCTGGGAACGGATGGGCGCAGTGATCGGGCGCACCGAACAGGAACGGCTCACGCAGTTCGGCGAGTTCCGGCGCCGAGGGCGGATAGCGGTACGGATCGATGCCGGCCAGCTGCACCTTCGCGTCCCACACGTATCGAAAGTCGTCGTCCGAGCTGGACGGCGGGGACGTCAGCGCGACGAGCTGCAGCAATGCGCTCACCCCGAGCACGACCACGGCGGCGCGGCGCGGCGTCAGCTGCAGCCGCGCGAACAGCACCACGGCGAGCAACCACACGGGCGCCGCAGTGACCGCCAGCAGCTGCGCGTGCCCATGTGCTCTCACGTCGGTGTAGCGCAGCAACACCGCGAACAGCGTCCCCTCGATCGCCAACGCGACCGCCAGCGCGGTAGCCGTCGACGTGGTGCGAGAGCGGGCCATCGTCCGAGCGTGTCAACGATCGGGAACCGAAGCGAGGTCGGCCGACGAACTTCCTTACGACGTAAGGGTTGAGCGGCCCGTTCCCGACGAGACTCCAGAAGGTGACCGTGCAGCCGACGCCGACGAGAACAGCGCCCCCGATCTGGCCGCGCTTCACCAGCACCCTGCGCTCGACCGCGCTGACCGCCCGGGTCGGGCGCATCCTCGGCATCTGCTTCGCGATCTGCTTCGTCACCGGCCTGCTGAGCCACTACCAGTACCACCCGTGGTCGTGGCTGCCAGAGCCCGCGTCGCCGGTCTGGGCCTACCGGGTGACGCAGGGCCTGCACGTGGTCACCGGGACCGCCGCCATCCCGCTGCTGCTGGTCAAGCTGTGGTCGGTGTTCCCGAAGCTGTTCGCGTGGCCGCCGGTGAAGTCCGCCCTGCATGCGCTCGAGCGG
>JAVHVD010000119.1:0-5127 GCA_032160745.1 Pseudonocardiales bacterium
AGATGCTGTCGAGGTGGCTGGCGGTGACCTTGAACGGGTTCGACGTGCCCGACACCGATCCGCCCGCCGCGGTCAGCCGGTAGCCGTCGGCGGCGTTATCCAGTGCGACGCCCGTGAACGTGGCCACGCCGGCGACGGCGGCGACAGGGGCGACCGGCGCCGCGAATCCGGCGCCACCGGCCGGGACGACGGCGGCCAGTGAAACCTGGCCCGTGAAGCTCGGCACCGGGCTGCCGCCGGCGTCGACAGCGCGGGCCACGACCGTGAATGGCTCTCCGGCTTCGGTGTCGGCCAGCGGATCGATCGAGAACGAGGCTGCCGCGGGCGACGCACCGAGCACCACCGTGGCCGTCGTGTCGCCGTCGATGGCAACGCTCTGGGGGGCGGCAGCGCCGTGGCCGGGGGGCTCCTGGGTGACCGAGAGGGTCCAGTCGCCCGCTCCGAGGTCGTCGAACACAGTCACCCCGTCACCGTCGGCGTCGCAGCGGTCGATCGAGGTCGGCACGACCCCGCCTGCGAGGCGCAGGCAGGCGGAGCCGACAAGCGAGCCGTCGGCGTCGCTGGTGACCCTGACCGTCAACCGTGACGGCACCGTCGGCCTCGAGAACGTCGTGCCGCGGACGTTGCGCTGGTCGGGTCCGTCCTCGTCGGATGCCCACACGACGTGCACCGAGCCGTCGGCGTCGACCGAGACGTCGTTGAGCGACTCGTTGACGCTCGCCGTGGCGGTGATCCGCTTGACCTGGCCGGTGAGCAGGTCCCAGCCCCAGATGTCGGCGGGGTTGGCGGGGTCGTCGGTCCGCTCGACCGTCACGTAGCCGCGGCTCACCGCCGGGTTCATCACGTGCCCGCCGAGATCGAGGGTCGTGGCTGCGCCACCGGCCACGGGAACGGCCTGCACGATGGCGTGGCTCGAATCGGGCCAGGCGTCGTAGACGACAGTGGTCCCGTCGGTGTCGGGGTTGCCCTCAGGTTGGGCGGTGGCCGCCACCGGGGTCGGGCTGCCCCACGTCCCGGCCGTGCGGACGACCTCCCAGACGTCGCAGTCGATGATGCTGGCCGCGCACCGCTCCCACACGACGACGTTGCCGTCCGGGCTCACCTGCGGGTTCTGGTCGATGGTGATGTCGTTCGTGAGCCGGGTGCGGCTGCCGGTGGCGATGTCGTCGACGAAGAGCTCGCCGTTCGCCTGCGCGGTGAAGTCGATGAAGGCGACGGTCGGTCCGCCGATGCCGGCGCCGAGCTGGTTGGTGCCGCCCGGGAGCGGGGTGGTGGCGCCGGTGCCGAGGTCGTACCGGGCGATGAAGCGCGCGCCGCTGGCGGTCAGGCGGCTGAAGGTGATGGTGCTCCCGCTGACGTCGGAGAGGAGGTCGTTGCCGGTCGGGTCGGGTGGTACCGGCGACGACGAGGCCGATCCGTCCAGCGCGCCGAACCGGATGGTGAAGTCCGACGTGTACGAGACCGTGGTGCCGCTGATGTGCGGGTCGTACTGGTCGCCGGCGCCCGTGTCGACCCCCAGCACGGCGGGCGTCGGCGGGGTCCGGTGGGTCGGAAACGTGAGGTCGAGGTTGGCGACGTCGACGTGCACGGGCACGAAGGGGCCGTCGGTGCTGCCGTAGTCGTGGAGCGTGTAGTCGCCGGCATCGACGCCATCGATCACCACGATGCCGTCGGCCCCGTCCCAGGAGTCGCACGCCACAGGCCCGGCGCCCCCAGCTGGGGTCGAAAGGACGAGGCAGAGGTAGGGCACCGTCTCCCCGGTGACGTCGTTGACCACGTGGACGACGACGGACGGCTTGCGGTTGAGCACGAACACCACGGTCGTGTCGCCCGACACCGAGACAGTCTGCGGAGCAGGGGACGCGTAGTCGGGACGGCTCTGGGTGGCGAACGTGTGGTCGCCGTTGGCCACCGCGGTGGACGCCACGCCGTCGTGGTCGTCGTCGCACACCGGGGCCGACGGGTCGCCGTCGGTCGTCCAGCAGACGCCGCCGATCGGCACCCCGTCGGGATCGGTGGCGCGGAGGGTCACGGTGGAGGTCGTGGCGACGTCCCACTCGGCACTCGCCGACGCGGCGTTGCCCGCAGCGTCGGTGGCGGTCACGACAAACGAGTGGTGGCCGGTGGCGAGCCCGGTGTACTGGACCGGCGAGGTGCACGGCGTCGCCGGGGCGCCGTCCAGGGTGCAGGTCGTGGCCGGGACGTCACCCGAGTCGTCGGTGGCGGTGAACGCGATGCCGGCGTCGCCGGTGAGCACCTGACCCGACGGCGCGTCATCGATGGTCACCGCCGGCGGCGTCGCATCCGACGAGACCACGGCGCGGACGCGGTTGTTGTGGCTGTCGGCGATGTGGAGGCGGCCCCGCCCGTCGAAGGCGAGCCCGGCGGGGTGGTCGAGCAGCGCGTTCCTGGGGGCCCCGCCGTCGCCGGCGTTCCCGGCCACGTTGAACGGGTTGCCGGCGAAGGTGGTGATGGTGCCGGCGGCGTCGACGCGACGGACACGGTTGTTCTCGTGGTCGGCGATGTACAGGTTGCCGGCGGGGTCGAAGGCGAGGCCCGATGGCAGGTCGAGGCGGGCCGAGGTAGCGGGGCCGCCGTCGCCGGAGCTCCCGCCGCCGGCCAGCGAGCCGGCGACGTTGCTGATGGTGCCGGCGGTATCGACCTTGCGGACGCGGTGGCGGGTCCACTCGGAGATGTACACGTCGCCGCTCGGGCCGACAGCCACCTCCACCGGTCCGTCGAGGTGGGCGATCCTCGCCGGGCCGCCGTCGCCGTCGTTGCCCGCTGTCGCCGTGGCGTCGCCGGCGAAGTTGTGGATCGTGCCGGTGGGGTCGACGACGCGGACGCGATGGTTGTCGGAGTCGGCGATGAACACGTTGCCGTGGACGTCGACGGCGAGACCCCGCGGGTGGTTCAGCGCCGCCTCGGTGGCAGCGCCCTCGTCGCCGGTGTTGCCCGGCTGGCCGTCCGACCGCCCGGCGAAGTCGGTGATGACGCCGTTCGGGGCGATACGCCGGACGCGGTTGTTGCCGTAGTCGGAGACGTATGCGTTGCCCGCGGCGTCGAGAGCGATCCGGTCAGGCGCGCTGAGGTGCGCGGCGCCGGCCGATCCGCCGTCACCGTCGTTGCCGGCCGTCCCGGCGGGGTCGCCGGCGAAGTTGGTGATCACGCCGTCGCCGTCGATGCGACGGATGCGGTTGTTCACGGAGTCGGCGATGTACAGGCGCCCGCGCTGATCGAAGGCCAGGCCCGAGGGGAAGTTGAGGGAAGCCGCGGTGGCCAGCCCGCCGTCGCCGGCGTCGCCCGCCGTCCCGGAGGGATCGCCGGCGGCGTTGCGCACGACGAGAGCAGGCGTCGCGCCTGCCGTCGTGGCTCCGAGCACGGTCGCCGTCGAGGCGACCATCGCCGCCGCCACCACCACCGAGATCACGCGACCCGTCCGCATCATGACGCCTCCTCGGGCGCCCATCGGGCGCCCGCCCGGTTCGCTTCTTTCCGGGTGGCGACGTCGACCAGCGCCGGCACGGCTTCCACGCTGATACCCACGACCGCCGCGATCGCCTCGTTCGAGGCACCCGCCTCGAGCAGGTCGAGGACCCGCCCGTAGATGGGCGCCAACGCGCCACGACCTGTCTCGCCACCCACGGGTGCGATGCTGCGCCTCGCCCGGATCGTGCACACGCGTAGCGCGCTACGCGTTTCCGCGCCCGCCCCCGGTCGTACTCTGTGCTGCGTGCTCGGCTCGGGTGGGACCCGCTGGCCCCTGTGCGGCCGCGACGAGGAGCAGGAGCTCGTCCTCAACGAGCTGCGCCCGCCGACGAGCGGCGCCAGCGTCGTGCTCCTCGGCGCCGCCGGCGTCGGCAAGACCCGCCTCCTGCGCGAGCTGGCGGCCGCCGTCGAGCCCACCGGCCGACCGGTGCGCTGGGTCGTCGGCAGCCCGCTCGCCGAGGAGGTGCCGCTCGGCGCGCTCGCCGAGTTCCTCCCACCGGAGATGATCGGCACCGAACGGGCGGCGCTGGCGGCCCACGCCCGGCGAGCCCTGGCCGCCCCCTCCGACGCCGGCACCGCGGTCGTCTTCGTCGACGACGCCCACCAGCTCGACGAGCAGTCGGCCATGGTGATCCACCAGCTGTGCATGTCGTCCGCAGTCGCCGTGGTGTGCGCGGCCCGGTCGCACGTGCCGGCGCGAGTGCTCACGTCGGTGTGCCGGGACGAGCGGACGCTCGTCCTCGAGCTGCAACCGCTCGGGCCCGCTGATGTGGATGAGGTGCTCGAGCTGGCCCTCGGCGGCGCTGTCGCGCCCTCGACGAGCCGGCTCTTCTACGACCGCAGCGCGGGGACGGCGCTGTTCCTACGGGAGCTGCTCGACGACGCCTTGCGCTGCGGCGCACTGACCCAGGGTGCCGACGGTTGGCGGGTCGACCCGCAGTGGTCGCCGAGTGGCCGGCTGGTCGAGCTGGTGCAGGCCCGCCTGGCTCGGGACGACGGCGGGGGGCAGCTCGCCCTCGAGCTGGTGGCGACCGGCGAGCCGCTCGGCCTGGGGCTGCTGCTCGACCTCGCCCCCGAGGGTGCCGTCGTCAGCCTGGAGCGGGACCGCATCCTCGAGGTGCGTCGCGACGGTCGGCGGTCCTTCGTCGCCTTCGCCCACCCGCTGTACCGGACGGCCGTGCGTGCCGGCCTCGGCGCCCTCGCCTCCCGGACCCACGGCCTGGCCCTCGCCAGCGCCATCGAGGGCCGGGGCGCGCGGCGTCGCGGTGACCTGCTGGCCATGGCGCTGTGGCGGGTGGACGGCGGGGACCTTCCCCCGGGGGCGTGGCTGCTCGCCGCACAGCGGGCCTTCGCCCTGCGCCATCCGGCCACCACCAGCCTTGCGCAGCGCGCCGTCGATGCCGAGGGCGTTGCCATGGCCTGGGTCGTGCTCGGCGAGTCGCGAGCGGTGCGACGCGACCTCGACGGTGCCCTCGCCGCGTTCGCCGCCGGTCGACGCCTGGCCCGCACCGACGCCGAGGTCGCGGCCGTCGTCGCGCACTGCAAGTCCCAGCGCCAGCCCGCGTTCCGCGAGGACGTCACGGCGCCGGCACCGGCCGAGCGGCAGGTCGACGAGGAGGTCGGCGACGACCTCGAGCT
>JAVHVD010000120.1:0-29772 GCA_032160745.1 Pseudonocardiales bacterium
AGCGCTCCCTCGACCTCCTCGGGGAACACCTTCTCGCCGCCGGTGTTCACGCAGGTGTTCCCGCGACCGAGCAGCGTGATGGTCCCGTCGGCCTCGTGCCGGGCGAAGTCGCCGGGGACGGTGTACCGCTTGCCTTCGACCTCGACGAACAGCCGGGCGGTCTTGTCGGGGTCCTTGTAGTAGCCGAGGGGGATGTGCCCACCGCGTGCGAGCCGGCCGATGCGTTCGTCCCCCGCCGGAATGACCTTGTCGTCCTCGTCGATGACGATCGTGTCGCGCCCGGCGCTGACCCGCGGGCCGCCGATGCCCTTCTCGGAGTCCTTGGTGATCAGGCCCATTCCCATGAACCCGGTCTCGGACGAGCCGATCGCGTCGGTGATCACCGCGTTGGGCAGGGCCTTGAGGTACTCGTTCTTGACACTCTGGGAGAAGAGCGCCGCGCTGCTGGAGATCGCGTACACCGACGACACGTCGTAGCCGCCGCTGGGAACTTTGCGATGGAATGCCTCGATCATCGGCCGGGCCATCGCGTCGCCGATGAGCACGACTACGTTGACCTTGCGCCGCTCGATCGCCTTCCACACCTCGACCGGGTCGAACTGGGTGAGCAGGACGACGGTGTCCCCACCGAACAAGGCCATCAGTCCGGCCCACTGCGCGTTGCCGTGGATGAGCGGGGCCAGACACAGGCGGACCATGCCGCCGGTGACCTTGCCCATCTCGGCCTGCGCGAATTCGCTCTCCAGCGGCTCACCGGTCATGAAGTTGATGCCGCCACCGAGCGTCCGCCAGACGTCCTCGTGCCGCCAGATCACGCCCTTCGGCATGCCGGTCGTGCCACCCGTGTACAGCAGGTAGTGGTCGTCGCCGCTGCGCTCCTCGAAGTCCCGCTCGGGCCGTCCGGACGCCAGTGCGTCGTCGTAGGACGTCCCGCCGAACGCGAGATCGCTCTCGTCGTCGAGGACGACGGTGTGCTTCACGGACGGCGCGCCGGGCAGCGCCTCGGCGACCCGGTCGGAGTACAGCCGCTCGTGCACGAGCGCAACGACGTCGGCGTTTTCGAGGACGTAGCGGATCTCGTTGGCGGTATAGCGATAGTTGACGTTGATCAGGGCCGCTCGGAGCTTGTACACCGCGAGCATCGTGACGATCGCCTCGAGCCGGTTGCGGGTGCACATGGCGACGTGCGAGCCCGTGCCGACACCGTGGTCGGCGAGATGGTGGGCGAGCCGGTTGGCGCGCTCCTCCAGCTCGGCGTAGGTCGCCTCGTCATCGGCACAGGCCACCGCCAGGCGGTCCGGGAAGTAGTCGACCGCGTGCTCGAAGAGATCGGCGATGTTGTAGGGCATGGGCAAAAACTAGAACGTGTTATCGTTCGTGGCAAGCCCGGATCTCGTGTGTGGAGGACGGTTTTCCATGACGACGCCTGACGATCAGCACTGTCTCGTCGAGCAGCGCGGTTCCGTCCTCATCGTGACGATGAACCGCCCCGAGGCCAAGAACGCGCTGTCCGGACCGATGCTCGCGGGCATGAGCGCCGCCTGGAACCGGGTCGACGAGGACCCCGAGATCCGCGTCTGCATCCTCACCGGCGCCGGCGGGGCGTTCTGCGCCGGCGCCGATCTGAAGGCGATGACCTCGTCGCATCCGGGCGATTCGGCCCGCTCCCTCGACCTCTCGGTCATCGACTCGCTGCTCAAGGGGCGCCGGCTCACCAAGCCGCTGATCGCCGCCGTCGAAGGCCCGGCGATCGCCGGTGGCACCGAGATCCTGCAGGCCACCGACATCCGGGTCGCCGGCGAGAGCGCGCGCTTCGGCGTGAGCGAGCCGAAATGGGGGCTCTTCCCGCTCGGAGGCTCGGCGGTCCGGCTCGTCCGGCAGATCCCGTACACGGTCGCCGCGGATCTGCTGCTCACCGGTCGGCACATCAAGGCGCCGGAGGCCAAAGAGATCGGGCTTATCGGGCACGTCGTGCCGGACGGGCAAGCGCTGGACAAGGCGCTCGAGATCGCGGAGTTGATCGCCGCCAACGGCCCACTCGCGGTGCAGGCGATCCTGCGGACCATCCGCGAGTCCGAGGGCATGCACGAGAACGACGCCTTCCGTCTCGACGCCAAGCTGGGCATGGCGGTCTTCCAGAGCGAGGACGCCAAGGAGGGCCCGCGCGCGTTCGCCGAGAAGCGCAAGCCCCAGTTCAAGGGCCGCTGACCCCGCTTTCCACCTTTCAGCGCCGCTGAGCGGGCCGATTCCGGGCGCTGAAAGGTGCAAAGCCGGAGGTGGACGCGGGGAATCGGTCTGCGGTCGCGGCGGTTGCCGTTCCATGAGCGCAGTTGTCGTCGCCACCGCATTCGGTGGCCCTGAGGTCCTGTCCGTGATCAACGAGCCAGTGGGCGAGCCGGGGCCGGGCGAGGTGCGCATCGCCGTCCGCGCCGCCGGCGTCAATCCGATCGATCACAAGGCCTACAGCGGAGCCTTCGGCCGCGATCCCGCCTCGCTGCCGATGCGTCTCGGGGCGGAGGCCGCCGGGGTGGTGACGGCGGTCGGGCCCGGATCCGTCGGCGCCGCGGGCCCGGTATCGGTCGGCGACGAGGTGATCGCGTATCGGGCGTCCGGCGCCTACGCCAGTGACCTCATCGTGCCGGCCGCGAGCGTCGTACCCAAGCCGGCGACGCTGCCCTGGGAGCAGGCCGGTGGGCTCCTACTGACCGGGGCCACCGCGGTGCACGCGCTGGAGGCGGTCGGCGCCGGGGCAGACGACACTGTGCTGATCCACGGCGCGTCCGGCGGGGTCGGCCTCTTCGCCGTCCAGCTCGCGGCAAGTCGGGACGCCGCCGTTATCGCCACAGCGGCACCGGCCAAGCACGACCTGTTGCGCGAGTTCGGCGCCACGCCGGTGGCCTACGGCGACGGGCTGGCCGACCGCGTCCGGGCCCTCGCTCCGGACGGAGTCACGGCCGCGTTGGACCTCGTCGGCACGGACGAGGCGATCGACGCCTCGCTCGAGCTCGTCGCCGACCGGCGGCGCATCGCGACGATCGCCGCCTTCGGCCGCGCACCCGGGCTGGGCATCCAGCTACTCGGCGGTGGGCCGGGCGCCGATCCGGGCACCGAGATCCGCGCCGCCGCCCGCACCCAACTGACCGGCGCGTTCGCCGCAGGGCGGCTGCGCGTGATCGTCGCCAACACCTATCCGCTCGACGAGGTTGCCGAAGCCCACCGCGAGATCATGGCCGGGCACACGACCGGGAAGATCGTCCTCATCCCCTGATCACTCGGCCAGGCTCCGGACGAACTCGCCCAGCTGCGCAAGGTTGCGGCACTCGACCATCGGCACGATCGCGCCGTACTCGCTCGCGCGGGAGTCTCCGGTGTCCCAGATCGCACGCCGCTCGGGGTTGAGCCAGTACGTGTGCTTGGCCCGGCCGGCGAGTTCGGTCAGCCTCGGCAGGGCCAGCTCGCCGTAGTTCGACCGGGCATCGCCGAGGATGAGCAGCGAGGTCCGCGAACCGATCGCGTCCGGGAAGCGCGAAGCGAACAGCTCCAGGGCACGGCCGTAGTCCGTGCGGCCCAGCAGCCAGGTCACGTCCGCCTCGTTGGCCAGCCGGGTGACCGCGTCGATCACGTCACCGCCGGGGGTGAAGAACCGGGTGACCTCGTCCAGCTCGTCGACGAAGCCGAAGGCTCGGACCTTGGTGAACTGCTCGCGCAGGGCGTAGACGAGCAGCAGCGTGAAGTGCGCGAAGGACGTCACCGATTCGCTGAGGTCGCACAGCACCACGAGATCGGTCTTGAGCGGCCGCCGCGGGCGGTGGTGCGTCGTGACCGGCACGCCGCCGGATGACAGGGACGCGCGGATCGTCCGCCGGAAGTCCAGCTGACCCCGGCTGCCGCGGCGATGGTCAATCGCCAGTCGAGCGGCCAACCGGCGGGCCAGCGGCTGGATCTCCCGGCGCAGCGCGACGAGATCGGCTCGTGTCGCGCCGAGGAAGTTCACCCGTTCGATCGTCGGACGGGCGGCCGCCCGGGCCACGGAGTCGGCGTCGCTCTGCTCGGCCAGGCGTCGCCGGACGTCGACCTCGACCCGGTTCTCGAAGCGAGCGATGCGTTCGTTGATGACGGTTCGCGCGCGCCGCTCCGCGAGACCGCCGCGGTCCTGCCCGGCGAGCACCTGCTCGAGGAGCCCGGCCATCAGCGTCTGCGCCGACACGCGCTCGAGCACCGACATCCGCGACCAGGACGACTGACCCGGCGTCCGCCCGGCAACCGTCCCGAACGCCGCGACCGCCTCTCGGGCCACGACCTCGAGCAGGCGCTCTCCCCCGTCACGCAGAAAGGCGGCGAGGTCGGCCCGGATACGGTCGCGGACCGGATCCTCGAGGGGGCCGCGGGGCGCCGCGCCGGGATCCCGCCCCGGCGGCGTCGTGTCGCTCGGCGGCACGATGGACTCCCCCGTCACCGGCGGATAGAAGACGTCGAACACGGTGTCGAAAGCCGGCCGGTGCTGCTGGCGCTTCACCAGCGTCGCAGCGAGCGCGGCCCGCAGCTGCTCGCGGTCGAGAAGATCGACGGCCCGCATCGACTCGATCGCGTCGATCCCCTCGGCCACCGACACCGTCAGCCCGGCCTCGCGCAGCGCCGCGACGAAGCCGACGTGTCGATCGAGCAGCGTCATGGCCCGGCGACGGGCAGGCCGAGCTCCTTGGCCGCGCGGCCGTGATCGGAGTGATGTTTCAGCACCACGCCGAGCGTCGCGGCGATGGCCTCCTCGTCCAGCGACTCGATGCCCAGCGCGAGGAGGGTGCGGGCCCAGTCGATGGTCTCGGCCACCGATGGCGCTTTCTTGAGCTCGAGCGTGCGCAGCGTGGCCGCGGTGCGGGCCAGCTCCTCGGCCAGCGCCGGCTCGATGTCGGGCACCTGCGAGAGGACGATGTCCCGTTCGCGCTCGGGTGTCGGATAGTCCAGATGTAGGTAGAGGCAGCGACGCTTGAGGGCCTCGGACAGCTCACGGGTGGCGTTGGAGGTGATGACGACGAACGGCTTGCGGACGGCGGTCACCGTGCCCAGCTCCGGGATCGTCACCTGGAAGTCGGACAGCACCTCGAGCAGCAGCGCCTCCACCTCGACGTCGGTCTTGTCGGCCTCGTCGACGAGCAGGACGGTCGGCTCGGAGCGCCGGATCGCAGTCAGCAGCGGGCGAGTGAGCAAGAACTCGTCGGTGAAGATGTCGTCGTGGGTCTGCTCCCAGGCTGCTCCGTCGGCATCGGCGGCACTCGCCTGGATGCGCAGCAGCTGCTTCCTGTAGTTCCACTCGTACAGCGCGCGGGCCTCGTCCAAGCCCTCGTAGCACTGAAGCCGGATCAGCTCGGCGCCCGTCGCTTCGGCCACCGCCTTGGCCAGCTGGGTCTTGCCGACGCCGGCCGGGCCCTCGACCAGCAGCGGCTTCTCGAGCGTGGCGGCGAGATAGACGGTGGTGGCCGTTGCCGGGTCGGCGAGGTAGCGGACGCGGGCGAGCTCGGTCGCGACCTGACTGGGTGAGTCGAACACGCCCCTATCCTGCCGCGTCCCGCCATCAGGGCACCCAGCGATCGACAATCTAGAACGTGTATCAGTAGCGGAAGAGGCGCTGAGGTCCCGCCCACACAGTTGGATTGCCGAGATCTTGCCGCCAATACGAGAACGTGTTTCACTCACGGGATGACCACCGTCGAGCCGCTGAGCGCGCCCATCGAGCTGCGCTTCGACTACACCAGGTCCCTCGGCCCCACCCTCGGCGGGTTCCTGACCGGCCTGGCCCGACGCCAGGTGCGCGGAGTGCGCACCTCCGACGGCCAGGTGGTCGTCCCGCCGCTCGAGTACGACCCGAAGACCCATCAGCCGCTCACCGACTTCGTCGACGTCAGCGACCGCGGTGCCGTCCTCAGCTGGAGCTGGGCCGCCGAGCCGCTGGCCGGCCAGCCCCTCGATCGGCGGTTCGCCTGGGTGCTCGTCAAGCTGGACGGTGCCGACACCGGACTGCTGCACGCGCTGGACGTCCCGTCGCCCGACGACGTCCGTACCGGCATGCGGGTCCAGGCGCGCTGGGCAGCCGAACCGGTCGGCCACATCCGCGACATCGTGTGCTTCGAACCGGAGTCGGAGGCGCCCTCGACCCAGCCGCTTCCCGACGGTGCCGACGTGACCATGGTGACGACGCCGGTCGACCTGCGGGTGCAGCACTCCGCGTCGATCCAGGAGACCCGCTACCTGCAGGGGCTCAAAGCGGGCCGGCTGCTCGGCCAGCGCTGCCCGCAGTGCGGGAAGGTGTACATCCCGCCCCGGGGCGCCTGCCCGGTCGACGGCGTGCCGACCGAGGAAGAGGTCGAGTTACCCGACCGCGGCACCGTGACCACCTTCTGCATCGTCAACGTCCCGTTCCTCGGCCAGCAGATCAAACCGCCCTACGTCGCGGCCTACGTGCTTCTCGACGGGGCGGACATCGCATTCCTGCACCTCATCCTCGACTGCCCGGCCGAGGACGTGCGGATGGGTATGCGGGTCGAGGCCGTCTGGAAGTCGCGCGAGGAGTGGGAACACGGTTTGCAGAACATCACCCACTTCCGCCCCTCGGGCGAACCGGATGCGTCCTACGACAGCTTCAAGGAGCACCTCTGATGCGAGACGTAGGAATAGTCGGCTTCACCCAATCGCCGCAGGTCAGGAACACCACCGCGACCACCAACGGCGTCGAGATGCTGGTGCCACTCATCACCGGCGTCTTCGCCGGGCTCGGCATCACCAAGCACGACATCGGATTCTGGTGCTCCGGATCGTCGGACTACCTGGCCGGCCGCGCGTTCTCCTTCGTGTCGGCGGTGGACGCGACGGGGCCGGTGCCGCCGATCAACGAGTCGCACGTCGAGCTGGACGCCGCGTGGGCGCTGTACGAGGCGTGGGTCAAGATCCAGACCGGTGAGGTCGACACTGCGTTGGTGTACGGCTTCGGCAAGTCCTCGGCGGGCGATCTGCGGCGCACCCTCGCGCTGCAACTCGACCCGTACATGGTCGCGCCGTTGTGGCCGGACGCGGTGGCCGTGGCCGGGCTGCAGGCCCAGCTGGGCATCGACCAGGGCAAGTGGAGCGAACAGGCGATGGCCGAGGTGGCCGTCCGCTGCCGGCGCGATGCCGAAACCAACCCGTACGCCCAGCTCTCCGGCTCGAAGGACGTCGACGCCCTGCTCTCCGAGCCGTACCTCGCCCAGCCGTTGCGCCGGCACGACTGCGCGCCGATCACCGACGGCGCGGCCGTGGTCGTGCTGGCCGCTGAGGACCGGGCGCGCGATCTCGCCGAGCGGCCGGCCTGGATCACCGGCATCGCCCACGCCGTCGACTCCGCCCATCTCGGGGCGCGTGACCTGACGACCTCCGCGTCCACGGTCGTCGCCGCGCGGCGGGCCGGCATCGACGGCGTCGAGGTGGCCGAGTTGTACACGCCGTTCACGCACCAGGAGCTGATCCTGCGCAGCGAGCTGGGCCTGGGCGACGACGTCCGGATCACACCTTCCGGCGGCGCGCTCGCCGGCAACCCGATGTTCGCCGGCGGTCTCGTCCGGATCGGCGAGGCAGCAGGTCAGATCGCCGACGGATCGGCAGGCCGGGTTCTCGCGCACGCCACCGGAGGTCCGGCACTGCAGCACAACCTCGTCTGTGTGATGGAGGGACGCTGATGGCAAAGGAGCGGGCCGCGGTGCTCGGCACCGGACAGACGCACTACCGCGCCAAGCGGCAGGACGTGTCGATGGCCGGGTTGCTGCGCGAGGCGATCGATCGCGCAATGGCCGACGCCGACGTGGGCTGGGACGACATCGACGCGGTGGTGGTCGGCAAGGCGCCCGACTTCTTCGAGGGCGTGATGATGCCCGAGCTGTCGCTGGCCGACGCGATCGGCGCGGTGGGCAAGCCGCTCCTGCGGGTGCACACGGCCGGCTCGGTCGGCGGCTCCACCGGTGTCGTCGCCGCCAGCCTGGTGCAGGCCGGCCTGCACGAGCGAGTGCTCGCCGTCGCCTGGGAGAAGCAGTCGGAGTCCAACGCCATGTGGGCGCTGTCGATCGCCGTCCCGTTCAACATGCCCGTCAACGCCGGCGCCGGCGGCTACTTCGCGCCGCACGTCCGCAGCTACATCCGCCGGTCGGGCGCGCCCACCCACGTCGGCGCGATCGTGGCGGCGAAGGACCGGCGCAACGGCGCCAAGAACCCGTACGCGCACCTGCAGCAGGCCGACATGACCATGGAGAAGGTGCAGGCCTCGCAGATGCTGTGGGACCCGATCCGCTACGACGAGACGTGTCCGTCCTCGGACGGCGCTTGCGCGATCGTGATCGGCAACGAAAAGGCGGCGCAGGCCGTCGACCGGCCGGGCTGGATCCACGCCACCGCCATGCGCACGGAGCCGACGACCTATGCCGGCCGGGATCAGGTCAATCCGCAGGCCGGGCGCGACTGTGCCGCCGCGTTGTGGAAGCAGGCCGGCATCACGAACCCGCTCGAGGAGATCGACGCCGCAGAGATCTACGTCCCGTTCTCCTGGTTCGAGCCGATGTGGCTCGAGAACCTCGGGTTCACGGCCGTGGGCGAGGGCTGGAAGCTCACCGAGGCGGGCGAGACCGAGATCGGCGGCAAGTTGCCGATCAACGCCTCCGGCGGTGTGCTCAGCTCCAACCCGATCGGCGCCTCCGGCATGATCCGCTTCGCCGAGTCGGCCATGCAGGTGATGGGGCGCGCCGGCGAGCACCAGGTCGACGACGCCCGCAAGGCCCTCGGCCACGCCTACGGCGGCGGGTCGCAGTTCTTCTCGATGTGGGTCGTCGGCGCACAGCGCCCCGAGTAAGGAGTTTGCGATGACCGAGTCCGCCGTCACCGAACCGTCGGTCGTGCGCTGGAACGCGCCCAGCCGTGCGCCGCATCCCGCCCGCGATGCCGCGTTCCGCTCGTACGACGCGGTGATCCGCAAGGACAAGGAGGCCTGGCTCGCCAACTTCGCCGACGACGGCTGGATCGAGGACCCGGTCGGCCCGTCGATGTTCGACGAGGAGGGCAAGGGCCATCACGGTGCGGACGGCCGCGCGCATTTCTACGACCTGACCATCGCCACCGTCGCGCGGTTCGAGTTCGAGATCAACGACTCGTTCGCCTGCGCCAGCGAGTGCGTCAACGTCGGCGTCATCCACACAACGCTGTCGAACGGGTACCGGGCAAGATGTGAGGGGGTCTTCCACTACACCGTGAACGACGAGGGGAAGATCCGTTCGCTGCGCGCGTTCTGGGAACTCGACCGCATGATGAAGACCGTCCAGCCGCCCCCCTGACACTGCTCGAATCCAGTGCGCTCGCCTGCGGTCCCTACCGCACCTGGAACGACTTTTCGAGCGTAGCCGTCGACGAGTCGCCGGCGTACAGGTCGATCTCGCCCGGTTCGACTACGAACCTGCCCCGGTTGTCGTAGAAGCCGAAGTCGGCGCGTCCGATCGTGAACGAGACGGTCTTCGACTTCCCCGGCGCCAATGTCACGCGCTCGAAACCGCGCAGCCTGCGCACCGGCTGCGAGATGCTCGCGACCGGGTCGTGCAGGTACAGCTGCGCCACGTCGGTACCCGCTCGCGAACCGGTGTTGGTGACGGTCATGGTGGCCCGCACCTGGCCGGTCCTGCCGACGCTCGCCTTGTTCAGATGCAGGTTCGAGACCGAGAACGTGGTGTAGCTCAGGCCGTATCCGAACGGGTACAGCGGGTCGCACGTGCGCAGGTCGCGGTAGCGCGAGTTGTACTTCTGCGTGACGTCACACGGTCGACCCGTGGGCTCGTGGTTGTAGTAGATCGGCACCTGTCCGAGCGTTTGGGGGAACGACACCGGTAGCTTGCCGCTCGGGTTGACCTTGCCGTACAGCACGTCGGCCACGGCGTTGCCGGCCTCGACGCCGGGGAACCACGACTCGAGGATGGCCGGCGATGATGCGTCGACACTGGCCAAGGTCAGCGGACGGCCGTTGAACAGGACGACGACGAACGGCTTGCCGGTTGCCTTGATCCGGTCGATGAGTTCCTGCTGCTTGCCCGGGAGGTCGATGTTCGTCTTCGACGCCGCCTCGCCGCTCATCCCTCGCGACTCGCCGAGCGCGAGCACCACCTGCTGCGACTGCTGGGCCGCCGCCACGGCTGCATCGAAGCCGGCGTCGGACCCGCACTCGTCGGCCGGGTTGTTGTTCGGCGGGTCGACGTCGGCGATGGTGCAGCCCTGCGTGAACGTCGTATTCGGGTTCTGCGCCTTGAGGCCGGTGTAGACGCTCACGGCGTCCGCGTCGCGACCCTGGCCCCACCACGGGCCGAGCATGTCGTGCTGGTCGTTGCCCAGCGGGCCGATCACCGCGGTCGACTTGGTGGGGTCGAGCGGCAGCGTCGAACCGGAGTTCTTCAGCAAGACCATCGACTCGCCCGCAGCCTTACGGGCGGCCGCCCGGTCGGCCGCGGTCAGGAAACTCCCCGGATCGACGGCCTTCGCCTGGTTCACGTACGGGTGGGCGAACAGGCCGGCGCGGAACTTGACCCGCAGGATGCGGCGTACCGCATCGTTCAGCCGGGAGATGCTGATACGGCCCTGACTCAGGAGCATCTGGCCGTAGTCGCGCAGGTTGGTGCTCACCATCTCGGAGTCGGTGCCGGCCATCAGCGCATTGGCGCCGGCCTCGGGTCCGTCCTTAGCCGTGCCGTGCCCGCACGGGCCGCCGGTGGGCATCAGGCCCGGACACGCGCGGGTCTCGGCCACCGCGGTGTAGTCGCTCTCGACAAACCCGTCGAAGCCCCATTCCTTTTTCAGAATGTCGGTTTCGGTGTACCGGTTCGCGCAGCCGGGCACGCCGTTGAGGGCGTTGAACGAGCACATGACCGTGCCGGCGCCGGCGTCGACCGCCGCCTTGAACGGCGGCAGATAGAGATTGCGCAGCCGCTGCTCCGACATGTCGGTGGTGTTGTAGTCACGACCGCCCTCTGGCTGACCGTAGGCGACATAGTGCTTGACGCTCGAGACGACCTTGTTGTCAGCCGCGTAGTTGGTGCCCTGAGCGCCGCGCACGCGGGCGACACCCATGACCGAGCCCAGGTAGGGGTCCTCACCGTTGCCCTCGACGATGCGGCCCCACCGCGGCTCGTGCGACACGTCGAGCATCGGACTGTAGACCTGCTTGATACCGACCGTCGACGACTCCCGGGCGCCGATGCTCGCGTCGGTTCGAGCAACGGACGGGTCGAAAGAGCTGGCGGCCGCGAGCGGCACCGGGAAGATCGTGCGATAGCCGTGGATCGTGTCGTAGGCGAAGAGGATCGGGATGTGCAGCCGCGACTGCTCCACCGCGACGTGCTGGAAGTGGTTGATCTTCACCGGGTCGGTCAGGCTGAACACGCCGCCGACGCCGGCCTTCGCATCGGCGTCGGTGATTTGGCCGTCGGAGAGCAGCTGGACCTGCTGCAGCTTCTCCTGGACGGTCATCTTCGCGATCAGCGCGCTGATCTTGTTCTCGACCGAACTGCCGCCGTTTGCGGCCGGCGCCGACCTCGGCGCGGCGGCGGCACCCACCCCTACGCCGACGACCGTTGCGGCGCTGACTGCGGCGATGGCGATGATCGTCTTCCTGTTTCGCATCATTGCGCTCCCGGGGACGAGGTGCCCGCGGTCAGGTCCAGGGACGATCCGTCCCGATGACGCGGACTTATCAGACATGTTGCTCGGCACCTGGGAACGGTGCAAGAGTGGGCTTTGGGAACCGCTCGGGACCGCGCTGCGATCTTCGTCCCCGGAGGACTCATGCGCAGATTGGCCGTCATTCTCGCCGCGCTCGCGATTTGCCTGCTCGCCGCGACCGTCACCCGCGCCGCTTCCGACGCCGCGCTCCCGTCGGCTCCGGTGGTCGCGTCGGCCGCCCAACCCGCTCCGCGCGGGCACGCTCAGCTGATGCGATACGCGGGCGACACCTGGCGGTCGTTCACTGCGATGGTCGACACCGCGAGCGGGCTGCCGACCGACCAGCTGCACGCAGACGGCACGACCGACGTGCAGACGTCCACGACCAACATCGGCGCGTACATGTGGAGCGCAGTGGCCGCCCAGCGGCTCGGCGTGATCGGGCGCACCGAACTAGTCCGCCGGCTCACCGCGACGATCGGCACGCTCGAGCGCATGGAACGCCACGAGCCGGACGGGCAGTTCTACAACTGGTACGACCACCGGGACGGCAGAAAGCTCACGACCTGGCCACCGACCGGCGCCCCCCTGGATCCGATCCTGTCGTCCGTCGACAACGCCTGGCTCGCCGTCGGCCTGCACATCGTGCGCACTGCCGTGCCCGAACTGGCCGCGCGGGCTTCCGCGATCTACGAGTCGATGAACTTCGGGTTCTATTACCGACCCGACGTCAACCGCATCCTGTTCCACTACTCACCGGCGCAGGGCACGGGACCGTGCTGCTACGACACGGTCGTGTCCGAGAGCCGCATCGCCGACTACATCGGCATTTCGAAAGGCGAACTGCCGCGCAAGGAGTACTACGGTCGCTGGCGCACCTTCCCCGACACCTGCGACTACTCGTTCCAGGAGACGCGGCCGGTCGGCTTCGATCGTCTTTACGACGGTGTACGCGTCTACGACGGCAGCTACCGCTACAACGACACCCTCATCACCCCGAGTTGGGGCGGCTCGATGTTCGAAGCGCTGATGCCGGCGCTGTTCGTGCCCGAGGAGGAATGGGGCGCGGCGTCGTGGCGGATGAACCACCCGCTCACGGTCGACGCGCAGGTCGATCACGGGCTGAACGTCGCGGGTTACGGCGCGTGGGGGTTCTCACCGTCGAACACGCCCGAGGGCGGCTACGCCGCGTACGGCGTCGACGCCGCAGGGATGGATCCGAACGGGAATCCGTCGAACGAGAACGGCACGCTGGTCGACCGTGGTTTCGCCGGCTGCCCCGGGCGCAACCCTGTGCCCGACCCACCGCGCAGCGCGTACACGAATGGCGTCGTGACGCCGCACGCCGCGTTCCTCGCGCTGCGCTTCCGCCCGGCGGCAGCGACGAGCGATCTCGCGCGCTTGCAGGCGATTCCCGAGATGTACGGGCACTGGGGCTTCCGCGACTCGGTGAACATGACGACGCGTCACCCGTCCGATGGCTACCTGTCGCTCGATCAGGGGATGATCATGGCCGCGCTGGGCAACGCCCTCGGGCACGACGTGATGCGCGCCGACTTCGCGACCGGTGAGGTGGCCAGGGCGATCCGGCCCGTCCTCGGCGTCGAGGAGTACAACACCCGACCACGGGGCTGCACGATCACCGGCACGCCCGGCAGCGACGTCCTCGTCGGCACCCGCGACGGCGACGTCATCTGCGGGCTTGGCGGGAACGACCGGATCTACGGTGACGCGGGCAACGACGTGATCTACGGCGACGGCGGCAGCGACCATCTCGTCGGTGGCTCGGGCGACGACTACCTGTACGGCGACACGGGCGCCGACACGCTCGACGGCGGCGACGGGGCCGATGTGCTGGCCGGCGGCCCCGGTGCAGACCGGCTGATCGGCGGCCCGGCCGCCGACCATCTCGACGGTCAGGGTGGTGGCGACCAGTGCTTCGGCGACGCCGCCGACGACCGCCCCGCCGACTGCTAACCGGCCGACTTCGCTCCAACCGATCATCGTCGCGGGCGTCCGGCGCCTTGCACAGCCAACGCGGTGAGAGCATCCTGCGTGGGCGCCGATGAGCGCACATCGGATCGCCAGGGGGATGTATGGCGTCACAGCCGACGATGGACCTCGAAGGTGACGTGCTCCGGCCAGAGGACGACGGGTACGACGCGGCCCGCGCGGTGTTCAACGGAATGATCGACCGCAGACCCCTTGCGATCGCGCGCTGTCATGAGGCGTCTGACGTGGCGCGCGGCATCGCGTACGCGCGTCGCTTCGACCTCCCGTTGTCGGTTCGCAGTGGAGGCCACAACGTTGCCGGTAGTGCGGTCTGCGACGACGGGATCATGCTCGACCTCTCCGCGATGAAGCACCTCGATGTCGATGCAGGCGACCGCACTGCACAGGCCGGACCCGGCCTGCTACTCGGCGATCTGGATCGGGCGACCCAGAAGCAGGGTTTCGCGGTGCCGCTCGGTGTCATGTCCAAGACCGGCATCGCCGGCCTCACTCTCGGCGGCGGTCTCGGGTGGCTCAACGGACGCTACGGCCTGGCCTGCGACAGCCTTCTCGGCGCTGAGCTCGTGAGTGGCGATGGCGAGGTTCTGCATGTGACGGCGGAGCACCATGCGGATCTGTTGTGGGGACTTCGCGGCGGCGGCGGCAACTTCGGCGTCGTCACCTCGTTCACCTACCGGCTTCATCCGGTCGGGCCGGTGCTCGCCGGTTGGCTCTCCTACCCCTCCAGCATGGCCGCGGACGCCATCCGCTTCCACCACCAGTTCCTGGCCGATGCGCCGGACGAACTCTCGACATCGGTCTCGCTCGGGGTCGATTCAGCGGGTGCGCCAGTGGCATCGATCGGCGTGTGCTGGTGCGGGGATCACGACGAGGGCATGGTTGCATTGCGCTCACTGCGCGAATTCGGCCCGCCGGCCCAAGACACCATCGTCCCTACGTCCTATGTCGCCCTGCAGAGCGCCCCCGACGCCAACTTCCCCACTGGTCGCCTGCACTATTGGAAATCCGGGTACCTGCGCGACCTGACCGACGCAGCAGTCGAGACGCTTCTCGCCGTCGCATCCGCGGTGCCGCCGGGTGTCAGCGGCATCGGCCTGCAAGGACTACGGGGCGCGGCGAGCCGGGTCCCCGTCGACGCCACCGCGTTCCCGCATCGCGCCGAGCAGTACGACTTCCTGATCCTCGCGCAATGGGCGGACCCGGCCGAGTCGACCCGTCACGTCACTTGGGCGCGCGAGTCCTTCGCGGCGATGCAGCCCCATCTGGAGAACGCCGTCTACGTCAACAACCTCGGCAGCGAGGAAGGCGATCGCGTTCGAGCCGCGTACGGCCCCAACCATCAGCGACTAGCCGAGCTGAAACGCCGTTACGACCCAGCCAACGTGTTCCGCCTGAATCAGAACGTCGCCCCCGCCGGGCCGTGACCCGCGCTCGGTACGGCGGGCCTGGGTGTGTGTGAACCGGCCGGTATGAACACGGCCGCCGCCGCGGCCCCAGGCGCAGGGCATTGCCGCGGCAGACGCCAGTCACCTCCCGTTCGATGAACGTTCAATAGCCGCCCCTGCCGACGTCATTTGCTGTCCCTACGTTCCTAAATGTTCCGAAAGGGAGATTTATGGAGACAGCATCAGCGGTCCGGGCTCGCGGGCTCACCAAGTGTTTCGGCGATGTCGTCGCGCTCGACTGCATCGATCTGGACGTGGCGCGGGGGCAGATCCACGGACTGGTAGGGCCGAACGGAGCTGGGAAGTCGACACTGCTCGGCCTGTTGCTCGGTCTGGCCGTCGCCGACAAGGGCCGGGTCGAGATTCTGGGGACGCAAGTCGGGCGGGCGCTGGCTGTTCCCGACGGTGTCACCGGCTTCGTGGACGGCCCAGGCCTCTATCCGTCACTCACCGCGAGGCAGAACCTCGCTGCGCTGGTTGCTCTCCGCGGCCGCGACGCGCGGACGACGGGCATTGAGACGGTGCTCGGCCAGGTCGGGCTCACCGATGTCGCCGAGGACCGGGTACGCGGCTTCTCCCTCGGCATGCGTCAGCGGCTCGGGCTGGCCGCCGCGCTGCTGACCGAGCCCCGGCTACTGGTGCTCGACGAGCCGTCCAACGGTCTCGACCCGGCCGGCAAGAAGCACGTACATGGTGTCCTGACCCGGCTCGCCGCCGACGGAACCACTGTGGTGGTCTCCAGCCACCGGATGGACGACCTCGAGGCACTGTGCTCCGAGGTCACAATCCTGGCGACCGGACGGGTCGTCTTCTCCGGTCCGCTGAGCAAGCTGTCCGCCGAGAACCGGGAACTCGACTACCGGCTACTTACCTCCGACCCGGACGCCGCGCGCCGGCTGACTCTCGGCACGCGCGGGCTCCGCATCGTCGACGGCTCTGATGCGGCGGCGCGGCAGCACGCTGGATTCCTCGTGGTACGCGCGGTGGTGCCGGCCCTCGACGAACTAGTTGCGCGGCTCGTGCACGCGGGCATCGCGGTGCGCGAGCTCGCTCCCGTGGTGTCGCCGCTCGAGGCCGCGTTTCTCGCTCTCACCGAGCAGGAGGAGGTCAGCCGATGACCGCAACCGTCGCCAGTGCCCGCGCCGCCGGTGCCCGCATCCCATTGGCGCGCGGCTACCGCTTCGAGCTGGTCAAGCTGCTCGCCCAGTGGCGCATACGGTTGTTGGTCCTGGCCTGCTGGCTCGCGCCGGCGGTCTTCGTCGCGCTGGTGAGCCGGCAGACCTCCCTCCCCGCGGACACCCTCTTCGGTCGCTGGATGCACGCCACGGGGTGGGCCGGAGCGTTGGTGATGCTCGGCTTCTCCGGCACCTGGGCGCTTCCACTGGTGACGTCGGTGGTCGCCGGCGACGTGTTCGCTACCGAGGACCGGCTCGGCACCTGGCGCCACCTGTTGGTGGCGGTCCGGTCGACACGACGGATCTTCGTCATGAAGGCGTTGGCCAGCCTCACCGTCATCCTGCTGCTCGTGGCCGGGCTGGCCTGTTCCAGCGCGGTGGGTGGGGTCGTGGCGGTGGGCAACCGGCCTCTTGTCGGCCTCGACGGCCACTTGCTGGCGCCGGCGGACGCCGGCGGGAAGGTTCTGCTCGCCTGGGCCTGCGTACTGGCTCCGACGCTCGCCCTCGCGGCGATCGGACTACTCGGCTCCATTGCACTGGGGCGTTCCCCGATGGGGCTGCTGCTGCCCGCCGTCGTCGCCCTGGTGATGCAGCTCGCGCAGCTGCTGCCCCTGCCCGTCGCGGTACGGCTCGCCCTGCCCGGCTATGCCTTCATCGCCTGGAACGGCCTGTTCACCAGCCCGGTACAGCTCGGCCCGCTACTGATCGGAATCGGCATCAGCCTGGTGTGGGCGGTCACCGCGACCGCGCTGGCCTACCTGCTCTTCGTGCGGCGCGACTTCACCAGCGGCAGCCACGACGGCTCGGGGCGCCGTGCGGTCGTGGTCGGAGTCGTGCCGCTGGTCGGACTCCTCGGCGTCACGATCGCGATCGTCGCCGCGACGACGCCGGCTATGGGCTCGGGGATCACGCAGGACAAGGTGCAGCGGTCCGTCGCCACGGCGTTCGCCCACCTCTACCGCCTGCAGACCAAGCAACTCCACCGCCCCGACGTCACCGAGGCGCAGCTGGCGGCCACGGCGACGTGCAACAAGGGCGACGGTCTCGACGACCCCAGCGGGCCGGGCAACGAGTGGCGTTGCGTCGTCTCCTGGCATCTCCCGCACGTCACGGCGGCCACGGGGTCGGCCATCTACCAGCTTGACGTCAAGGCGGACGGGCGGTTCGTCGCCGACGGCGACGGACCGAAGGACGTCAACGGCTACTACCAGGTGCGCACCGCAACTGGGAACGAACCGAACCCTCTCTGGCAGTTCGACGCGAATGTCGAGCTGCTCTCCACCACGAAGGGATGACCCGCAATGCAAGTAACACGCAACTATCGGCGTGACGAGAAGAACCGTTTGAAACCTCTCCGGCCACGGGGGCGCCGCCGGACTCGCTTCGCAACGGCCGGCGCGATCAGTTTCGCGCTCGTCGCCGTCGGCTCCGGCATCGCGCTGGCGTCAACGCACCAGTTCGGCACGGACCAGGTCGGCCAGACCACCGACAAGGGGCTGGCAATCTCCAGCGACCAGTACCTCAACCCGATCGGTGATCGCCTCGTCGTCAACAACGGCAAGATCATGGCGTCCGCGGTCAGCCCCGACGGCAGCCACCTGGCGGCACTGACCACCGACGGAAACGCCGCGCTCACCATCGTGGACCTCAAGAGCTGGAAGGTGCAGCAGCTCATCGGGAACTCTTCGGCGGACAACCTGAAAATCACCGGCAACGACGTGGGTCAGGAGGGGCCTTCGTACTCTCCCGACGGAAAGACGCTGTGGATGGCCCGGACCAACGGCTACACCAAGTTCACGGTGAACGCCGACGGCACCCTCAGCAACCCGACCACGGTCTCGATCCCGGCGGACGGGCCCAAGCACGCGCTGACGGCGCAGGCGGTGTTCTCGCCCGACGGCTCCACCGTGTACGCCGCCGTCAACGGCCAGAACCGCGTGGTCGCCATCAACGCGTCGACCGGCGCCATCGAGCAGAGCTGGGCTGTGGGCAACGCTCCGCGTGACATGGTCCTGGTCGGCAACAAGGTCTACGTCGGCAACGAGGGCGGGCGCCCGGCGAAGGCCGGCGATGCCACGCTGAACTCGTACAACACCCAGGTGCCGGCCAGCCCGGTCACCGGCTCCACCACCACGGGCACGGTCAGCGTCATCGACCTGGCGAACCCGACTGCCGCCGTCAAGAGCATCGACGTGGGTCTGCACCCGACCGCCCTGTACGCGAACAAGGGGGCGCTGTTCGTCACCAACACCAACAGCAACACCGTCTCGGTCATCGACACCTCCAGCGATGCCGTCGTCCAGACCATCGCCACCCAGCCGTGGCCGGAGGCCACGGTCGGTTACGAGCCTGACGGGGTGACCCTCACCGACGACGGTCATCTGCTGGTGACGCTCGGCCGCGCCAACGCGCTCGCCGTCTACCGCTACACCAGCCCGAAGGAGCCGGCGAGCTACGTCGGCCTGCTGCCGACGGACTATTTCCCCACCGCGGTCACCACCGTCGGCGGCAAGGTCCTGATCTCCAACACCCGCGGGATCGACGCTCGGCGTCCCACCAGTAGCGCCGGGCACGGCACCCATGACACGACGGCAAGCCTGACGCGGTTCACGCTTCCGGACGACAACGCCATCAAGGCTGACACGGCCGAGGTCTTCAAGCAGAACGGCTGGACTCCCAACTCGGTCCAGCTGGCCAACGATAAGAAATCCGCGAAGCCGGTGCCCGTCCCCGTGCGGCTCGGTGACCCCTCGACGATCAAGCACGTCTTCCTGATCGTCAAGGAGAACCGCACCTACGACCAGGTCTTCGGCGACGTCGCGAGTGGCAACGGCAACCCGTCGCTGGCCCAGTTCGGTGCGAACGTGACGCCGAACCAGCACGCGCTGGTCCAGCAGTTCGGGCTGTACGACAACACCTACGACGTTGGCACCAACTCCGCCGAGGGACATAACTGGCTGATGCAGGCCGACGACCCGGAGTACACCGAATCCTCGGCCGGTGAATACCTGCGCAGCTACGACACCGAGGACGACGCTCTCGGCCACCAGAGCTCCGGCTTCCTGTGGACCGGAGCCCAGGCGGCGGGGAACACGGTGCGGGACTTCGGCGAGTTCCAGCAGTTCCTGACCAAGCCGGCCGGCGCGAACTGGCAGAACCTCTACTGCGACGCCAAAAACATGGACGCGACCGGTCAACCCAGCGCCTACCCCATGGTCTCCTCCTCGCCGATCCCGTCGCTCAACGACGTGTCGGTGCCCGGCTTCCCGAAGTTCGACACCTCGGTCCCGGACCAGTACCGGTACGAGATCTGGAACCAGGACTTCCAGAAGAACGGTCCGGCCAACCTGAACATGTTCTGGCTTTCCAGCGACCACACCGGCGGCCCCCTCAACCCGGCCGCTCAGGTTGCCGACAACGACCTCGCCACAGGCAAGATCGTCGACACCATTTCGCACAGCAAGTACTGGAAGGACTCGGCGATCTTCGTGGTCGAGGACGACAGCCAGGCCGGCCTCGACCACGTCGACGGGCATCGGGCACCGGTCCAGATCATCAGCCCCTGGGCCAAGCACAGCGTTGTCGACAACCACTACTACTCGCAGATCACCATGATCCGCACCATCGAGCAGATCCTCGGGATCCACCCGATGAACCAGAAGGACAGTGCGGCCACCCCGATGACCGCAGCGTTCACCAAGGCGCCCAACTACACGCCGTTCAACGCAGTGGCGAACCGCACCTCGCTGACGTTGGGTCTGACGGGGCCCGCGCCGTCCTGCGGTGTGGACATCGTCTCGGCGCAGAACGCCGCCGCCCAACCGTCCACCGCGGTGCCGGCGGACAAGCAAGGGGTTGCGGCGCAGTGGCAGGAGTGGAAGACGCACCAGCACCTGACCGGAGCGAACGCCACACCCGACTACGCCAACCCGGCGCAGATGAATCACCTCACGTGGTACCAGACGCACGGGTGGACGAAGCCCTACCCGGGTGAGGACAAGATCTACTCGCCGAACCAGGTGCCGGGCGCCTACATCCCTTCGTTGGAGGGCGGCAACTAACGCCGGCTGATCACAGCCGAAGAGGGCCCCTGGCCGGCGTCACCGCCGGCCAGGGGCTTCTGATCTGCGCGGCCGGGATGGTCATAAGTGCACCCTCCCGTCGTCGCGCGCTGGTCGCCGTTCTGTGCGCGCCCGAGCAGCCGGCAGCCGTTAGCCGACCGCGCGCTCGCCGGTCCAGAATTGCGCCCGCAACGCCTTTTTGTCCGGCTTGCCCAGTGGCGTCAACGGCAGCGCGTCGCGGACAAGAATCTCCTTCGGCGCCTGCACCGAGCCCTTCCGCTCCCGCACCGCTTGCTGGATCTCCGCCGTCATACGCGCCAGAGACTGTTCGTCCTGCGGGGCGTCCGGGCGCAGGACGACGACGGCCGTGACCGCCTCGCCGAACTTCTCGTGCGGAACCCCGATGACACCGACCTGGGCGACCATCGGATGCTCGGCGACGATGTCCTCGACCTCGCGCGGGAAGACGTTGAAACCACCGGTGACGATCATGTCCTTGGTGCGGTCGACGATGTACCAGAAGCCGTCCTCGTCCTCGCGGGCGATGTCACCGGTGTGCAACCAACCGTCGCGGAACGTTGCCGCGGTCTCGTCGGGCAGCTTCCAGTAACCGCCGGCGAGCAACGGTCCGCTGACGCAGATCTCGCCCGGCTCACCGACCGGCACCGGGGCGCCGTCCTCGCCGAGGAGCGCGGCGCGAATGTAGGCCGACGGACGACCGCACGACGTCAGCCGCCGCTCGTTGCCGGTCACGTGGTCCTGCTTGCCGAGGTACGTGATCACCATCGGCGCCTCGGACTGCCCGTAGTACTGGGCGAAGATCGGGCCGAAGCGCTCGATCGCCTCGGCCAGACGCGCGGGGTTGATCGCCGAGGCCCCGTAGTAGACCGTCTCGAGCGAGGAGAGGTCGCGGGTCCGCGAGTCGGGGTGGTCGAGCAGCGCGTACAGCATCGTCGGCACGAGCATGGTGGCCGTGATCCGCTGCTCCTCGATCGTGCGCAGGACCTCGGCCGGGTCGAACCGCGGCAGGACGTGCAGCGTGCCGCCCTTGATGACGACGGGCACGAAGAACGCGGCTCCGGCGTGAGACAGCGGCGTGCACATCAGGAACCGCGGGTTCTCCGGCCATTCCCACTCGGCCAGCTGGACCTGGGTCATGGTGTTGAACGTCGATGAGAGCCCGACGACGCCCTTGGGCTTGCCCGTCGTCCCGCCGGTGTAGGTGATCGATGTGATGTGGTCGGGCGCCAGCAGCGTGGCGGTCAGCCGCTTCGACGGGAACTCGGCCGCCTTGGCGACGAGATCTACGCCCACTGCCGACAACTCCGGCGGAACCGGACCGATGGTCAACACGAGGTCGAGCCCCGGGCACTTCTCCAGCAGCTGCACCGCGCGCTCGACGAAGTAGGGGTCGATGACCAGCGCGGTGATGCCGGCATCGTTGATCACGTAGGCGTGGTCGTCGGCCGAGCCGAGCGGGTGCAGCGACGTACGCCGATATCCCTGCGTCTGCCCCGCGCCCAGGATGAACAGCACTTCCGGCCGGTTCAGCGCCAGCAGCGCCGCGTGCGTCCCCGTCCCGGCGCCGAGGGCGTCGAACGCCTGGATGTACTGGCTGATCCGCGCCGCGGTCTCCGCACCGGTCAGCGTCACGTCACCGAGATGCACGATCGGCCGATTCCGGTGCTGCTTCAGCGCGGCGACCATGAGGTCCCCGTTGTGCGTCGGCAGTCGCAGCGTTTCGCCGGTCATCGACGCCTCGTCGGGCGAGGTTGTGGTCGCGTGCTCGTCCGTAGCAGTCACGTCCACAGACTAGAACGTGTTCCACTTTCTGTCATCAGCTTCGGCGCGGCCGTCGACCGGCAGCGCGTGCCCGATCACGTTGGCATCACGCGGGCCGCCCGCGCGATGCGCAGCGCCTCCGGCCGCGTCCAGCGAGTCGCGTCCACGCGAACCGAGAGCGCCAATCCGGGCCGGACCAGCCAGAACACCTGGTCGCGGCACGCCCAGCCGGGGTGATCATGAATACGGACTCGCACGTACCGCGCTTCGGCCGGCGGTCGATCCTGGTACTCGACGAACCAATCGTGCAGCGCCTGACCGGTGCGCAGCCCCACACCCCGCATGACGTCCACCTTCAGATCGACCTGCCAGCCCGTGGCATCCGACCCCGATTCCCACACCCGCGAGGCAAACGCCACATCGTCGTACTCGTAAGCGAAGTCGGTGCTGTCGCCGAGACCGGCTGGCAGATAACCGAACTGGACTCCGTCGACAACCGCGCCCGCCGAAGACGAGCCGGCCCCCGCCGCGGGTGCAGCCACCGCCGATCCCACGGCGAGCAACCCGATCGCAACAACCAGAGAACTGAGCAGCCTTTTCATGAAGCCTCCCTACGACGCCGCCCCGTGCGGCACGCGACCCACCCTGGCCGGGCTCGAGCGCGGCTGGGAGTGCGACGTCCGAACTGTGGACGACCGCGCCGGCTGTGTACGGCGGAGCGCGAGTGCGTCGCACTCGGGTGCTAAGGGCCGGGATCGCGTCCTGCAACATCAGCAGTCGCAGGCACGATCAGAGTGACCGATCACCCGATCGAACCGGCGGACTGGTTCGACGTGCGGACCGCATTGCCATAGCCGTCAGCTCGCGTGCGGCAGGAAGGTCAGTGCGGAACCGGGCACTTGTACTGCACGGGCAGCTCCATGATGCCGTTCAGCCAACCCGACCGCAGCCTCTTCGGGTCGCCGATCATCGAGATGTCGGGCAGCACGTCCGCGATCGCGTTGAAGATCAGGTTCATCTCGAGCCGGGCCAGGTTCGCGCCGATGCAGTAGTGCGCGCCAGTGCCACCGAAGCCGACGTGCGGGTTCGGGTCGCGCTTGATGTTGAACGTGTACGGATCCTCGAACACCTCGGGGTCGAAGTTGGCCGCCGCGTAGTACATGCCCACGCGGTCGCCTGCCTTGATCTTCTGGCCGCCGATCTCGGTGTCCTCCAAGGCCGTCCGCTGGAAGGACACCACCGGTGTCGACCATCGCACGATCTCGTCGGCCGTCGTCTCCGGACGCTCGGCCTTGTAGAGCTCCCACTGATCCGGGTTCTCCATGAACGCGATCATCCCGTGGCTGATGGCATTCCGGGTCGTCTCGTTGCCCGCCACCGAGAGCAGGATCGTGAAGAAGCCGAACTCGTCGGATGACAGCTCCTGGCCATCGATGTCCGCCGTGACCAGCTTGGTGACGATGTCGTCGGCCGGGCATTCCTTGCGGGACTCGGCCATCTCCATGAAGTAACTGAGGGTCTCGAACGAGGCGGTCTGCGCGTCCTCCGCGTCGTCCTCCGACGAGATCATTCGGTTGGACCAGTCGAAGATCTTGAGTCGGTCCTCCTGCGGGACGCCGAGCAGCTCGGCGATCGCCTGCAGAGGCAATTCGCAGGCGACGTCGCGGACGAAATCCCCCGTCTCTTTCGCGCTGGCCTCGGCGACGATGTTGCGGGCCCGTTCGGTCAGCGCCTCTTTCAAGTTGTTGACCGCGCGCGGAGTGAAACCGCGGGAGATGATCGAGCGCATGCGTGTGTGCTGCGGCGCGTCCATGTTGAGCATGATCACGCGCTGCATCTCGATGTTGTCGCGGGTCATGTCCTCGTTGAACCGGATGATGGCGCCGTTCTCCCACGACGAGAAGATCTTGTCCTGGCGCGAGACGTCCTTGACGTCGGCATGCCGGGTCAGCACCCAGTGGCCCTCGTCGTCGAAGCCATCGCGGTGTTTGGGCTGCGACTGCCACCACACCGGCGCAGTGCGGCGAAGTTCCTCCCACTCGGCGCGCGGCAGGCCGTTGACGTACACCTCGGGGTCGTTGACGTCGAAGCCCTCGGGGAGCTGGGGCACTGGCACGCCGGCCTCCTGGTCGTTCGGAGCAGATCTGCAACACGTTCTACCTGCATTCAAGCATAAGCGGCGACGTAGAGTGAAGAGTTCCGCCCGGATCTGTTGCGACATATAGAAACGTGTTCTACTTCTTGACGACGGCCGGAACGGGACCGACGAGAGGGCGCGAGCAGTGGGTTCTGCGGTGATCGTGGAGGCGGTGCGCACGCCCATCGGACGGCGCAACGGCTGGTTGGCCGGACTGCACGCGGCCGAGGTGCTCGGCGCAGCTCAGAAGGCCCTCGTCGGGCGGGCCGGCATCGACCCGGAACTGGTGGAGCAAGTCGCGGGTGGATGCGTCACACAGGCCGGCGAACAGTCCAACAACGTGACGCGGACGGCGTGGTTGAGTTCCGGGCTCCCCTGGCAGACGGGGACGTTCACCATCGACGCGCAGTGCGGGTCTGCGCAGCAGGCCAACCACCTCGTGGCCGGATTGATCGCGTCCGGCGCCATCGACATAGGCATTGCGTGCGGCGTCGAGGCGATGTCGCGGGTGCCGCTCGGCGCGAACCGGGGCGAGACGGGCTCGCCGCGCCCGGACTCGTGGGACATCGACATGCCCAACCAGTTCCTCGCCGCCGAGCGCATCGCCGAGCGGCGTGGGCTCACCCGCGAACAGCTCGACGCCTTCGGCCTCGCTTCGCAGCGGAAGGCGAAGCAGGCGTGGGACGCCGGCCACTTCGACCGCGAGGTCGCCGCCGTCGATGCCCCGATCCTGGACGACGACGGCAAGCCGACCGGCGAGACCCGGACGGTCACCCGCGACCAGGGCCTGCGCGACACGACCGCCGAAGGGTTGGCCGGCCTGAAGTCGGTGTACGACGGTGCCCGGCACACGGCCGGCACGTCCTCGCAGATCTCCGACGGTGCCGCCGCGGTGCTGCTGATGGACGAGGCTCGGGCCCGTGCGCTCGGCCTGACCCCACGTGCCCGGATCGTGAGCCAGTGCCTCGTCGGCGCCGAGCCGTTCTATCACCTCGACGGGCCGGTGCAGGCGACGACGCGGCTGCTCGAACGCAGCGGGATGTCGATCGGTGACTTCGACCTCTTCGAGGTCAACGAGGCGTTCGCGTCGGTCCCGATGTCCTGGCTCCAGGTGCACGGCGCCGATCCGGAGAAGGTGAACGTCAACGGTGGCGCCATCGCCATCGGTCATCCCGTGGGGAGCACCGGCTCGCGCCTCATCACCACGGCACTGCACGAGCTGGAGCGCCGCGACGGCAGCACCGCCCTCATCACGATGTGCGCCGGCGGCGCGCTGTCCACCGGCACCATCATCGAGAGGATCTGACATGAGCAACGATTCCACTGGGCTCACCGACGTCATACCTGCTCCGGCCGACAAGGTCATCGAGGCGCTGACCGACTTCGACACGTTTCCTGAATGGCAGGCGGCCGTGCTCGAGTGCGAGGTGCTCGAGCGCGATTCCGACGGTCGCGGGTCCCTGGTGCGGATGAAGGTCGACGCGAAGGTGCGCAAGGTCGACTACGTCGTCCGCTACAGCTACGACCTGCCCAACAATCTCAGCTGGCAGCAGGTGAGCGGCGACCTCAAGGAGAACACCGGCACTTACACGTTCTCGCCGCGGGAGGACGGCTCGACCGACGTCACTGTCGACATCGTGGCCGAGGTCGGGTTCTTCGTGCCGGGCCCGATGAAGAAGCTCATCCGCGAGCAGTCGTTGAAGAACTCGCTCCGGGAGCTGAAGAAGCGCGTCGCTGTCTGACGTCGTCAGCTGATCCATTCCGGCCCGGTTGTCCCGGTGACCCGCCAGCCGTCGTCCGTTCGGGCCAGGACGAGCGTCTTCCCGTCGCCGCAGAGCGGGCCGCAGAACATCTCGATGCCGAGCGTTGCCCGCTTCCCGCTCGTGATGGCGAGCGCGCCGAAGACGATCAGAGGTGGCGCCGTACCGTTCAGCGCGCCCGGTTCGCGCGCGACGAAGTGCACTCCATAGGGCATCAGCTGCGCGATCTCGCGCCGCACGCTCAGCGGTATGGCGCTGTCACGGCACTTCGTGCCGGGATCGGTGATCGCCTTCTCGCAGATCCGATCGCGTACGTCGACGCCGGCGGGCGTGGAGGGCTCCGAGCGATGAATGAGCGCCGCCGCATAGATGGCCGCCCGGTCAGAGATCTGGCCACCGACGTTGGCGCTGACCCGCGACCCGGCGGTCGTGTCTGGCGGGGCCTGCGTCTGCCCCGCGACCGCCGGCCCGCGACCGCCGGCCGCGCCGACGAGCAGCGGCACGGTCACCGCGGCCGCCACCGCCAGCACGCCCCCGATCAGCCAGGCCGACCGGCGGGTCCGGCGCCGGTTTCCCGCGGCCACCACGCGATTGACCAGCTCGTCCTCCACGGTCGGTCCGCCGGGATCCCGCTCGGTCATCGCGCCGTCCCTCCGTCTGCACCCTGTGCAGTGTCGGACGAGACGGTCGGCACGAAAGGTTGCAGCGTGGTCGGTTCGGTGCGCAGCGACCGCAGCAGCGGGAGTCCGAGCAGCAGCACGACGGCGAGCAGCGTGAATGCCGCGCCGGGATGGTGCACGAGCAGCTGCACGAGCACCGCGGCGACGAGGCCCGCCGCGTTGCCGGCGAGCCACACCAGCGCGCTCGCCGTCCCGCCTGCTGCGCCCGCCCGCCGTTCGGCCAGCTCGAGGACGATCGGCAGGTCGGTGAGCAGCAGGACCCCGAGGACGACGACGACAGCCAGTCCGGTTCCAACGCCGGGCAGCACGGCCAGCACAACCAGACCCGCCGCACCGATCACCACCGACGCCAGGACGAAGTGCGCCTCCCACCGCCGGCGGGCGAGTAACGGCGGCAGCACCGCGCAGCCGCCGACGCCGGCAAGAACCATCGCCAGCAGCAGGTAACCCGCCGCGCGCTCCGAGACGCCCGCTGGTTCGAGCAGCGCCTGCAGCCATGTGGTGAGGGCGACGAAGACGCCGAAGCCGACGCACACGAGTCCGGTCAGGCGGCGGATGTAGCCGTCGGCCCACACGGCGCGCAGGGGTACTGCCGACGAGACCGCGGCCCAGCCGGTGCTTCGACCGCGAAGGGCCACGCCGAGCAGCACCGCCGCGACGGTGGCCAGCAGAGCTTGGATCGTCAGCAGCGTCGCCAGATGGGCCGAGCCCAACGCCGCTCCCAGGACCAGTGCCAGCACCATCCCGGTGAAGATGCCGGCCGACGAGACGGCGATGCCCGTCGGCCGGTCCGCTTCACGCAGGTAGGTGGCGGACACGGCGGTCACCGCGTTGAGGACGAGCGGCTGGGCGACGGCCACCAGCAACTGACCGCCCAGCGCGGGAAGGTAACCGTCCCCGGCCAGGCGCAGCACGCCGCCGAGCGCGGTGAGCGCGGCGCCGACACTGAGCCACAGCCTCAGGTTGCGGTCGATCAGCCGGCCGGCCGGTACGGCCAGGACGACATAGACGAGCGGAAAGATCTCTGCCAGCCAGCCGATCGCGCCCGAGGACACTCCGTAGTGGCGGGCGGCGTCGGTGGTGAACGGCGTGTAGGTCAACCACAGCATCTGGTTGGTCGCGCTGAGGGCGGCGTAGGCGAGAACCGGTCCCCAGTTGCGGGCCGCGCCGATAGAAGCCACAGCCCGCAGATGCTACGCGGTCCTCAGCGCCCGTCGACGCGCGCCGCAGCGAGAAACGCGGGCAGCTCACCCCCGCCGTGGGCGGTCAGCGCTGCCCCGGTGACGTACGAGGCGAGCGGTGAAGCCAGAAACGCGACGCAGCGGCCGATCTCCTCCGGTTCGGCCAACCGACCGAGCGGAACGGTGGCGCCGACCGCCGCGATCGCCGCCTCGTCGCCGTAGTGCAGATGGGCCTGCTCGGTGCGCACCATCCCGGCGACCACCGAGTTCACCCGGACCTTGGGCGCCCACTCCACCGCGAGGGAGGCGACGAGGTTGTCCAGGCCGGCCTTGGCCGCGCCGTACGCCGCGGTCCCCGGGGAGGCGCGATGTCCGCTCACGCTGCTCACCATGACGATCGAGCCGCCGGCCTCCTGTTCCTGCATGACCGCGTTCGCTGCCTGCGCGACGAGCAGCGGGGCGAGCAGATTCAGCTCGACGATCTTGGCGTGCAGCCGAGGGCTGGCCGTGGCCGCGTCCGAGTGGGGCGCACCGCCGGCGTTGTTGACGACGACGTCGAGCCGGCCGTGACGGTCCACGATGGCCGCCACCATGACCTGCACCTGATCGGTGTCGCGCACATCGCACGCATAGAACTCGACCCCCGGCGTCGCGTCCTCCGGCTCGCGCCGTGCGCAGGCGATCACGGTTGCGCCGGCGTCCACGAGCACCCGGCTGATACCCAGACCGACACCCCGGACCCCACCCGTCACGAGCGCAATCGCACTCCCGAGGCCGAGGTCCACGTCTGCTAACCTACCAAGCACTTGCTTGTTTCGGGAAGGCGGCGTCGTGGGCATCAGCACCTCCTCCGAAGGCGGCGGGGTCACCGTCGTCACCGTCGACTACCCGCCGGTCAACGCCCTGCCGGTTCAGGGCTGGTTCGACCTCGCCGATGCCGTCCGCGACGCCGGCCGCGACCAGGAAACCCACGTGGTCGTGCTGCGGGCCGAGGGCCGCGGCTTCAATGCCGGCGTCGACATCAAGGAGATGCAGCGCACCGCTGGCTTCGATGCGCTCATCGGCGCCAACCGGGGGTGCTACGCGGCCTTCGCCGCGGTGTACGACTGCGCGGTGCCTGTCATCGCCGCGGTCCAGGGGTTCTGCCTCGGCGGCGGAATCGGGCTCGTCGGCAATGCCGACGTCGTGGTCGCCGCGGACGACGCCACCTTCGGGCTACCCGAGGTGGATCGCGGTGCGCTCGGTGCCGCCACTCATCTGGCGCGGCTCGTTCCGCAGCACCTGATGCGCGCCCTGTACTTCACCGCCTCGACCGTGGACGCGGCGACCCTGCAGCACTACGGCTCGGTCTATCGCGTCGTACCCCGTGCCGATCTCTACGGGACGGCGCTCGCCGTGGCCCGCGACATCGCCGCCAAGGACACCCGGGTCATCCGGGCGGCGAAGGAAGCGCTCAACGGCATCGACGTCCAACCGGTACACCGCAGCTACCGCTACGAGCAGGGGTTCACCTTCGAACTGAACCTCGCCGGGGTGGCCGACGAGCACCGCGACGCATTCGTCGGAGGCGGTGGCAAGCAATGAAGGACAAACGGACGACGGTCGACGAGGCGGTCGCCGGGCTGCGCGACGGCATGACGATCGGCATCGGCGGCTGGGGGTCGCGGCGCAAGCCGATGGCCTTGGTTCGAGCGATCCTGCGCAACCCGGTCCGCGATCTCACTGTGGTGTCCTTCGGCGGTCCGGACGTCGGGCTGCTGTGCGCCGCCGGCAAGGTGCGCGAGCTCGTCTTCGGCTTCGTCTCACTCGACTCGGTGCCCTACGACCCGCAT